>JAAYFU010000030.1 GCA_012728095.1 Clostridiaceae bacterium
CTGGAATCAATGTCAAAGATTACATCGATAAATGAATTTACATTGACACCAGTAGCTTTATTACATAAATGAGGTGAAAAAATGATAAAGTAGAAATCATTTTACACCACTTGACAAGACACTATCCTTTTTTACACCTCTATGTGCATTCTCAGCGAATGTTTAGTTTTATTCGTACACTATCTTTGGAGTTGGAATCAATATGGAACCAGATGGATATAAAAAAACAAACGGTCTTTCGAGATTTTTTCTCGAAAAACCGCCTAGTTTAAATACTCTGGAGCCAATTGGGGGAATCGAACCCCCGACCTATTCATTACGAGTGAATTGCTCTACCGCCTGAGCTAAATTGGCATATGTTTTAAAATGCAGTTAAAAAGCAACCGCTTTAAAATTATACAATTACAGAATTGGGCTGTCAACCGAAAAATAGATAAAAAGGACATTCCGTTTTATGGAATGTCCCGTAAATTTGTTAGTTCCGTTCTGTAAATAAGATCCTTCAACTCCGCCTCGCTCCGCTCATAATGACCATTGAGGGAGCTTTGCTCCAATAAGATGTCATAAAGAGAAGTCTTAATAGTTTTACAACTTTTATGCTGCCAATTGTGATTTTACTTAGTTGTAAACTAATTATTGAATTATTTATGTACTATCTAAAACCTTTGCGTTTTAAGAAGGTGGGAATTTCAGGCCCATCAATATCATCATCCACAATAATGCTTGGTTTGGAAGGCTCGGTCTGCAACGGTTTCTTGGTGTCGGCGCCGAACAGGTACCCGGGTTTCCTGCTCTCTATGGCCTTGTCGAAGCCTGTTGCTATAACTGTAATAATTATTTCATCTTTTAAGTTGTCATCTATTACAGCACCGAAAATAATAGTGGCATCCGGATCAGCTGAAGATTGAATAAGCTCTGCTGCAAGATTTACTTCCTGTAATCCAAGATCCGGCCCGCCTGTTATATTAAGGAGAACACCTCTGGCCCCATCAATTGAAGTTTCCAGCAATGGACTTGATATTGCCTGTCTTGCGGCTTCCTCAGCCTTGTTTTCGCCCGATGCCCTTCCTATGCCCATATGTGCTATTCCTGTGTCCATCATGATTGTCTTGACATCGGCAAAGTCAAGATTTATAAGGCCGGGCACGGCTATTAAATCCGAAATACCCTGTACGCCCTGTTTTAATACATCATCGGCCAAGTTAAAGGCTTTAACCAGCGGCATTTTTTTATCGGCAATTTGAAGCAGTCGGTCATTGGGAATTGTAACCAACGTATCAACTACTGCTTTCAATGCCTCTATTCCGGCTTCGGCCTGCATCATGCGCTTTTTGCCTTCAAAGAGGAACGGCTTGGTAACAACGCCTACCGTAAGGATACCCATTTCCTTGGCAATTTGCGCAACAACCGGAGCACCTCCTGTTCCTGTTCCGCCGCCCATACCCGCAGTTACAAAGACCATATCGGCATCCTTGATGGCCATTGCAATTTCATCGCGGCTCTCGTTTGCGGCCTTCTCACCGATTTCCGGATTTGCTCCCGCTCCGAGCCCTTTTGTTAACTTGTCGCCAATTTGGATTTTTGTGTTTGCCTGGGAAAGGAATAATGCCTGTTTATCGGTATTTACAGCAATGAACTCTACACCGCGCATACCTGACGCAATCATCCGGTTTACGGCGTTATTCCCCCCACCGCCGATACCAACGACTTTCAGACGTGCAAAATTATCCATATCAATATCAAATTCCAACACTTTTGTATCCTCCTTATATAACCTACCCGAGTACGTATATTAATAATTTTCAACGGTTTTCTAATCGACGAAACTCGAACCCGGGGCATATACCCCTTCTGAAGTAATCCGTCATTTTATTAAATGAAAATTAGTATCACATAATAACTTATCTTGCGTAAATCAAGTTTTAAACACCTGCAAACTATTATATATGCCATTAATACTATTATATATTTTAAACCCATGCAAAAGCAATAATTTTCTTGAAAAAACCATTCCTCCAAACTCAATATATTGGGGCTTTACGAAAAAACAGCATGTTTTTTGTAATATATATAGTGTTATTATATATCATCCGCCTTGATGAGTTTCCTTCTTATATTGCCGATATTGAGGAATATACGGTTACCGAATGCGAAAATAGCAGCCAGATGTATCTGGATGCCCAGTTTATCGCCGATATACGCCAGCAGGGCGGCAGTGAATGAATTGGCAAAAAATCCTGATAAAAATATCTTTATGTTGAATTTCCCTTCAAGCGATGCCGAATATCCTCCCACAATCGAATCCAAAGCCGCCAAAATCGCGACTGCGGCGTAATTGGAATAGGCCTGCGGTATGTGAACCGGTATAAAAATGCCTATCAACAATCCGGCAATGAGTCCAAGCAAAGCTATCATGGAACCCCTCCTTAAACAAGTAACTTAATCGGGTATAAAACTCGGGTTTTGATTACCTAAGAACTCTAATCTTCCAGTCTCTTTGGTGCTTATTTTCTTAAAAAAAATCTCCTTGGTAAAATCTATTGTATACTGAAGCTTGTCCTTTGGGTTGAATCTGACAATAATTCTATTGTCCAGAGACATTATGGCACTAGTCTCACTAACCATATCAACCCAGTCCAATACGTCCGAGAGCTTCACATCGGTGTTTTTATCAGAGTTATAAACGGTATTGATTATGTCAACACCGGTTTGTATCAGTTCTATTTTCGATTCTTCCAACTGTCGCCCGATGGTATACTTTTTGAAATCAATGCCCCGTATTTCCTTCAAACCTTCAGGCGGGCTGGTTCCGGCTTCCAGGACATATCCCTGTGAATCTACCGTTAAATAATTGTCAAAGTGAACTATATATGCAGCAGGTTCTCTTTCGGTAATATGTATTTTAATTTTGTCCGGAAAAACAATCTTTACAGTACATGTTTTTACATACGGCAGTTGCATTATTCTCTCTTCATTGTCCAAGAGCCTCAGCTCCAATATGGCTTCCGGGTCCAGTCTTAACTTGCGAAACCCGTTTTCGCCAATCATTATTCCTGAAGTTTCTATTATTTCCTGAGCCGTGTATCTGCTGTTACCCTCTACTTCAATGGATTTAATATTGAAAAAAGGAGCAAAAAGCAGAATAACTAGGCCCAGAGCCAATACCAAAACGGATATAAATATTTTTAGTTTTGTTTTAGCACGTTCTTTTTTTTTCATAACTCCCTCTGTGCTAATTAACTGTATTGGTTCATTTAGCACTAACCCAGGAATAATATTATAATTATACCACACCGGAATCAGTCTTCAACTCTTCTAATCTTTGCGCCTACCTTTGACAGCACATTTTCCACTCTTTCATAGCCCCTGTCAATGTAGTTGACCCCGGAAATAATTGTTTCGCCTTCTGCCATAAGTCCGGCTATAATAAGGGCAGCCCCGCCTCTTAAATCCCTGGCTTCAACGGAAGCCCCTTTCAGGCTCTCAACTCCTCTTATAATCGCCGTCCTTCCCTGGATGCTGATATCCGCGCCCATTTTCTGCAGTTGCTCGGTATAACGGAACCTGTTTTCAAAGACCGTTTCCACCACTACGCTGGTGCCTTCGCTCTTTGTCAAAAGTGCAACAATCTGAGGCTGCATATCAGTAGGGAAACCAGGATACGGAGACGTTCGCACAAGATCCAGGGCTTTAAGTCTCCCTTCGGATTCCAAGGTTACTACACCGCCTGAGTAATTTTTTATCTTGCATCCTGTTCGTCTTAGACAATAAAGAATTGATCCGATATGGTCATATTCCACGCCTGTAATCACCAGGCTTCCTCCGGTTGCGGCAGCTGCCGCCAGGTATGTACCAGCTACAATTCGATCCGGAATAATCGTATGAACGGGTTCAGCCTTTATCCCCTTAGTTCCCTGAATCCTTATAACACCTGTCCCGGCTCCAGTTACATTGACACCCATTTGATTCAGGTAGTTCTGCAGGTCCTCTATCTCAGGTTCCTTTGCCGCGTTCCTGATCAGCGTCTCTCCTTCGGCATAGGTAGCGGCCAGCATAATGTTTTCGGTAGCGCCTACGCTCGGATAATCCAATAATATCTCGCAGCCCTGGAGCTTTGCGGCTTTGACTTTCAGCATACCATGCTTAAGGCCGTCAACCTCCGCTCCCATCTGTTCAAGCGCTCGAAGATGCATGTCGATAGGTCTCATACCTATTTCGCATCCGCCGGGGTAACTGACAAGAACCTCACCGCACCTTGCAAGAACTGCCCCCAGGATAATTATTGAAGATCTCATTCTCTTAGCCAGTACTTCAGGAATACACGAACTTGTAAGATTTGACGCATCGACCTCTATACGTGAACCCTTTTTCTTAGTTTTGCACCCTAAAGCAGATAGTATTTCCAGCATGGTTATGACATCGTCCAATTCCGGGCAATTCTCAAGAATGCTGGTACCATTGTTCAAGAGCGTGGCGGCAAGTACGGGTAAAACAGAATTTTTGGCTCCTGGAATTTCTATTATACCGCTCAGCCTTGAACCTCCGGCAATTATGAGATTGCTCACGCAAAACACCCCCGGAAGCAAAGTAGTGAACACATTTCATAATATGCTTCCGGTAAAATGGTGTTACAAATGCGGGGTTGACCGCATTATACGCAAAAACCTCGCAATTTACATATATATCATATATATGATAAATTTCTTCCCCTAACAAAAATTTCACAAAAAAATAAAGGGGGATGGCCCCTTTAAAATATATCTCCATTACTGTCATAATATTATATCATAAATACAGGTGATATAAAAGCTTCATCTCCGTTGAGCTTCGCATCAAAGGATTACGCAGCGCTATCAATGAAAAATATCCCGGGCTGTCTACAGAAGTGATAGCCAAGACTCACGATGATGATTTACAGACCTATATCCAGACCCAGTATGTATTAAACAACCATCCGGATGCAAATATATTCTTTTATGCCGGCGCCGGCGTATATGGCGGTATTCGTGCCATATGCGAATCGAACCGCCGTGATCAGATTATGGTTTTCGCATATGATTTATATGATGAAGCCCGCAAGTATTTAAATGAAGGTACACTCATCCCTTTGGCACTATATCAGGACCCATACAATCAAGGGTATTCCGCTGTGAAAATAATTATTTGTTATACAGGAAAAGCCCTGAATCAAATATTTACCAACTGAAATAGTAGTATCAGAGTGTTTCTAAATCCGGTCTACAACCTTTTAAGACTGAGTATTTTTTCTGTTTATGGCTTTTTTAACCAGGTAATAAAGCTCCGGAGCGGCGTTTTTAATGCCGCTTTTTTTTGCAGCTGAGCCCATTCTTTTTCTAAGTTCCTTGTTTTTTATAAGTTTCTGGATCTGCCCGTAGAGAATCTCGTGGGTAAGCTGACTTTGCAGTATAACAACCGCAGCGCCCTTGTTTTCAAGCGCCCTTGCGTTATATTCCTGGTGATTCTCGGCAACAAAGGGGGAAGGAATAAGTATGGAGGGCACGCCCAGCGCTGACAGTTCGCTTACAGTTATAGCTCCGCTTCTTGTAACGGCAAGATCGGCAGCCGCCAATACTTCGCCCATATTGTAGATATACGGCACCACCTGGATATTGTCGGGAAGAGGCGCCTTTATATCTCTCATAATCGTTTCGTAATGTTTCATCCCTGTGGCCAGGATAAGATTATATGTTATTTCATTGCCATACAGGTTTATCATATCCCTGACACATTCGTTTATGTGTTCTGCGCCAAGGCTTCCGCCGAATATTACCACCAGGGGTACGTCTTCGGCTATCCCGAGGTTTTCTCTTGCTTTTTTCCGGTCATACAGGAACAGGTCCTTTCTTATAGGATTTCCTGTAAGCGTTATCCTTGCTCTGCCTTTGAATCTTGAACGGGCCTCCTCAAAGCTTATGGCAACCTCGTCGACATAGCGGGCAAGAACTTTATTCGCAATGCCGGGAAAAGCGTTCTGCTCATGAATTATTGTCGGTATTTTTTTTAAGGCAGCAATAAACACCACGGGAAAACAGACATAACCTCCGGTACCGATAACGGCGTCAGGCTTAAATTCTTTTAAAATTTTTATTATTGAGCCGAAGCTTTTTACCAGTTTCCCGACTGTTTTAAACGTATCAAAAGACAGTTTTCTTTTAAAACCTTTCACATCGATAAACCTAATATTGAAACCTTCGCGGGGAACAAGCCTGCTTTCCAGCCCGTGTTTGGTTCCGACAAACAGGATCTCCGCGTCCGGTTCATTTGAAAGAATCTCCTTTGCAATAGCAATACCGGGATATATATGGCCCCCGGTACCACCGCCTGAAATTATATATTTCATAATTCACCGACTTTCCGCGACGAAAAACTTCGCTTCATTCCATATTCATCCTGATCATTTCTGATTATGCTGAAATTTGTCGAAGTAGTTCCTTTTGAGATATTAAGCAATATTCCCACTGATGTCAACAGGAAAACCGTCGAGGTACCGCCCGCGCTGAAGAAAGGAAGCGGCATACCGGTAGTAGGAATGGTGGATGTAACCACCGCGATATTGATTATGGCTTCCAGGGCAATTAATGAAGTAATTCCTACGGCTATGAGGCTTCCCAGCATGTCGGAAGCGTTCATGGCAACCTTCATACCTCTCCAGATAAAAAGCATGAACAGAATAATTACCGTGACAGCCCCCACAAATCCCAGCTCTTCTGCTAATATGGCGAATATAAAGTCATTATGTGGTTCGGGAAGATATAGGTTTTTTTGAAGACTTCTACCCAGTCCCCTTCCGAAAACCGATCCCGAAGCAATGGCATACAGGGAGTTTACAACTTGGAAGCCCTCGTCCTGACTATATTTGAACGGATCCATAAACGCCATTATACGTTCGACACGGTACGGTTGGCTTATTATAAGCTGCCAGCCCACTGCTCCCACAGGAACCGAAAGCAATAAAAAGTGGCTTATCCTGGCGCCGGCACAAAACAGGATTATCACTGATACCAGTGTAATTAGTATAATAGCGCTCATATGCGGCTCAAAGTACAGCAAGGCCGCGTTTACGCCTACAACAAAAAGGTACGGCATAAGTCCCGTGAATAAGTACCTTAATTTATGACTGTTTTTTGAGAGACTAAAGGATAAGAAAAGTATGATGGCAATCTTGGTAAACTCTGACGGCTGAAACGTGGTAACTTTAAGATCAATCCAGCGTCTTGAATCGTTGATAACGGTTCCTATTCCAGGAATGAGAACCAATCCCAGCAAAACCGTGCTCATCAGCATAAGTATGGGCGAGCAGGCGGCAATCCTATGATAGTCAATGTTCGAAAAGACAAACATGCTGATTACGCCAACTGTTCCCCAAAGCAACTGTCTTACAAGAAAGTAATACTTGTTGTTCTGGTAATGTTGGGCACTGTATGAGCTGGCGCTGAAAACCATAACTGCACCCATAGCCAGCATGACTAATACTGTAAAAAGGATCCAAAAATCGTACTCCCTTTTTCTCAACCGAATCACCTCAAAAGAAGAAAAGCTAAAACACTGCTGAATATGGTTACAATAGTAAATACAATTGCCACCTTAGTCTCACTCCAGCCCTTATGCTCGTAGTGGTGGTGAAGAGGCGCCATAAGGAAAACTCTCTTCCCCGTTCTCTTAAAATAAATAACCTGTATCACTACAGATAATGTTTCTGCAACGTAGATTATTCCTGCCAATCCTAAAAATATTGGAGTTCCGGTTAAAACGGCCGTTGACGCAAGCGCGCCCCCTATGGCCAGGGAGCCGGTATCGCCCATAAAGACTTTTGCCGGGTAAAGGTTGTATACCAGAAAACCCAGTATGCCGCCGGCCATTGCGGCACAGAAGATTCTTATATAATTCCACTCACTGTTAAACATTGTGACCAGGCTGTAAAACAGCAATACTATTATGGTCACCGATCCCGCAAGACCATCCAGGCCGTCGGTAAGGTTCACGGCATTGGTAAAAGCCACCAGGACAAATATTATAAACGGAATGGCGATGACCAACGACATGGTTACAGGATTATAGTACCCCAAAAACGGCAAAATAAGCATCCTGGCTTCTTCAGTAAAAGAAACCGCATACCAGGTAAAAATGCCGGCCACAATTAAAAGCCCTGTCATTTTCTGCATCGGCAAAAGGCCTTCATTGTTCTTTTTTCTTATTTTCAAGTAATCATCAAGAAAACCGACAAAAGCAAATCCCATTGTCACAAGGACAAGGGATAGAATCCTGGAATCAAAAAAACTGTAAATAATCCCAATCAGAACAACAGGGAGCAGAAAAATTATTCCTCCGATCGTAGGCGTACCCTGTTTGACTTTATGGCTCTGGGGACCTTCCTCCCTTTCTATCTGACCGAATTTAAGCCTCCTAAGCAACGGTATAAACAGCTTTCCGGCTACCAGCGCCAGAAGAAAGCTGATAAAAAATACAATTATCTGAGGAGGCACGTTCTTAAGCATATTAAGCATATTTATTCAGTTCTTCCGAAAGAAGCTCCTGTACCAGAAGATCCAGTTTCAGCATGCGGGAGCCCTTGAACAGAAGAACATCTCCTTTCTGAACCAGGGTTTTAATATATGGTTTGGCTTCCTGAGGACTGGCAAATAATTTGGTAACTGTTATTGAGCCGGGGTTTTCATTTGCTCCCTCCACATACCATTTCGCCAGGCTTCCTATGGCTACCATATATTCTATGCCGGATTTTGAAACAAGTCTGCCTATTTTTTTATGAGCCTCCTTCGCCCAGTCCCCAAGCTCAAGCATATCGCCTATAATAGCCCACTTTCTTCTTTCACCGGCAATTTCACATAGTACATTTATGGCGGCGGTCATTGAAGACGGGGCGGAATTATAGGAGTCATTTATAAATTTAATTCCGTCTTTCTCCTCGATACTAAGGCGCATTTGCTCGCCGGTATAGTCTTCCATACCTCTTCTTATCTCATCTTCGCTCATGTTGAGAACTTCTGCAACCGCTATTCCTGCGAGGGCATTGTGTACGTTATGTATTCCGGGGGCGGGTATAAAAAGCTTCATATCTTTATTCCCGCTTTTTACCTGGAAGTATACTCCCTCTTCTCCCTTTGAAGTCAGGTCATATGCCCATACATCCTGGTTTTCGTCGATTCCGTAAAATATGGTTTTTTGTTTCAGCAAACCTTTTAATCCCGATAACAGTTCATCATCGCCGTTTAGTATGACTATCCCCTTATCGTCCATGCCGTCTAAAATCTCCAGCTTGGCTTTCAGTATGTTTTGTCTTGAGCCAAGTCTTTCAATATGGGAGATCCCTATGTTGGTAATCACAGCGATATCAGGATTGACAATCCTGGAAAGCGCGCTGATTTCGTTGAATCCGCGCATTCCCATTTCGAAGACTGCCGCCTCATGCCCATCTTCCAGTTCCAATACCGAAAGAGGAAGGCCTATTTCATTGTTAAAATTCCCCTTGCTTTTATGAACATTATACTTTGCCGACAATATTGCCGCTATCATTTCCTTGGTACTGGTTTTCCCTACACTTCCCGTAACAGCGATTACAGGTATTTTGAAGAGTTTCCTGTATTCATGGGCAAGCTTGCCGAGAGCTTCCAATGTATCTGCAACAAATATGGCAGGAACCTTTCCGGGAATTGTTGTCCCCTCCCGCGCCATAACGAGGGACGCGCCGTTATCCACGGCTTGCCGGATATAATCATGACCGTCAAAACGTTCACCTTTTATGGCAATAAAAAGCGAACCCTTCTTTAACGTCCGGGAATCTATCGATATTTGATTCACAATGATTTCCGATGAACCGTCAAGCCTTCCCTGGACCATTCCGGCAATAGTTCCTGCGCTTAATGCCTTCATATCGTCACCCTTCCCTAAGTATGTTCGCAATGATTTCCCTTTCATCATAGTGAATGGTCTTGTCTTTGAATATCTGATATGTTTCGTGGCCTTTACCGGCCAGTACTATGATATCATCCTTTTGCGCATAATTCATCGCATACCGGATTGCTTCGGTCCTGTCCTCAATTACCGTATACTTGCCGTCGGTACGCTTAATTCCGGCTTCAATATCGGCCAGAATAGCGGATGGAACCTCGGTCCTGGGATTATCTGACGTAATGATGGTAAAATCAGCTATTCTTCCTGAAATCTCCCCCATAACAGGGCGTTTTGATTTGTCCCTGTCGCCGCCGCATCCGAACACGCTTATAAGACGTCCTTTAACAAAGCCCTTTACTGTTGAAAGTATATTTTCAAGGCTGTCGGGTGTATGAGCATAATCAATCATAACGGTGTAGGGCTTTCCCGGTGTGGGAACAATCTCAGCCCGTCCGGGTATTTGCACGTTTACTAGCCCGTCCTTTACAGCCTGGGACGGGACTCCCAGCAGCCCGCATACCGAAATTGCGGCCATAGCGTTATATACACTGAACAATCCGGGAACCGATACCTTAATTTTTTCGGTAAACCACGGCGTTATGCAATCAAATTCAACGGAATCCGAGTGGGTAATGATATTTTTTGCCTTAACATCGGCTTCTTTCTCAATACCGAATGTATATATTTCACATTCTGCTTCTTTTGCAATTATTTCTCCCTGGGGTGAATCTATGTTGACAATACCCTTTTTGCAAAGCCGGAACAGCTTCTTTTTGGAATTGAAATAATCCTCCATGTCGGGATGCTCAAATCCGCCGATATGATCCTTTGAGAAATTTGTAAAAACACCTATGTCAAAATCACAGGACGAGACCCGATGAAGCTTAAGCCCCTGTGACGATACTTCCATTACTATCGTGTCGGCGCCTTTATCCCGCATTTTCTCGAACATTTCCTGCAAATCGTAAGATTCAGGAGTAGTTCTCCTTGCGGGTATTTTTTCGTTTCCTATACAATTGGCAACGGTACCTATCAGCCCGACCGTGTTTCCGGCTTTCTCCAGGATTGATCGTACCATGTAAGTGGTTGTGGTTTTCCCTTTAGTGCCGGTAATGCCTATCAGAGTCATATTTTTCGAAGGATGGCCGAACCATTCTGCCGATATGGCCGCCAAGGCCTCACGGGTATCCGGAACTTTTATGATAGTCACCTCTCCGACGATTGAAACGTCTTTCTCCACCACAAGCGCCGTTGCACCGTTATCCACCGCCTGCTGGGCAAATAGATGGCCGTCGGTGGCAAAACCGTCTATGCATACGAAGAGATATCCCGGAAGAGCTTTCCTTGAGTCATAGGTAACGCCCCGGATTTCAATATCCGAGCTGCCGTCTGTTTGTATAACGTCTATATTCTTTAACAGTTCTTTTAAAAGCATATAATACACCTCTCAATATATATCGGCAAATAAGCCAGGATTAGGAAGGCAAGAGTCATTCCAATAAGGTTCTTCGCTTCGCTCAGAGTGACATGGGTAGTCATCCTGAGCGGAGCGCTGGCGGAATCGATGGAACTCTAAGATTCTTCGCTGACGCTCAGAATGACATCGGGTTTACCGAATTCGCTCAGAATGACATTTGGGTCACCAAGTTTAAATTATATCCAAAACCATTAATCTCCTATCATTTCCACAAAGCTTACCTCTACCACCTGGCCTTTTTTCAGCGGGGTTCCGGGCGGGTATTCCTGTTTCTGTGCTAATCCGCTGCCCCTTATGCGGATATTAAGGCCTATTCTCTCCAATGCCTCAATAGCCTCAGAAACGGTCCTGTTTGTTAAATCAGGCATGGTTACGACCGTCTCGGCCCTGTTTTCTTCGGTATATAGAATTATAGTCGAATTTTGTGGGATAGAAAAGTCAGCTTTTGGCGTTTGATTATATATAATGGCATCAGGGCCTGAAAGTTCTCCTTCGTACATGAACTTCAGTCCGAAGGCTTTAAGCTTATCCTCCGCCTCAGCCGCGGTAAGCCCTATTACGTTGGGCACATAAACTTCCTGGGTCATTTCCTGCTTGTCTTTTTCGGTATACTCTCTTTCCACCTGCAAATATTTAAGGATCTCCTCGGTCAGTTTTCCGGCCACAGGAGCCGCCAGAATACCGCCGGATCTCAAATTCATGTCGACCTGGGGGTGATCCAGCACGACAAGTACACATACCCTGGGCTTGTTTGCAGGGGCGATGGCCATGAATGATACTATATAACGGCCTTCGGAGTCAGTTTGGAGAGTCTGGGAAGTTCCGGTTTTACCAGCGATCCTGTAACCGGCAACATATGCGTTTTTGCCCGTACCCTCCGATACGACGCCTTCCAGAGCCTGGCGGACAATCGCTGCCGTCTCTTCCGATATTACTTTTCTGACCACCTGGGGTTCGAACTTCTTGATAATATTGCCTTCGCTGTCGGTTATCTGTTTTATTATCGTGGGTTTCATCAGGTTTCCGCCGTTTGCTATGGCGCAATACGCGGTAATCATTTGGATGGGAGTTATCTGGAAACGTTGTCCGAAAGATGAAACCGCAAGGTCTATCTCCTTCGGATCCTTATGCTGGAGATTCCTGTATTCCTCGTTTGTCGGCTCACCCTGGAGCTCTATGCCGGTCCTTTCGGTAAACCCGAACAATCTGAAGTAGTTGTAGAATTTATTTATGCCCAGATCCAGCGCTGTTTTAACAAAAACAGGATTACAGGAATTGTAAACCGCATGCAGAAAATCCTCCGGACCGTGGCCGCCTTTTTTCCAGCAATTTATGGTATGGCCCGCCAGGGAAATGGGCTTGCATACTTCAGGAGTATTGAGACTCACTATATTCTCCTCTATGGCAGCCGCGGCGGTTATTGCCTTGAAAACCGAACCCGGCTCGTAAGTATCCATTACGGCCTTGTTCCTGAAAACCGTCTGCCAGAGATATTTGCTGTCTTCCGGATCATTGAAGCCTTTCCAGTCATCATCCTGGACCCCGAAAGGCAAAGCGTCAGGATCGTTAGGGTCGAAATCCGGTTTTGATACCAATGCCAGGACTTCCGCGGTGTTAGGATCCATTACAATACATGTGGCACCGCGCTTGAGATTATAGTCGAGAACTGCCTGGTCCATGGCCTTCTCTGCCAAATACTGTATGGTCTCGTCGATGGTAAGATATACATTGTAACCGTCTATGGCATCGATATACCGTTCCCTGGAAAAGCTGACCTGGCGTCCCAGGACATCCACTTCATTCATTATTTTCCCCGGAACACCTTTCAGGGTACTTTCAAGTACCAGTTCTATACCACTTAACCCCTGGTCATCGGTACCCGTAAAACCAAGAACATGGGATGCCAGATTGCCTTTAGGATAGTATCTTTTAGAGTCTTCATCCACATAAATGCTCCACAAACCGGCATTGGTCACATAAGCCCTGACCTTTGCGCCGATATCACGGTCAACCTTTTTCTTAATGAATTCAAAACGGGTATTGGCCAGGAACTTTTTCATGATATCTTCCGAATCCATTCCCAGTATGTCCGCCAGGTCGTTTGCAATTGTTCTTAATCTGGTTTCGTCTCCCTTTACCTCATCCCTTAATTCCTTTGGATTTACTCCTATTGTATCCACAGATGCGCTTATAGCAAGACCTTTGCCGTTTCTGTCATATATGGTGCCCCTCTTGGGGTTGATCTGCCTTTTTTGTGTCTGATTGCTATAAGCCATTCTCTGATATTCTTCGCCTTTAACGAATTGAATGTGTCCTAATCGGTATATTAAAAAAAGCAGCGAAGCAGTAAAAAGCAAGAGCATAAAGAACTCTCTCTTTTTAAGCTTAATGCTGCTGGGTCTGTCAGGGGTATTCTTATTATTCGGTACTTTTCTTAAGTTTTTTGCAGCAGTCTTTTCCATGATTCTTTTTCGGTGCCTGCTATTTCCGCCTTTCATGAATCAGTCTCCTGTTATAAAAAAGGACACCAGACTGATTTTATCAAACCAAAAGATCAATCCTTTGTCCCCTCTTACTTCTAACTTATATATATTAGCGTTCATGATATTTCTTGTCTGTTTAATAAAAACCTTAGCATTGTCCGAGAATCCTGTTGTTTCAAACCGGCTATCTGTGCAGAACCGCTTTTGCGGTATCGATTATTCTTTCCATAAGAGAAGAATTACGGACTGTGTTGTCTATATACTCGTGATCCAAAACAACACTGTAATTGCTTTTAGGCACACTGACCAAAACTAACTGGTACGAATCGGGAGTATGCATCTTTAGCTTAGTTTCGGCTATTTCCTTGACCCGGTTAAGATCTATGCTCGTTTCAATCTCCACATTCAACATCCGGTTTTCATCGCGAAGTCGGTTATATTTTTCAGTTAAGGCTCCCATACGGGAATTCAGTTCTGTAATAAGGCAAAAACGATACAGGATAACGAAGCATACACCGGCAACAAAAAGCACTGCAAATACCAGCCTTGCTTTTGGAATGTTGGACTTTTGTGGAACAGGACGGGTTTTTTGTCTTCTTTTAACCCTCTGTTGTTCCAATGGTTGTTCTGCCGGCTGGACCAGATTAGGAGCAGTACTTCCATAGATATACCTGTTTTTCCTATCCATGCGTTTCGCCTCCTTCTTTAGGACCCTCGAAAGAATCAAAAACCCTGAAGTCAGGGGTGGCCTGCTTCAGGTTTTTTGATAGAAAATCTTTTGTACCTTAATCCTGATAACAAAGGCTTTTTCAGGTTTTTTCTTTAGTCATCCCAAAATCTTTTGTACATTGGCTTTTTTGTCTTATGTATGCTATCGAATTAAAATTGTTAACGTAGATTAAATACTTTAACTTTTGTTTCCTGCCTGATAAAAAACAGTTTAATCATAAGGTATTTTAAAATCTTTCGCAGCTTTGCCCAATCATCTCAGTTAAATCAAATAATCAGGCTTTATCTTTTGTATTTTTCCTGACCGTAATGCCAGGCTTTTCTTAAGTAGAAAGTTTATTAGTTCAAGTATATACATGTAGTTATAACTTTTCGGCAACTCTTAGTTTTGCGCTCCTTGCTCTCGGGTTTTCCTCAAGCTCCCTTTCTGACGGTGTTATTGGCTTTCGGGTTATAATTCTTAGTTTTGGTTCAAAGCCGCAAACACATTTCGGAAAATCTTTCGGACAAACACAACCCTGGCTTTGCTTTTGAAAAGCTTTCTTAACTATCCTGTCTTCCAAAGAGTGAAAACTTATTATTACAAGCCGCCCTCCGCTGCTTAACAGGTCAGTTACCGTATCAAGCAGTTTTTCAAGAACTTCAAGCTCCCGGTTCACTGCTATTCTCAATGCCTGAAAAGTCCTTTTGGCCGGATGCGGGCCTTCTCTCCGGGCCGCTGCCGGTATGGCGGACTTAATGATTTCCACCAACTGGCCGGTTGTACTTATCTTTTGTACTTCTCTGCTCCTGACAATGAACTCGGCAATCCTGGCCGCCCATTTCTCTTCTCCGTATTCACGGATAATACGAGTAATTTCATCCTTGCTCCAGGTATTCACGAGGGTTTGGGCGTCAAAATCGCTGTCCTGGTTCATTCTCATGTCCAGCGGCGCGTCATGCTGATAAGAGAACCCTCTTTCCCCTTCATCCAGCTGATGCGAGGATACTCCCAGGTCAAGCAGCACACCGTTGACGGAGTCAATCTTTAGTTCTTCCAATACTTCTCTTATGTTTTCAAAGTTCGTATGCTTAATGATTATATTTGCTTGGCTGTTTATGCTTAATAATTTATTTTTTGCAGCTTCAATCGCGTTTTTGTCCTGGTCTATCCCGATCAATACTCCCTTGGGCCCCAGTCTCTTTGCTATTTCGGATGAATGCCCTCCACCGCCTAATGTTCCGTCCAGATAAACACCGTCCTGGCGAATTTTCAGGAATTCTATGCACTCCTCCAGCATAATGGGTTTGTGTTCAAACTCCATTTCAGTTTCCTCTTCTTACTATTAAAAATCAATGTCCAATGACTCAAGCAGGCTTCCGATGTCTTCCACTTCGGTTTCCTTAATATTCTCAGCGCTCCAGACCTCTACGCGGTTAACTGTACCTATAAAAACGACTTCTCTTTGGAGTTCAGCCTTTTCCCTTAATTCCGCCGGTATTAAAATGCGGCCTTGGCTGTCCATATCACAACTGGTAGCATTTGCGCAGAAATGTCTTATAATCATACGGCTGTTCTTTTTAGAAGTGGGAAGTTGCTGGAGTTTTTCAACAAATTTCTTCCATTCATCCATGGGATAAATGTACAGGCTCTTCTCTTCGGAGCCCCTGGTGAGAACAAAGCGGTCTCCTAAATCGCCGCGGAATGCTGCAGGCACAAACACACGACCCTTTGAGTCCAATACGTTTGTGTATTTTCCTATCAGCATCCTCACACCTCCACCACTTTGCTCCACTTATCACCACTTTACTTGTATTCTACTCCAAGTATCGGCACCCGTCAACCCCTACATTAGTACCATAACAGGCATAAAAATAAGGCATTTCTTTTAAAATGCCTTATTAAATATTTCCTTGTTGTCTATTAAGCACAACATATTGTATTCTTCCGTTAATTAAATACAAAATATATCGTTCAGCCGGTTTTACACATCCCATCATCGATGACTTTATTGATTTTTTGTAACATAATTTTAATATTACATTTATGCTTCAAACATGGGCTTCTGTCTTCTCATAGAAATACTCGCTATTATACCTATGGAAATATAGCAGACTATCATGAATGTACCGCCATAGCTGATAAACGGGAGGGGAATTCCCGTAACAGGGAACATGCGCAAGTTCATACCTATATTTTCCACAAAGTGGAAAAGGAACATTGCCATTAAGCCGGCAACCACATAGGATCCGAATTTGTCTTTGGCGTACCGGGATATATACAAACATCGCAATAAGAGAATAACAAAGAGTGATACTACAAATACCGCTCCTATAAATCCCCATTCTTCGCCTATAACGGCAAAGATAGAATCGCTCTCAACTACGGGAACATTCTTGGCCGCCTTCTCGGTGCCTTTTTCCACTCCGGTCAGCATTCCTGATCCTATATATCGGATAGCCATCCGAATCTGGTAATCGGTTGTCCTGGCATAAGCTTCAGGATTCAAAAAAGACAATATCCTGTTTAACTGGACTTCGTTAAAAACCTTCTCAAGGACACTGAACCACAGAATGGGCAGCGAAATGATCAATGCTCCCAGCGTTATCAAAATAATACGATATTTAATACCGAAAATAAATATCATACACGCCAGCATGAACATATAGACTACCGATGTTCCAAAATCAGGCTGCAGGAGTACCAATCCTACCAGACTGGCTGAAGTCACCACAAGCCAGATATAATTCAGTCCGCCGCTTCCCTGTTTAATCCGTTCCAGGAATACCGACGCTATTATGGCAAGAGTGACCTTTCCCAACTCAGAAGGCTGGAATGAAGCAGGACCTAACACCAGCCATCCCTGTGTCCCGGTTTCCTCCCTGCCCTCACCGATAATCAAAACCAATACCAGGAATAATATGGTAACTATGTATGCGGGCACACTCAGATACTTTATGACATTATAGTCAATCAGCATAATGATACTCATGAGACATATGCCTATTATTGAGGCTATCAGTTGTTTTTTGAACAGTGACGGCTGGTTGAGATGTACAGACACGCTTCTGACTGCCAGTAATCCCAGTGTATTGAGAATCAGAACCGTCACTATCATCATCCAGTCAATATTTTTAAATAAAGGGTCTTGTTTGTTCTTTTCCAATGATACCATTTGTTATTCCTTATATTCCCCCTTGTCATCCGACCGGGATTCTTCGGACATTACCTGCCGATTTTCATGCTCCATTTTTATCTCCTCTGCATTCTCTGAATCCTCACCGGATCCAGGGTCTATATCATTAGCTTCAATTTCTTCGTTGTTTGCCTCAAGTTTTGCCTTCTCGTCACGTTTCGTAAGATAGACAAACCATGCGAACGCGCCTGCGAATACCAGGACTGCGACAACCTGGTTATAGCGAATATTTCCTGTACCAAAGTCGTCTGTTCTTAAAAATTCCATCAAGAACCGCACAAAACTGTAAAGCATCAGGTAAGAAGCCAGGACAGTGCCTTTGGCCTTCCTGTTCTTGCGGAATTTAAGAAGGATCACAAATATAATAATGTTAAGAATTGATTCATACAAAAATGTGGGATGGACCGGCTCTTTGCCTATGATACTGCCTGTCATTCCCCAGGGTAGATCTGTGTAGGAACCGTACAGCTCCTGGTTTGTAAAATTGCCCCAACGCCCGATTGCCTGAGCAAGAGGCAGATATACGCATGCAAAGTCGCATAAATCCAGCATATCAATTTTTCTTTTACGGGAGAAGAAATAGGCAGTAAGAATAGCTCCTATAATGGCTCCGTAAATGGCCACGCCGCCTTCCCAGATTCTGAATATGCCTGCCAAATCATACTTGTAATCTTCCCATTTAAACACCACGTAGAACAGCCTGGCAAAGATGATCGAAACAGGCAGGGCAACAAGGAATAAGTCAACAATGTCATCCTCTTTTATGTTGAATTTCTTGCTCTGCCTCATGGCCAGCCAAAGGGATATCATGATTGCGGCCGCTATTATAATGCCATACCAGTGGATACTTATGTTTGTCCCGAACAAGTTGGATACTGCTTCCGGATTAATGTCAAGATGTATGCCCAGCTTCGGAAATTCAATATAATTCATATTTGTTCCTCCAATACCATGAATCAATATTTTCAACTTTTTTATATATTGTATCATGTATTGGGGTTAATGCCGAATTTTTTTCAATGGGAATAATGTCAAAGGGGATTAATCACGGCCAATGCGGTCCGGTTTTCAAAAACTTCCCTGAACACGCTGTTGGTATAATCAATATCAACCTGTTCATATGCTTTTCCCACATCAAAATAATTGGTATCGTTAAAATAGGAATCCATAAGTTCGCGAGCAATATTATCCACTGAATTTAAGCTGCGAATAAACATGCCCTCCTGTGATTTTTTGATCCTGTCGAAGGCTTCCTGCACGATACCCTTTGATTTTATCTCGTTGATTGCTTCAGAAATTATACCGGCTGTTTTTTTCGGATCCGGAGACTGGCCTCCCCAGGACAGGTAACCATAGCTCTTGTTGAGAGAAACATCGAACTGGAAAGAATCATTAATGAGGCGTTCCTCATAAAGCCTGCTGTATAGATCTGAACTTCTTCCCATGGTATGATACAAGGCTATCCCCAGAGCAATCCGCCGTTTTAAAAGCTCAAATCCGGTTACCCTGGCATTGTCCTTGACGCCCATATTGAACAGCGGCATGGAAACCGCCAGCTTTTGCTCTTTATATTCCATATTAATCTCTTCGGGTTCATCGGGATATTTTTTCTCTACCTTGCCGGCATTCTTGAAATGTATCATTTCATCAACAATCGAAAATATGCTTTCCGGCTCAAAGTCCCCCACCACCACAACCGCCATATTGGACGGTGTATAGAAAGTGTTGTAGCAATCGTAAAGAAGCTCTTTATTAATTTTTGATATGCTGTCTATTGTTCCTGCTATTTCAATCTTAACAGGATGCTTGACATAAAGACAATCCAGCAGGTTAAAGAATACCCGCCAGTCGGCATTATCCTCATACATGCGGATTTCCTGGCCTATAATACCCTTTTCCTTTTCAACGTTTTCATCGGTCAGCCAGGGTTTTTGTACATAGTCCAGAAGCATTCTGAAATTTTCTTCAAAAAGATCGGTACATGAAAAATAATAAACTGTCTGGCTAAAGGAAGTAAACGCATTGGGCGATGCCCCCAAGCTTGTAAACTTGTCCAGCATATTTCCGTCTTCCTGCTCAAACAGCTTATGTTCCAGGAAATGAGCTATCCCGTCAGGCACATGTATTTCCTTGCCCCGAACCTCGAAAACGCTGTCCATTGAACCGTAATTGGTGCCGAACATGGCGGTTTTTTTATTGTATCCTGTTTTTTTTACAAAAAGGACTTTCATGCCTGTTTTATGCTCATATTCGTATATGGTTTCGCCTATTTTGTCATAGGTCAAAGTACGATAGTTCATACGACTTCCTCCTTACTCCTGCTGCCGTCGGGCTTAAGAAAATATATTGTGTCAAGCTGTACCTTCTGGGCCACTCTCACTATGTCATCCAATGTAACGGCCCTGAGTTTTTCTGTCATAGAGTTGAAATCTTCGCCGCTTTCGGTGAGATGCTGGCTCAAAAAGAAGTCAACGATGGCTCCCTGGTTGTCCTGCATTGTTTTCATACCGGTTTCAAGGGATTTTAACGCAGCTTCTATATCTTCTTTTTCTATATCTCCCTTTTTCATTGCCTCAACCTGCTCCAGTATTATATCTTCGGCCTTGCTCCGGTTTTCGGCTTCTATTCCGCTCATGATAAGCATGAGACCCTTGTATTTCTCCAGCACCGACTGGGCGTAATATGCCAGGCTGGCTTTCTCCCTGACATTACGGAACAGTTTTGAATGAGGATCCCCGCCCAGGATACCGTTATACACAACCAATGGATAGTATTCATCCGAAGTCGGCTCCACGAAAGTGCGAAATCCCATGCACAGCTTACCCTGGCTTACATCCATCGGCTCATCTATTCTCCTGACTTCCTTGACTTCCTTATATACATTTGTCTGATTAATCTTTTTTATTTTTTGCCTGTCCACTGATGCCATAAAGCTGTCTATGAAGCGTTGGATGCTTTTGTCATCAACTTCTCCGGAAATGTACACATAGGCAGGATAAGTTTTGACCATTTCCTGGTAGATAGCCAGCGTATTTTTAGGATTAAGCAGAAGCACATCCTCTTCGGTTCCGTCTTCAGGTATGGAGAAGGGCTCATCGACGCACATTTCCTCTATGCATCTTGTCAGGGAAAAACGAATCTTATCGTTTACCTTGCTTCGTATATAGTCAACCATATTGTCCCTTTCCTGCCTGAACAATGACTCTTTGAAGCCGTCCTCCTCAATGAGAGGGTTTTCAAACATGCACATCAAAAGATCGCTGCATTGTTCAAAAAGCCTTTCGCCATTCGTGTACCGATCGGAAATATGCGACATGTGAAACCCGATAAACTGGAGTTCACCCTTTTTCGACACGCCGGCGTTAATATCGGCTCCGTACAATTCCTCAAGTTTGCTTTCAAGCTCCTTAACAGTGGGGTAGCTTTTGCAGCCTCTCTTCATCATTAAAGGAAGAATAGCGTTGCCGCTGGCTCTCTCTTTCGACAGGTTATCAACGAAGAATACGTCTGCTCTTGATGTCTTAAATTTATCCGAATTTATCCGGTAAAAAACTATACCGTTTTTTTCAGCCAGTTTTTCTGCCGTTGTCTTGTCCGAATGCATTCCCATAAAATTCCTCCTTTTTACCACCGTATCCCCCACTTATAATGTGGTGAAAGTCCTGAGGTAAAGTAATATTTATTAACATCGCCTCAAGTATTTTCCCTTGATTCCGACATCTTATACCTTACCAGCCGCAAGCGTTAAAGTCCAGGATTTTTCCTTCAATTTCTTTTCATTTTATGGTAAGATATAACAACGGTATAAATACATGGGGGGAAGGTCACAGATGCTTTTTCTTAATCTGGAAAACCAATTGCTTCTCATTATAGTATTAATATTTTCGTTTTGGCTTTTTGTCAACAGTTTTGCAATTAAGCTCCAGTCCCTGAAAACAAGGGCATTTGGTATGGCTTTTATTATCCCGCTGATCATGACCTCCGCTTCATTCTTAGTATCAATCTACAACAAATCAAACGCAATTTCCCTTTTTATAATATCCCATGTTCTGCTTTTGCTTGACTGTACTTTTATCATGTTTATCAACAAAAGCACCGATTCATTTAAATTATTTTACGTAATTCCCTATGTTTTAATCCCGGCCGGATTCTATTTTTCTTCAATGACAATATACCCAAATTTGTTCTGGGTTATCAGGTTTTTATTACTGGTTACCCTGGCAATAAACCTGGTCCTGCTTATTAATATCACCTTTCAAAAGGAAAAAGATCAAATGATGGGCTTTGCGGGGTTATTTATCTTATCATTTTCCACCGGGCTGATAGTTTTATCTGATTTCGTAAGTATGGAAGCTTTACTGTTAATGGCCCTGGGATATATTTGCTGCACTGCATACGTGTATTATAACACCCTTGACAAATTTTTTAAGGAATATAAAACTTCTGTCGAATCCCTAAAGCGAATAAACTCATCGATACAGACAGAAGTAATAAAAAGAGTGGAAGCTATCGAACGTTCCAACAAAAAACTGTTGGAAAAATCCAAAACCGACAACTTTACCGGTTTGTTGATTAAAACGGCTATTGTTGAAGAATTGGAGAGATTTATCCAACGGGCGCCGAAGAGTACCATATCGGTCCTGATGATTGACATAGACAAATTCAAACAGATAAATGATACGTTGGGGCATCAAATAGGCGATCGTTGTATTCGAAGCGTTACAAATCTAATGAAGGCATCTTTCAGACAGGATGATATCCTGGGCAGATACGGCGGAGACGAATTTATGATCCTTCTACCGGACACTGCCGGCGTAAGAGCATACCTTATAGCTGACAGGTTCAGGGAGCTGGTTCAGAGTAAGTCAAAACCGGAGGTTACCGTTTCGATAGGGATAGCAAATTACCCGTCTGACGGCCAGGATGTCCAGAGTCTTATTGAGGCTGCCGATAAAGCGCTTTATATATCAAAACAAAAAGGGCGGAACACCGTCACCCTTTATTCAAACCATAATCAGATTTAGGATCAAGATTCAATATAGCCTACAGATCTGTTATTAGAAATCCATTAGAATTGAATTAAACTATGACTTAATCGCTTGCGCCTCTTTTTACTGCCTGATATATTCAAAGTATCTTCCAATAACAGGATTTACGGTAAATATAGAAGACAAATTTTTTATCAGGCGGAATGTTTATGAATCGATCAGAGTACTTGATGGCACTGTTCAACACACTGGACGGCATACCGCCCCAGGACAGGATCGATGCGATTACGGAATACCAGGAATATTTCAGAATCGAAACAGAAAAGGGGCGCTTCCAGGGTGCCATTGAATTTCAAGGATTATCAAATGATTTCAAAGCCTCAGACCTTGTTACAGATGATTTTTTATTGAAGCTATCTTCCGGAAATGTTCGTCTTGATAATATTACTGTCAGCAATAATATGAAACTGGCATCCAGTTCCGGAGATTTTACAGTCAATGGCCTTAAAGCAGCGAATCTTATTTTACAATCTTCATCCGGTTATAAAAAAATTAGCAATGCTGATATCAAAGAAAAATTCAACATTAACAGTACCTCAGGCAATACCGTCATGAAAAATATAAAATGTCAGCAACCAGGCATTGACAGCACTTCGGGTGATATTAATATCGATGGTCTAAAGCTTGATCGCATATCTATTAAAACAATGTCCGGGAACGTATATGTCCGGGATTTGGAGGGCGACGCTCAAATAGAGGCTTTATCCGGGAATGTAAATGTTTCTGTTAAAGATGCTCAGCATAAAATATATATTATGGCTTCCAGCGGAGATATCGAGCTCAAAATGCCAACAATTACAGGTTTCACGCTAGACGGCAGAACCATCACAGGAAAAATTAAATGTGATTTTAACCTCGACAACAAAGTTACAAATGATAATATCCTGAAGGGCAGTTACCTGGGTGAAGATATCCAGTTGAACCTAAAAACAACTTCCGGAAACATCAATGTTAAAAAGAGGTAAAGAAATCAAAAGGGCGGCTATTCCGGTTACAGCAATCTGGTAACCCGAATAGCCGCCCCGCTTGTTTATCATAATTGCCAGCTTTCCAAATACTTCTTTTGCTTTTCGGTAAGTTTATCTATTTTTATCCCGAGGCTTTCCAGTTTTCTTTTTGCGATTTTCTCGTCAATTTCGGGAGGGATATCGAATACCCTGGGTTCCAGGCTCCCCTTATGCTCCATTATATATAACGCGCTCATTGCCTGAACTGCAAAGCTCATATCCATAATCTCGGCAGCGTGCCCGTCAGCACAGGCAAGGTTCACCAGCCGCCCTTCTCCCAGGAGATATAATTTACGGCCGTCCTTCATCGTATATCCCACAATATTCCTGCGGCATTCACGAATACCGACAGCCAGGCTTTCCAAATCCGGAATGCTTATCTCTACATTGAAATGCCCGGCATTGCACAGTATGGCACCGTCCTTCATTTTTTCAAAATGAGTTCGGGTTATAACATCCTCGCAGCCGGTAACGGTTATGAAAATATCCCCCAGGGGCGCTGCCTCCTCCATTGTCATTACACTGAAACCGTCCATTACAGCCTCTATTGCCTTGACATAGTCTATTTCGGTTACTATCACTTTAGCGCCCAAACCCTTGGCCCTCATTGCCACACCTTTGCCACACCAGCCGTATCCCGCAACTACCACTGTTTTCCCAGCGATAATCAGGTTTGTTGTTCTTAATATCCCATCCCAGACCGATTGTCCTGTTCCGTAGCGGTTATCAAACAAATGCTTGCACATGGCGTCATTTACCGCCATCATGGGGATTTTCAGGGACCCTTCCCGCTCCATGGCTTTCAATCGGAGAATTCCTGTCGTGGTTTCTTCACATCCTCCCCAAACCTGGGGCAGCAGATGAGTGTGCCTGGTGTGAAGCGCCGACACCAGGTCACCGCCGTCATCGATAATAATATTGGGACCGTGAGCCAGGGTCATATCTATATGTTTTTCGTATTCTTCGGGAGTCGCGTTGTACCATGCAAACACATCCATACCTTCGGCCACAAGCGCCGCCGCAACATCATCCTGGGTGGACAAAGGATTGCTGCCGGTTACCGACATCTTTGCCCCGCCAGCGGCGAATACCTTGGACAGGTACGCAGTTTTCGCCTCAAGATGAACAGACAGCGATATTTTCACACCTTCAAAGGGCCTGGTTTTCCTAAACTCTTCCTCCAAGCCCGAAAGGATAGGCATATAGTTTTTCACCCATGCTATCTTCTGTCTTCCTGCTTCAGCTAAAGATACATCTCTTATAGACGAATTCATGATTTGCCTCCCATGTTAAAAACCATATTTTTCTCTCTTACCATTTGTTATAACTGAAAGCAAAACGAAAAATCTTAAGTCAGCAATAAGATTCTTCATTCGCTTCGCTACATTCAGAATGACATGCACGCATTACATTCGGCTCGGATTAATAGTCATTGTTTTCTAATTCCAATTTTTAATAATATCGCTGACCAAGCCGGAAAATTTATGTTCAACCTGTTTTCCGGTTTCTATAACCTCTTCGTGACTTAACGGCTGATCCAAGACGCCTGCCGCCATATTTGTGATACAAGAGATTCCTAAAACTCTCATTCCCATATGTCTTGCCACTATTGCTTCGGGCACGGTTGACATACCCACGGCATCAGCCCCCATGGCTCTCAGCGCTTTTATTTCAGCGGGGGACTCGAAAGACGGCCCCTTGCTGTAAGAATATATTCCTTCTTTCAAATCAATACCCAGCTTTTTGGCTGATGCAAGCGCAATTTTTCTGAGCTCCCGGTCATAAACGACCGTCATGTCAGGAAAGCGAGGACCTAATTCGTCTATGTTTTCGCCTCTCAAAGGATTCTCGCAGAAAAGGGAAATATGGTCGGTAATCAGCATCAAATCGCCCGGTTTAAACCCGGTATTGATTCCTCCGGCGGCGTTGGTAATTAACAGGTTTTCTATTCCCATTCTCTTAAAAACCCGGACTGGAAAGACCACGGCATCCATATCGTTTCCCTCGTAATAATGGAAGCGCCCTTTCATGGCAACAACACTGCGGTTTCTTACTTTACCAAAGATCAGTTTTCCCTCATGGCCTATGACTGTGGTTCTTGGAAAATGGGGAATTTCTTCGTATGGAATTACAATGCCTTCTTCGATATAATCCGCAAGCTTTCCCAACCCTGATCCCAAAATAACCGCGATCTCGGGTGTAAAACCGGCTTTTTCTTTAAGATAATGGGCAGTTTTATCCAGTTTCTCAATTATACCAGCCATATTAATCCGGCCTCCTTTCCTTAAATTATAGATTCTTCGCTTCGCTTAGAATGACAATTCTTATGTCATCCTGAACGGAACGAAGTGAATGATCTTATTTGTCAGTATAAAGATTCTTCGCTTCGCTCAGAATGACATTTACAGGTGATTCTTCGCTAACGTTCAGAATGACCCTTATAGTATACCCTATTTTGCTAAAACAGAGTCAATTGACTGCTTTCGGCCAAACCTTCAAAACATCCGTGAGCGTCCAGGATTTCAATCACGGCTTTTGACACGCCGGTTTTCATTTTGAAATCCTCAATCGAAACAAACTCTTCCCCGCTCTTTCTTGCTTCAACAATATTTTTTGCGGCCGCGGCGCCCAGGCCCTGCAATGCCGTGAAGGGAGGAAGTATTCCCTCATCAGTGATTAAAAACCTCGTCGCATCGGATTTATATAAATCCACCGGCAGGCATTTTATGCCGCGGGCATACATCTCCCTGGCAACCTCTAAGATTGTCAACAAATCCTTTTCCTTATTGGTGGCCGAGACCCCTTTACGCTCTATTTCTTCGATGGCTCTTACAATTGCGTCCTTACCCCTGGAAATGATATTGGCGTCAAAGCTGTCAGCCCTTACCGAGAAATAAGTCGCATAAAACGCCTCCGGATAGTAAACCTTGAACCAGGCTATACGAAAAGCCATCATTACATAGGCCGCAGCATGGGCTTTTGGGAACATGTATTTTATCTTTTTACAGGACTCAATATACCATTGAGGTATTCCCTTTTCAACCATCAGTTCCTCAAATTCCGGCGTAAGGCCTTTGCCCTTCCTAACGTTTTCCATGATCTTGAAAGCCGCCAGCGGAGGCAAACCGTTCTGAATCAAATAAATCATAATATCGTCCCGGGTACATATGACATTTGACAATGTTGCGATATTTGCCTTTATTAAATCCTGGGCATTATTCAACCAAACATCGGTTCCGTGGGACAACCCCGAAATACGAATAAGTTCGGCAAATGTAGTAGGCTTGGTATCAACCAGCATCTGACGCACAAACCTGGTTCCGAATTCAGGGACCCCGAAGGTTCCCACCGGGCTGTTAATATCTTCAGGACTTATCCCCAAAGGCTCTGTTCCCGAAAATATACCCATGGTTTTCTTTTCCCCTATGGGTATGGTCTTGGCATCCACGCCCGTCAAGTCCTCCAGCATGCGTATGACCGTAGGATCATCGTGTCCCAGGATATCCAGCTTAAGGATGCGCCCGCTTATGGAATGATAGTCAAAATGCGTAGTAATGATATCGGACTCGGGATCATCCGCCGGCCTTTGAATGGGTGTAAAGTCATAAATCTCCTTATTGCGGGGCACAATCATAACCCCGCCGGGATGCTGGCCGGTCGTTCTTTTAACCCCGGTACATCCGGCGGCAAGGCGCTCGATTTCGGCCCGCGTCCCTACTATATGTTTTTCTTCCAGATAGTTTTTTACAAATCCGTAAGCCGTCTTATCGGCGATAGTCGCAATGGTGCCGGCCCTGAAGGTGTAACCCTCGCCGAACAATTCTTCGGTGTATTTATGGGCCCTTGACTGGTATTCGCCTGAGAAATTGAGATCAATATCCGGCTCCTTGTCCCCGTCAAAGCCTAAAAAGGTTTCAAAAGGAATATCATAACCATCCTTAATAAGGGGTTCCCCGCAGACGGGGCATGCTTTGTCAGGCAAATCGAATCCACATCCTATATTGACATCTTTGTCGTGGAACTCCGAGTACTTGCATTTCCCGCATCTGTAATGGGCCGGAAGGGAATTAACTTCGGTTATGCCTATAAGATACGCAACAAAACTTGAGCCTACCGAACCACGGGAGCCGACCAGGTACCCGTCCTCCAGGGATTTTTTTACAAGTTTCTGGGCAATCATGTACATTACCGAGAAACCGTTCTTGATAATGGAATTCAGTTCCCTGTCAACCCGGGAGCGAACAAGTTCCGGCGGCGGATCTCCATACAGCTCGGCAACTCTTTTCTCGCTTAAGTTTTTAATCTCTTCCTCAGCGCCTTCCATTTGAGGAGGGAAAGTGCCGTCCGGTATAGGCTGAACTACTTCAATACTGTCCGCAATAAGATTCGTATTAGTAACAACCACCTCATATGCTTTTTCCTCGCCCAGGTAAGCAAATTCCTCCAGCATCTCCTGGGTGGTTCTGAAATAAATGGGAGCCTGGGCAGAGGCATCCTTGTAACCCTGGCCGGCTTGGAGAATCTCACGATAGATAGCATCATCAGGGTCAATGAAGTGAACGTCGCAGGTTGCCACGACAGGTTTATTGAGCCTTTCTCCCACTTCGACAATCCTGCGGTTCAGCTCTCTAAGCTCTTCTTCATCGGCTACATCACCCTGCCGGATCATAAAGGCATTATTTCCGACGGGCTGAATCTCAAGATAGTCATAATATGAGGCAATGCGCTCAATTTCTTCCCGGGGCGCGCCTTTTAGCACAGCCTGGTACAGTTCTCCCGCTTCACAGCCGCTTCCGATAATGAGTCCTTCCCGGTACTTTTCAAAAAGAGATTTCGGGATACGTGGTCTTTTATAAAAATAGTTGAGGTGACTTTCAGAAATAATCTTATACAAATTTTTAAGACCGGCCTGGTTTTTCACAAGAATAACCGCGTGATATGTATCGCAGTTCCTGTAATCCAACTCGCCCTTGCTGTTATATATTTCATTGGGTATAAAATATGCTTCAACTCCATACAGCACTTTAATATCCTGGTTATGTTTCTTTTTAAGTTCCCTGACCGTATCCTGGGCCTCCGGAAATGCCTGAACCACGCCGTGATCCGTAATGGCAACCGCTTTATGCCCCCACTTGGCAGCCCTGTTAATTAATTCCTTCGCAGGGCTTATAGCGTCAAGCTGGCTCATCTGGGTATGTAAATGAAGCTCTACTCTCTTAACCGGGGCATTATCGGTCCGCATGGTGTTTTCGGCCTCTACAAGAAGGATATCCCGGGCTAATATGACCGGCTCCCTGGCAAACATATCATATTGCACTTCGCCGCTTAAACGCACGTACCGACCTTTAACAAGCTTTTCCGAAATAGTCTTAAGTTCTTCTTCGCCAGGGAAAAGCTTGCATGTTAAGGAGAACGTAAAATCGGTTATATCGAACGTATAAAGAATTCTTCCGGTTTTTAATGTCCTTTGTTCCGCCTTCAGAATCTGCCCCTCAATGGTAACCATACCCGAATTTATGTCCACCTGGTTCATTTTGATGACCGGACCCTTTATTCCTTTACCATAAATGAGATTGGGATCCTTAATGGCAGCGTTTGACTTTTTAGAGCCGTTTTTTCCGGTCCCGTTCGGCTTTGAAGGCTCAGGCGCATTTTGTATTTTTTCATTTGCACGTTTTGCCGCATCCTCGGAAACCGACGATATCATCTCAGAAACAATGCGGGCTTCTTCTTCCTGTTTTTTTTCAAGATAATCATCGGTGTCTTCACATTGTTCAGAATCAATAAATTTCACCGTTACAACTTTCCGGAAAAGATCCAGCATGGCCTGTTCCATCAAGCCTCCCACTCCGGCGGCTGAGAGGATGGAAGAAGCCTGGTTTTTCAAATATACGTTCATGAATCGTCCTGAAAAGCATATTTCAGCATCTTCAACAAAGTGATAAAAATGCTTCTTATCAGATTTGACCCTGGCAAAAAGCAACTCTTTCTGCCATTGTTCCAATTCTTCGTTAATTGGGATATTAAAACCCGGACAAATCTTTACACTTATTCCCAGGTTGTCGGAAATAGTTCTTTCCAAACATTCAATCTGTTCCGGCCGTACACAGTCATAGCATTCTATATTAAGTTCCATTTTTTTATCTGACTTGTGATAACAGAGATTGGTAATACAGGCCCGCGCGAAAGCCTCTTCCAGCTTCTGATTTTTTATTACGCCTTTAAACGCCTCTACAAGCAGGGCTTTGTTGAGAACGCCTTTATCCATTATGTACTTCCTCTCGTACTCCTAATAATTTATCAGGTAAAGTTTTAAGAACAGATAAAAATCTTAGTTTAAATCAGCATAGATATATTCTAACATAGCGTGAAATTATAAAACAGGAAAAAGCAAGAAAAAAACTTTAGAGTTATTTATTTATAAGCATCCGATACATGTAAAAACAGCCTGAAGACTTTTCCCGGCTGAATTCTGCCTATTTTACAACCCCTACTCTTGTAAAGGGATAGATTCTTATCCAGCATTTTCCCGTAATCCTGTCTTCCTTTATCGGACCGAAAGCCCTGCTGTCATAGCTTTCTTCAGGCAGCCTGTTATCTCCGATGACATAAACACAACCTTCGGGAACAATCATATCTGAGTACAGTGTATTGTCAATTTGGGTTTCCACATTGTTGGCATAATCTTCGATAAGCACTAAGCCATCAACAAACACTTTTCCGTCGCGTATTTCAATATGCTGGTTTTCTGTGGCTATCACCCGCTTTACGGCAAATTTCCTGTTTTTTCCTCCCAGAATTTCAGGTATTCTTAGGCTCACAATATCTCCCTGTTCAATTTTGCCGAAACGGGGCGTAATGCTCTCAAAGATTACAACATCGCCGTCTCTTAATGTCGGTGACATGGAGGAGCCGACTATAATACCGGGTCTGCCTATGAAATCTGCCACTGTAAGCCCTATTGACACTGCAATTATAATAAACAAAATCAAAGACTTTATCTTTCCGAATATATACGAAATCTGTGCTGTTATTTCTCCGGATAAATCCTTATTCACTTTTCGCCACCGTCTTAATGTAAAGCTCTTCAAGTTGCTTGTCATCAACATAATCGGGGGCATTTGTCATAAGATCAGCAGCAGTCTGAACTTTCGGGAAAGCAATAACATCCCTGATATTGTCTGTTTTGGCAAGCAGCATAACCAGCCTGTCAAGACCGAAAGCCAAACCTCCGTGGGGCGGCGTGCCATACTTGAAGGCTTCCAGTAAAAAGCCAAACCGTTCTTTAGCCTGCTCATCGGTAAACCCGATTACATTAAACATCTTTTTCTGTAGTTCCTGGTTATGGATACGTATACTTCCCCCGCCTACTTCATAGCCGTTAATGATAATATCATACGCCTTGGCCCTTACTCTTGCGGGGTCGGTATCAAGGTACTCAATATCCTCATCCATGGGCGATGTAAACGGATGGTGTTTCGCAACCCAGCGTTGTTCTTCCTCATCCCATTCCAAGAGTGGAAAATCGGTAACCCATAATACATCATAACGGTTTTTGTCTATAAGATTGAGTTTTTCGCCAAGGTGCAGGCGCAAATGGCCCAAAGAATCACAAACTATCTCATCCTTGTCAGCCACAAACAGGAGTAAATCGCCTTTTTCGGCCTTTGTTCTCTCCAGTATCCTGTTTGTTTCTTCCTCCGACATGAATTTAGCGATTGGCGACCTTAGCCCTCCCTCTTCCACGACAATCCAGGCTAAACCTTTCGCTTTATAGGTTTTTACCACCTCTGCCAAAGCGTCTATTTCTTTTCTTGAAAATGAACCGCCACCTTTGGCATTGAGGGCGCGGACGCTTCCACCGTTTGCTATTGCGTCGCTGAAAACCTTAAATCCCGAATTTACGACTATATCAGATAAGTCTATAAGTTCCATGCCGAAACGTGTATCAGGCTTGTCCGAGCCATAACGGGTCATAGCCTCACGGAAACTGAGCCTTTTAAAAGGCATGGGTATATCAATATCCAGGAGTTCCTTAAATAACCTGTTTATAAAACCTTCGTTCACCTTTATGACATCATCCACATCAACAAAGCTCATTTCAAGGTCAATCTGAGTAAACTCGGGCTGGCGGTCAGCCCTTAAATCCTCATCCCTGAAGCACTTGGTAATCTGCATGTAACGGTCGTACCCGGCCACCATCAAAAGCTGCTTGAACAATTGGGGAGACTGAGGAAGCGCGTAAAACTTTCCGGGATGAACACGACTTGGAACCAGGTAGTCCCGGGCACCCTCGGGAGTGCTTCTTCCAAGTACCGGCGTCTCAATCTCATAAAAACCGTTTTCGTCAAAATAGTCCCGGGCGATTTTCGCGACCCTGTGGCGCAGCATCAGGTTTTTTTGAAGATTCGGCCTTCTTAAGTCCAGGTACCTGTATTTTAGTCTCAACGCTTCGCTGGCGTGAACATCCTCTTCAATGTGGAAGGGAGGAGTCTCGCTCTTGTTTAATATTCTGAGTTCTGTTGCAATAACCTCCAACTCTCCCGTAGGCATATTGGGATTAACGGCCTCAGGACTTCTTAAGGCCAAGGTTCCTCTTACCGCCAGAACGTATTCGCTTCTGACCTGAAGGGCTTTCTCATGCAATTCAGGATTGGTTTCGCTGTTAAAAACCACCTGCATGATACCGCTTCTGTCTCTTAATGTTATAAAAACCAGGGCTCCCAGATCTCTTCTTCTTTGGACCCAACCCATTAATACAACTTCTTTGCCGGTATCGGCAACAGTAAGTTCACCGCATCTATGAGTTCTTTTCATCCCTCGCATAGTTTCCATATAAAAATCCTCCAAGCGTTTCAGCCTTTAATTTTTAACAACCTGTCAATGAGGGTATCAAGGCTGATATCCTTAACCTCTCCGGTTTTCATGTCCTTAAGCTGAGCCTTGTTGCTTTCAATTTCATTGTCTCCCAGGATAAGCGTATAACGGACACCAAGCTTATTGGCATATTTCATCTGGGCTTTTACGCTCCTGCCCATTATATCCTTTATGCAGTAGATATTATTCTTTCGAAGCTGCCAGGCTAATTTTTCGCTTACAGGCCCGGCCTTTTCGCCTATCGACCCGATATATATATCAGGTGTCTCAGGCTCAGGGAAAATTATTCCCTGGCTATTCATCTCCAGGAGCAGCCTCTCTACACCAAGAGCGAATCCTACTCCAGGTGTCGGGGCTCCGCCGCAGGCCTCCACCAGGCCATCATAGCGGCCCCCGCCGCAAACTGTGCCCTGGGTTCCTATGTTTTCAGACACAAACTCAAACACGGTTCTCGTATAATAGTCAAGGCCCCGCACTATATTCTTGTCTATATCATAATGAATATCAATAGTCTCCAGCTTTTTTAACACCTGGTTAAAGTGTTCCCGGCATTCATCGCAAATATGGTCCAGTAGCGCCGGAGCTTCTATAAGATGTTTCTTGCAGGACTCCTCTTTACAATCCAAGATACGCATGGGATTTCTTTCATAGCGTGTCTTGCAGGTATCGCACATATCCCCTATCTTATCGGAAAGATAACTCTTTAACAGTTGATTGTAGGCACTTCTGCACTTAGGGCAGCCTATGCTGTTCAAGTTGAGTTTCAGGTTCTTTATGCCCAGCCTTTCAAAGAACAGCGAAAGAATTGATATTACCTCGACATCGGCAGCCGGATCAGCAGCGCCCAACAGTTCGACGCCAAACTGATGGAACTCACGGTAACGGCCTTTCTGCACATTTTCATATCTATAGGCCGTAATTTGATAAAAAAGCTTTACAGGCTGAGGCAATGAAGACATTCCGTGTTCTATATAGCTTCTGACCACACCTGCCGTTCCTTCCGGCCTCAGTGTAATGCTTCGTCCACCTTTATCTTCAAAAGTATACATCTCTTTTTGAACTACATCAGTGGTATCACCTACTCCCCGCTGAAAAAGCTCGGTATACTCAAATACAGGAAGACGAATCTCTTTGTATCCGAATTTCTTGCAAACATCCGCAAATTCTTTTTCAACATAAGTCCATTGATTTATATCCTGCGGCAAGATATCCCTGGTTCCTTTAGGCGCCTGAATAGGCATACGACTTCACTCCTATCGGTGCTTCGCTATATATGTAGCGAAACATTGCCCTTTTAATCCCTTTTTAATCCATAGATGTAATTGTAATCATTGGGTTATTGGTTGTCAATAAAAGCATTTCAGGGGTGGAATAAACCATTGAACAGTTATCCGCAGTTTGCCCCTGCTGATGCGTTGCGCCGTAAAAGCCTTTGCTCACGGCGTTTTATGGCCTCCTGGTTTTCCCTGATTTCCTCTTCGGTTTCAAGAATCAGTCCGGGAACAGGAACGGGCTTATTGTTCTCATCCACAGCGACAAAGGTTAAGTATGCCCTGTTGGTAAACATGGTTTTCCCTGTTAAATAGTTTTCTGAGCAAACATCCACCAATACCTCCATGGAAGTTCTGCCGACCCAGGTAAGCCTTGCTTTTAATAAAACCATTTCTCCGACTTTAACAGGATGCTTGAATTCCACGCTGTCAATTGAAACAGTGGCAACAATAGACTGCGCATGGCGCGATGCCGCCATAGCCCCTGCAACATCAATCCAATGCAGGAGTCTTCCTCCCAAAAGATTCCCCAAAATATTAGCATCATTCGGAAGGACCAGTTCCCGCATCTCTACCATTGATTCTGATACTTTCTTCGCGTTCATATATTTCACCCGTTTTATTTTTCTATTATATTTTAAACATATATACATTCATTATATAAAGGCTGGCTGACATTGGCAAACAGAGTATGGAAAAATAACGAAAAAATATATATCGCTGCTGCGTTTGATGTATAATTGTTTTGATAATTAAATAAAAAATCTGATTGGAGGTTTTTTTATGCGATTAATAAAGGCAATAGACTATGGGGATATGAGCAGGAAGGCTGCAAACATTGTTTCCGCCCAAATTCTAATGAAACCCGACAGTGTTCTTGGCCTTGCAACTGGCTCAAGTCCAATTGGACTATATAATATCCTGGTAGAAAGATACGAAAAAGGGGATTTGGATTTTTCAGGAATAAGAACTGTCAATCTTGACGAATACAAAGGTCTTGGGGGCGATCATCCCCAGAGTTACAGATACTTTATGAATAAATATTTATTTAACAGAGTTAATATTCCAATCGAAAATACCCACGTGCCCAACGGTCTTGAGGAAGACCCGGAAAAGGCAATCGCGGATTATATAAAAATCATTCGTTCATTGGGAGGAATTGACCTGCAGCTTTTGGGTATAGGAAATAACGGGCATATAGGCTTTAATGAGCCAGGTACTCCGTTTGAGCTGGAATTTCTTTGCGTGGATCTTACCGATGATACCATAGAAGCCAATAAGCGGTTTTTTGCCAGTAAAGAAGATGTGCCCAGGCAGGCATATACAATGGGCATAAAAGCTATAATGCATGCAAAGAAAATTCTTCTTGTGGCTTCAGGTGAAAACAAGGCAGAAGCGCTGGCAAAAGCCATTTACGGCCCGGTAACTCCCGATGTTCCCGCCTCAGTATTGCAGCTTCACAATGATGTAACCATAGTCGGAGATGAAGCCGCTTTTTCGAAGCTTTAAGATTCAATATAGTTCCTGCAAATTAATGAATCTTTGTACCAACAAAAAATTCTGCGCCTGCACCCAGAATAGTAAATGGAGTATATTTCCAGGGCGGCACGGTTATTTTAGGGACGGTTCTTTTGGTTATAGCCTGAATCAAGACGGGGTAACCGGGGAGCCGGCCCCTGTATTTTAATTCTTGTAGAAATGCTTTAAAATATGTATTATTTAATATTAATTATTCTCAAACCGGAGGGAACTGAATTTGCGCCATAAGTTTAAGGCATTAAAGGCGGCATTTCCATATACCATTCCCGTTATGACCGGCTACCTTTTCCTGGGGGCGGCTTTTGGCATATTGTTGAACAGTAAGGGCTACCATTTCGGATGGGCAGTTTTGATGAGCCTCTTCATCTATGCCGGTTCCATGCAGTTTGTAGCCGTTAATCTATTAACCTCGGCATTTAATCCCGTGTATGCATTTTTTATTACCCTTATTGTAAATGCCCGTCATTTATTCTATGGTATCTCAATGCTAAAACCCTTTAAAGGCACAGGAAAATTTAAACCATACCTGATAGTGGGATTGACAGATGAGACCTATTCCATTTTATGCTCCACCGAACCACCGGAAGGAATCGATAAAACATGGTTCATGTTCCTTGTAACACTATTGAATCAAATATACTGGGTAACCGGTTCGGCTCTTGGCGGTCTTATAGGATCATTGTTAACCTTTAATACCACTGGAATTGATTTTGTCATGACCGCTCTGTTCACGGTGATTTTTATAAACCAATGGAAAGCCGAAAAGAAGCATATTCCAGCAATCACAGGCGTGGTGGTATCGGTTTTATGTCTTTTGATTTTCGGCCCCGATAATTTTATAATACCTTCCATGGCGCTTATTGTGCTGGTTTTAACCATGTTCAGAAAGAATATTGAGGAAGGAATCTGACAATATGACTCTTACAGTTTCCCAATCATTGGTTTTAATCGCTGTTATAGCCCTGGCGACGCATATTACAAGAGGGCTTCCCTTTATCCTCTTTCCTGAGAATAAAGAAACACCCAGGTATATCCTGTATCTGGGGAAGGTGCTTCCTTATTCGGCTATGGGCTTACTGGTGGTATACTGCCTTAAAAATGTCTCCTTTGCTAAAAGCCCTTATGGAATCCCCGAGGCAATTGCCGTTCTTTGCGTCGCACTTCTTTATCTTTGGAAGAACAATACGCTGTTGAGCATCGGCGTTGGCACGGTAGTTTATATGGTTTTGGTCCAGTTGGTATTCATATAGCCAATATAATTACCACGTTTTGAAACAAGCTCATAACATCTTAAAATTGATGGCAATTAAGTATATATTTTTTTAATTATCTAATTTAAATAATTTAAATTTGCTTAATATTTTTGTCTTTATCATCGAACTTTCCATTATGGTATTCAGTCCCTGGTATGCCATTAGAATCAGGTATGGATAAACAGGATAAATATAGCGGGGTTTTATCTCCCATAGGGTATAAAAGCCTATAAATCCCATTATCACGATTGCCGGCAGTAACAGCCGGTATGAAGTCTTTTTACTGAGGGATTCCATCAGCCCGAAAAAAACCAGGATTAAGATTAAGGTATTAATAACGTGCAATTTCCATCTTAACGAGTCCCTGAATAAAACACTGCTGTCTAATGTATCGGTCGCTATTGTGGGGTATAAATGGCCAAATGAACCAACTCCATAATATTCAGCCTGGTAGGTTCCCTCGGTCCAGAGCCATATATTCTTTTTTAAATATACTTTTGCAAGATTCAGCAACCCTTTTTCTTTAAGCTTTTTACTTATCAGCATCCTGTATATTTGTCTGCTTTTTTCCTTGTCATAGTCAGCCTGGTTAATATAAATACTCAAAGAATACGAATCGTCCCAATAACCAAATTTTTCATCATTCATGCCCATATGAATCCACATGGTAATAGGTATGGAGTTTTGGCCTATCCGTGTAGATATTTTCCCGGTATTAACGAGATAATTATCTGTCAGAAACAATGGAACCCTGAATAAAATCAAAACTATTCCGAAGAAGGCAAGAGATTTCAAAGCTGAAACCTTTTTTATCAAAAAGAACAAAAGGATGGCCAGAAGAAATATTGCTCCCAATGGTCTTAAAAAATTGCCCAGCGTTAATAAGATCGCAGTTGGAATCAAATAACACGTCTTTTTGGTTTTCACGAATTTCAGAGCGTATAAAACGCTGGCCAGGAACAATGAGGTGGCATAAACATCATTATATACAAGGTTATTAAGCATAATCATGGGAGGAAAGAAACAGGAAAATATCAGCAACGCAAAATCATTTGTTCCTTTTGGCGGAAACAATTCCCGATATATCCTGTATATAAGTACTGATGTAATGGTGGAAAAAGCGACATTTAACAGCTTCGGTCCAATGAGGGTCTGTGGAAGAACTCTGTAGATAAAAGATAAAAAAAGCGTTATACCGATATTATTGGGGTATTGATACAAATAACCTTTTTCTTCAAAGGCCTCAAAGTTTCCGTCAATAATATCATGAGCTATCCTGTTTACAATATCCTGATCCGCGAACTGTTTTGCCGGAAAGCAAATAATAAACATTAGTTGGGTCATTACCGAAAGATAGATTATTGTAAAGAAAACGTTGTTTTTATCATATCGGTCCAGCCTTTTACTGATTATATAAATAAAGGCGCTGACAAAAAGAAGCAAAATGGAACATGCAATAAGTAAAACAGTATTCTGCACCGCCCACGCAGGATTATCATAATATTTATAACTGCAATATTCGGCCCGACAAAACAATGAGCATACTAAAACAAACCATATAAATGAAAGCAGAAAAAATACAGGCATAAGCTCAATTATGCCATGATTCCTTCCATTATTTATATCGTTATCCAAAACAACCCCCTCAAATAAATTAATGTTCTTCATAATCTAAAACTTAATTTCCCCTATTCATTGAAAGCTTATTCGATATAATATTTGGTTATGGCTTTTTGGCAATAATTATAGTTATAATATATTTTAGACTCACATATTGTAATTTTTGTAAACACCACAAAGGAGACCGATATATGGAAAGATTCAGGGAAAAAATCATACGTTTTATGTATGGCAGATATGGCATAGACCAGCTTTATTATGGATTGCTGACCCTTGGCTTTATATTGATGCTTGTTAATTCTTTATTAAGGCTGGCTGTATTGGATATATTGGTATGGGCTGTTCTTATCCTGATGATTTTTAGGGTTCTGTCACGGAATATATATAAACGGCAGATAGAGAACCAGAAGTTTTTAAGCATCTGGAACCCGGTAAAATCAAAGCTTTCAGTTTCAGTTCGCAGAATAAAGGAAATTAAGACCCATCGTTACCGCAAATGTGTTCACTGCAAGGCCATCCTTCGGCTTCCAAAAAGAAAAGGTAGGCATACAGTTACCTGCCCTCGCTGTCACCAGGATTTTAAAGTTCATATAGCAATTTGAGCAAAATATCCTATGTCTGATGCAGCCATGGCAAAGAGGTCTCAGCCTGTATAAGACACCATTTTTCTTTCTGTTATCCTGTCCCCTGGTTCAATATTTCCAATAAGCATCGGAGAATTGGGATTATGTTTAACAATGTTATTCTTAACCGCCGTATCGCTGTAATTGGCATAGCAATACAGGCATCCGTGTTTACAGGTGTTATATGCGCCAATGTCTATACTTTTCGCGCAGCTGCATACATCCCGCTGGTTTTTATCCTTTTGAACATTAATGGTTTTGCCTGTAATTTCAGCAATCAGTTCATCGTTTACGCATCTTGCATGCTTTATCCCTATTGGTGAAAGATCGATTGGTTCCGAGCATGCTTCAATCCTTAATCCATAACCTGACGCTATGTCAGCCAAAGTTTTCCCTAATTCCATCATATCATTTTCACTTACGGCGGATGCATTGATACTGTTCATGTTTCTTTCGGTTTTTTTATACATATCCACAAAGCTGATTACGCAGCGTTCAGTATAATCTTTCAAACTTGAAGCAAGTATGTCAAAATATTTTTTATGGTAAGCCAAATCAATCTTGTCTGTTAATATTACGGGATCATATCTCCATATGGTTCGCTTTTTCCCTATTGAAGCAGAAAGCTTTTTAAATGATTCAATAATATGCCGCTTTTGAGGGACATTCCTTTCAATCAGACTGTCATACGGGTTGATTGTTATTTGAAAATAATAGTTATACTCATTTAACAGCTCCAATTTATCCAGCATATTTGTTGGGTCCTTTGTCCAGAAAACGATACAGTCAATTACATCTGGTGTAAGACATACCCTGCTTACCTGGTGATAGTTCATTGGATTGCGTACCAGGACATATCCTTCTTTTAACCTATTGAAGAACCATTCAGTGTAAAAAGCGGGTATATCTGTCCTTCGGCTGACGCTTAGAATCAATACGTCTCCTCCGTTCCAACACATACTACATGCTTAAAAGCATATTTTTGCCAGGTTAAAGCTTATTCTTAAGAATATTTATTATTTATACCAGAAAAGCCAGAAAGGCAATTACCTTGTATAATGTTATAATAAAACAAAAGAACGTCGGACAGAAGATATCATTTTTTCAAAAGTTAAAAAGGAAAAATGCAACCGGATTTTCCGGATTTCCATGACTGAATGAAACCGCCTTTGTTTGGAAACCGTATATTAAAAGCATAGGAGGCTGTTGACTTGGAGAATAAAAAGCATATTTACAGGAAACTATTTACGTCTACCTTCTCTTTAAGCGCTTTTACCTTCGGTGGAGGATACGTGATTATACCATTGATGAAAAAAAAATTCGTAGACGATTTGAAATGGATTCATGAGGATGAAATGCTTAACCTGATAGCAATTGCTCAATCCTCTCCAGGGGCAGTTGCGGTTAACGCGGCGATATTGCTGGGATACCGTGTAGCCGGAATATTAGGCGCTCTTATAACAATTTTAGGCACAGTTTTACCACCGTTTATAACCATTTCCGTTATCTCCGTTTTTTACACCACATTTCGTGATAATACCGCAGTAAATGCGATCCTCAAAGGTATGCAGGCCGGTGTCGCCGCTGTAATTGCGAATGCGGTTTTAGACCTCGGGAGAAATGTCCTGAAGAAAAAAGAAATAGTATCTGTAATTATTATGGGAGGCTCATTTATTGCGACTTATATCCTAAAAATCAATGTTATATAC
>JAAYFU010000031.1 GCA_012728095.1 Clostridiaceae bacterium
CGTAATTTCCCCCATAACCAGAACCATGCCAGTCGTTACGGCAGTTTCGCATGCAACACGGCCGTATGGATCCTTTTCAAGAATAGCGTCCAAGACCGCATCGGATATTTTATCGCATATTTTATCGGGATGCCCTTCGGTAACCGATTCTGATGTGAATAATTTTTTTACCGCCATTATTATCTCTCCTTTTGCGTTAAGAAATGCTTTGTTTGTAGCCCGCTAATAGTATACCTGTTTTTTTATCCAAAGAAGAATATACCCTAAAAAAAGATATAAAAAAACTCTTCAAATGAAGAGAATAAAAAATAATGCTCCTCATCTGTCAGGAAAAATCCTGCGGGAATTGGCACCATGGCTTTTTGTGCCGGTTGCCGGGTTTCATCGGGCCCTGTCCCTCTACCTCTCTTGATAAGGTCTTTATTAACTTAGAAAAAGAATAACATACATATATTTAAACGTCAAGGACGTTGACAAACTGTCAATTTTGTAAATATAATTGAATAAAGTAAAATAACAGCAAGGGAGTCATGTAAATGAATAAGATGAAAGAAACAACTTTAGACAGCTTCCAATATGCTGTAGAAGAGCTTTTGGTCCGAAATAAAAGTATCCTGGACCAAATGTCAAAACTGGAAGATTCCAACGCACGTATCAACAGAACCATTTCCAAAGCAGTAACCCATTGCGGATGTATAAAGATAAACGCCTCCAAGCAGGAATATCCGGAAGATATAGAATACTCAAAAATGAAAGATTATATGAGTTCCCATTTGGAAGGAAAACTATGTCCCAACTGCCAGGACCTGCTTGAAAAAGATATAGGAAGACACCTTTTTTACCTGACAACACTATGCAATAACCTGGACCTCAATTTATACGATATAATTCTGAAAGAATCCGAGAGGCTTCGGCTTTTTGGGAAATACAATCTAAGATAATGCCTCCGACAGGGCTTCTTCAACTGTTGAAACCATAATAATATCTATTTCATTTTTTAAACCAGGAACAGTTTTCATATTCATTATGGGTACAATAGCTCTTTTAAATCCAAGCCTGAGGCTTTCTGTAATTCGTTTGTCCATTTGGTTAACAGCTCTTACTTCTCCTGTTAAGCCTACCTCTCCGAAAAATACGGTAGAGGGGTCTATTTTTTTATTCCGGAAACTTGATGCAATAGCTGCCACAACTCCCAAATCAGCGGCAGGTTCATCCAGTTTGAAGCCGCCGGCTACATTAATGTATGCATCGAATGAGCTTAGCTGCATCCCCACTTTCTTTTCCAGTACGGCCATAAGCATGGCCAGACGGTTATAATCCATACCGGTAGCTTGTCTTCTGGGCATTCCGAAGCTGGTGGGACATACTAACGCCTGGACTTCCACCAGCATTGGCCGTGAACCCTCAATAAGTCCTACAACAACTGATCCCGGCTCATCGGTACTTCTCCCCTCCAACATAATTGAAGACGGATTAGCTACATCCAGCAGGCCCTTTGAGGTCATCTCAAAAATTCCTATCTCATTAGTGGAACCAAAACGGTTTTTTACCGCTCTCAATATTCTGAAATCCAGATGACGCTCGCCTTCAAAGTATAAAACCGTGTCCACCATGTGTTCCAAAACCCGCGGCCCCGCAATGGCTCCTTCCTTTGTTACATGACCAACTACGAAAACAGTAATGCCGTTTTTCTTAGAGATACGCAAAATCCTGGCTGTCACATCCCTGACTTGGCTTACGCTGCCGGGAGCCGAGGCCAAGTTCTCGCTGTAAATTGTCTGAATTGAATCTATAACAACAAAATTGGGTTTTTCTTTTAATATTAAAGCCTCTATTTTCTCATATGATGTTTCAGAGGCCATATAAATAGTGTCCCTTACCGCATTTAGCCTGTCAGCCCTCATTTTGATCTGGCCTACCGACTCTTCCCCCGATATATAAAGAACACGATTGGATTGCGCTATTTGAGCGCATATCTGTAAAATCAAGGTGGATTTGCCTATACCCGGCTCTCCTCCAATAAGAATCAGGGAGGCAGGCACAATACCTCCCCCCAAGACTCTGTCCAGTTCATTACTTCCGGTTTTTATCCTGCTCACTGCCAGGACTTCAACTTCAGAGAGCGGAGTAACTTGAGGCAACGTCAAATCAAGGATTCCTGTCAGTTTAGGAGCATCCTCAAAAACCTCTTCAATCAGTGTATTCCATTTTAAGCAGGAAGGACATTTGCCCATCCATCCGCTGCTCTCATATCCGCATTCACTGCAAACATACTTGCTGCGAAATTTTGCCATTTTTTGCTCCTCTTTTGTATCAGGCCGTCATTTTGATATTCTTTTCCATTTTACTCCCTGGGGTGTATCCTGAAGCTCAATACCCATTTGTTTCAGCTTATCTCGTATCTCGTCAGCCCGCTTCCAGTTTTTCTCTTTACGTGCCTGTTGTCTTTCTTCTATAAGCTGCTCAATTTCACTGTCCAATTCCGGTTCTGCATCATTCTTTTTCCCGGCATCTTCAATCCCAAGCCCGAAAATGCTGTCCATCTTCAGAAGCAGCTCATATATGTCCTTTGATTTATCGGGGTATCTGACCATATTCCAGGCAATCCCCAAAGCTTTTGGAATGTTTAAGTCGTCGTTTATGGCATCCTCGAACTCGGTTAAAAAGGCAGTCAAAACATCCATCGGAATCTCTGCCGAGCCTTCTTTATGCTGCAGGGCGCCTTCAATGAACCGGCCGTATGATACCTGTGACGCCTGCATTACATCCCATGTAAAATTAAGCTTGTTTCTGTAATGGGCATTTAAACACATATATCTGAAAGCCAGGGGATTGTATCCTTTTTCCTTTAAGTCCGAAATAGTGTATGTGTTGCCGAGACTTTTTGACATCTTCCCGTTATTGACCATCATGAATTCGCCATGCAGCCAGTATCTGACGGCAGGTTTCCCTAACAGGGCCTCTGACTGGGCAATTTCATTTTCATGATGGACAGGTATATGATCCACTCCCCCGGTGTGGATATCAAACGTATCACCAAGATACTTCCTGCTCATAGCTGAACATTCTATATGCCAACCCGGGTAACCCATGCCCCAGGGACTTTCCCACTGCATTATATGTTCCTTTGGAGCCTTTTTCCAAAGCGCGAAATCTGCAGGATGGCGTTTTTCGTCATTTACCTCGACCCTGGCTCCGGCCATCTGCTCTTCAAGGTTCAGACGCGACAGCTTTCCGTAATCTTTAAACTTTGATATGTCAAAGTAAATACCATCGCTGGTTTCATAGGCATATCCTTTTTCCATCAGTCCCTCTACAAACTCTATCATTTCCTTAATATGCTCCGTAGCCTTCGGAATCACTTCGGGCGTCTCAATGTTAAGAGCGGCTATGTCCTTCATGAAAGCGGCAGTGTAATATTCAGCAATCTCCCAGGGAGTCTTTTTCTGTTCCCTGGCCCCTTTCACCATTTTATCCTCGCCCTCATCCTCATCGGAAACAAGATGTCCTACATCGGTAATGTTCATAGCGCCGTAAAGCTCATATCCGTTATACTTAAGCGTTCTTCTGAGGATATCCATAAACACATAGGTCCTTAAATTGCCTATATGCGCATAGTTATACACAGTAGGACCGCAGGAATACATTCTTACCCTGTTACCCTCAAGTGGAACAAATTCTTCCTTCTGTCTTGTCAGCGTATTATAAAGCCTCATATATTCCTCTCCTTATTTTTGTGTTTCTCCTTCTTTTTCTTTATTGTCTTTATTTTTCGTTTCAATGCCGAGACTGCTCTTAATCGCTTTAAGAGCTTCCTCGTATGCTGAAAGTTCAGCTTTCAACTTTTCAATTTCCAGCCTCATTTTGCAAAATTCCTGGGACACGGGGTCCGGAATATGTATCTGGTCCAATTCAAAGCTTTGACGTATTTTCTCTCCGGAACGTTTTACCGCTCTTCCCGGCACGCCCACAACCGTGGTATCAGGCTCGACCTCTCTCAATACAACAGCATTGGCTCCAATCTTCGCATTGTCTCCTATTTTCATGGGACCTAAAATCTTTGCTCCTGCACTGATAAGCACGTTGTTGCCAACGGTAGGATGGCGCTTTCCTTTATCCTTACCTGTTCCGCCAAGAGTCACACCGTGGTAGATCGTGCAGTAATCACCGATTTCAGCGGTCTCTCCGATAACAACGCCCATGCCATGGTCAATAAAAAGGCATTTTCCGATTTTTGCACCCGGATGTATTTCAATGCCGGTTTTATGCCGTGCATACTGAGAAATACCGCGAGCAATAAAATACATTCCCCGCTTATGAAACCAATGAGCTATTCTATGCATCCGCACAGCCTTATAACCCGGATATTGAAAAATTACCTGCCAGACGCTTCTGGCTGCAGGATCTCTTTCCACTATTGATTTCGCTTCTTCGTACCATCTAAACATAAAATCTACCCTATAAAAAGGAAATCCTGTTTAAATAATAATACATCTTAAAGTCTGACACAAGCGGAAGCTGTATTTTTCAGCATTGCTCAGCAATTGCTTATATTATATTATAATATAATGTAATATAAGTATAAGCCGGATAAGCAGGAATAAGCTTTAGTTTGTCTTCCATAATCAATTCTTTCAGGATGCGTAATAATATTAAAATGTTATTATTGTTTATGCATCCGGTTACAGTTTATCGAAAAAAATTTAAAGAAAAAATTATAATTTTGTAACCAAATAATTTGTTAATTCGTCAAAGTAGTAAAAAACAAAATTGTATAGGAGGATAATAGTACCTATGATAAAAAGAACCTTTAACAAAAAACTTAAATTAGCTTTATTATTAGTTTTGACCTTTATTTTCACTTTTTCAATGATGCCTGTTAATAAAGCATCAGCAGCGAAGGCTCTCTCACTTTTCACTACATATCCCAGTATAGCGACGAGACCCGGTGAAAACGTAGAAACCGGCATTTCAATTACCAATAATACCGATACCGACATGCTGGTCAACCTTAGATTTGCTTCTTTGCCGGAAGGTTGGTCAGCATACATTGAGGGTGGCGGAAAAATCATTGACAAGATTTATGTAGGTAAAAATACTCAAACATTCAGTCTTACCGTTAAGATTCCTAATGATGTTCAGCAAGGAAGATACACCGTCACCCTGGAAGCTTCATCCGGCAATATAAGTGACAGGTTAAATCTTGAGTATTTTATAAAAGATGATATTGACAACGAAGGTCAGCTTAGGGCCACCTATACCGAATTAAAAGGCTCCAGCGACACAACTTTTGAGTTTGAGGTGAAACTTACCAATAATAAAAATGAAGCCCAGACCTATAGTCTTGGAGCCGATGTTCAGAGAGGCTGGCAAGTAAAATTCTCCGCCCAGTATGACACCAAGCAGATAGCCAGTATCTCAGTCGAACCAAATTCAACTTCTACATTGAAGGTGTCAGTCGTGCCTCCGGCAAATGTACAGGCAGGAGAATACATCATTCCCATTGCTGCAGTTTCGGCTGTCGATAATCTTGCCACTGAGCTTAAAGTGATAATCACAGGCAGTTATGCGATGGAAGTAACCACTCCTACCGGCAGGCTTAACGCTGAGACAACGGCAGGTAAGAAAACACCGATAGATATTCAGATCCAAAATACCGGAAGCACTGAACTCAGAGGTATTAAACTGACATCGTGGAAACCGAATGGTTGGGATGTAGAATTCGAAAAGGATACAATAGACAGTATTGCCCCGGGTGAATCAACAACCGTTAAGGCTTATATTACATCAGATGAAAAAGCAATTGCCGGTGACTACGTTGTAAGTATTTATGCCGAAACACCGGAAGTAAAGGATTCTGCTGAATTCAGGGTTATGGTAAAGACCTCCACAATTTGGGGACTGGTAGGAGTAGGGGTGATTGCTCTTCTGGCTGCAGGTTTGTACTGGATATTCAAAACTTACGGGAGACGATGAAAAATGGAAAATAAAAATGTAGTAATCAAGACCCAGGGCCTTACGAAAAAATATAAGGATTTGACCGCTGTAAACCGTCTTGATTTGGAAATCTACGAAGGCGAAATTTTTGGTCTCCTGGGACCCAACGGAGCGGGTAAAACCACTACCATACTAATGCTTCTGGGGATGACCGAACCTACTGAAGGGTTTGCAGAAATTAACGGCCTTAATACAACAAAAGATACCCTTAAGATTAAAAGAACCGTTGGTTATCTTCCGGATCACGTGGGTTTTTATGAAGATATGACCGGCAGGGAAAATCTTAGATTTACCGGAAGGTTAAACGGTATTGACGAAAATGAGATTGAAACCAGGATCAATGATCTGCTTGAAAGAGTCAATCTTTCAAAAGCCGGCGATAAGAAAGTCGGTACATATTCAAGGGGTATGAAGCAAAGACTTGGTATCGCCGACACGCTTATGAAAGATCCAAAAATAATTATTCTGGATGAACCTACCCTCGGTCTTGATCCTCAGGGAATCAATGATATCCTGAACCTTATTGTTGAGCTTGCCCGCAAGGATAAAAGAACAGTACTGATATCTTCACACCTTTTGCACCAGGTTCAGAAAATATGTGACAGGGTTGGGATTTTTGTAGGTGGTGAATTATTAGCCTGCGGTCCCATAGATACCCTGGGAGAAATGGTGTTCAAAGATAAAGAATTGACTCTTGAACTGAGTGTCTCTCCTGTCGACGATAAGTTGACGGAGTTGATAAAATCCGTTAATGAGGACGTAAAAATACGTACCGAGGAAAACAAGATATTCGTGGAATCGAAGGAAGACATAAGAAAGGCACTTGTAAAAGCGTTAAGCGACAATAATTACGATCTTTTGTACTTAAAGCAGAGCGGCAGGGATTTGGACGAGATTTACAGGCAGTACTTTCTTGAAAAGGAAGGGGTGAAAAAATGAAGTCAAATAGTTTACGGGTATTATACAATAAAGAACTGGCGGATCACCTTAACAGCAAAAGATTCATTATTATATTGGCCCTGGTTGCAATAACCGGAATAACTGCCATCTATGCCGCCGCATATGGCATTAGTTCGGCGGTTGAACAGGAAAATAACTCCTTCGTATTCCTCCGGCTGTTTACTGCGTCCGGGAATTCAATCCCTTCCTTTATTTCGTTTATTTCTTTCTTAGGACCGCTAATCGGTTTAGCTCTTGGATTCGATTCAATAAACGGCGAAATAAACAGAGGGTCCTTAAGCAGGCTGTTGGCACAGCCAATCCCGAGGGATACCGTCATAAACGGAAAATTCCTTGCGGGTGTATCCATTATAACTTTAATGGTATTTTCCATGGGTTTGGCTGTCGGAGGACTTGGAATAATTATGATAGGCGTTCCCCCGACTGCCGATGAAATACTTCGTATACTTGTATTCCTGGTTTTAACGGTACTATATATCTCTCTTTGGCTTGCAATATCACAGCTCTTTTCGCTGCTACTGCGGCAGACTGCGACTTCTGCCCTTGCATGCATTGCGTTATGGTTGTTCCTTTCGGTTTTCGTTGGACTTCTGTCGGGCGCCATTGCCGAGGTTCTTTACCCGGCAGCAAAAGCAACGACGGTTGAAGTTTTGCTTAGAAAAAGCAAGCTTAAACTTATGCTGGACAGGATATCGCCGTCCACCGTTTATAATGAGGCTGTGGTAACAATGCTCAATCCGGGCGTAAGAACCTTGGGATTTATAACCCAGGATCAACTGGTGGGCGCCATTGCAGGCAGTTTACCATTTTTACAGAGTTTGCTGCTGATATGGCCTCATTTTATAACTTTAATAGCTGTAACAATGATCTGCTTCGCAGTATCCTATGTATTTTTTATGAAGCAGGAAATCAGGATGTAATAAAGCCTCGCTGCACAGAATAATTTAAAAACATGCCTGTCGGCTCAATCATTGGGCCGGCAGGCAAATATCAGCATGATGAGCTATGAGAGTAGTGAAAAATATATCAACTGAAGACATCCGGTATGAAAATAAGTCGGATAAGGAAAAACAACTGGAATACCTGATGCTCAGGTTTGGCAAAAAGGTATATCAGTTAGCCTACTATTATTTAAGAGACAGGCAACAAGCTGAGGATATATACCAGGAGGTTTTTCTCAGGGTATATGAAAACCTGGACAGATTCAGGCAGGAAAGCAACTACTATACCTGGATATACAGGATAACCGTTAATCTTTGTAAGGATTACTTTAAATCGGCTGTCTTCAGGAAAATTGTAACCGCAGGTATATCAAATGATTTAAGTAAATCCTGGCGCGAGAGCAATAAGCTTTTTGAAGAAGTAGAAGGCGGTGAAGTATTCAGCCTCGTGTTGGATCTTCCCAAAAAATACAGAGTGCCCTTATGTCTGCATTATATCGATGATTTATCGGTATCGGAAATAGCCAATATACTTAATATAAGCGAAAATAACGTAAAAGTACGGCTTTACAGGGGAAGAGAAAAGCTAAAATCATTATTATCCGGGAGAAATATAAATGAATGACAAGTTGAAAGAAATAATCAAGGATGAATCGAACAGATTTTTCTCCGACTTTAACAATCAAAAAATGAGTAATGCTGTCTTTTACAGAATAAGAAATCATCATAAAAAGAGCAGGAGGAAGCTTGCGAAATCCGATATTGGTTTTAATTATGCCGTGGTATCAAGGATTTCAGTGATCCTGGCATGCTTTGTCCTTTTAATTACTTCTGCTTTCTTATTAAGAAATAAAGCGCTTTATGAAAACGACAAGAATGAAATGATAGGAGAACCTGTTTCCCAGCAAAGAATAAACTTCAGCGATTCAGGTTTTGAAGATAACTGGATTACCTTTTTCAAGATAAACAAACCGGATAAAGTACCGCAGAATAATTTGCTTGCCGTATTATGGGAAACCGGGAAAAACGGTGATTATCAAATGGCATACAGCAGTATGTTCGAAAACAGCAGTAAGCCGGAACTGGTCAGAATAATTGATTTCGACAATGAACAGCCGTCAATGATGGTTATTTCGACCAAAAACCCCGAAAAGCAGTTTATTCATTACAGGGTAATAGGATATTCGGACAGCAAGATTATCGCCTTCATGGAACAGGATTATGTAACGGGGGGTGAAATCTCGATTATTGACGGAGTAATAAAAGAAACCCGCCTTATGCCTGACGCCGGTCTTGATAAAAATTCAGACGGTCATTTGCATAAAGTGGTTACATATTATATACCTTATCAAATAAATAAAACGGGAGACATCTTTACAACTGTGCAAAATCTTATAATAAATAAAGGTGATTATATTGCGGTTATGGGTAATGAGAACACTCCCGTGGAAACATTGAATTCAGACCTTCTTATTGATTGGAAGCCGGAAAATGAACTTATTAATTACAATATGAACACAAAATACTTCCGAACCGAAAACGCCGGACAGGAGGAAATATATATCCGGCCGTTGAACAGTAGCGGACAGGGCCGGAAAATCTCCGTTCTGATACAATAGCTCAAATAAGGCGGGCGGTTTATCCCAATCATAAACCTTACGCCCAACTTCCGGTGTCATCCTGAACGAAACGAAGTGGAGTGAAGGATCTTTTATGTTAACACTAAGATTCTTCGCGACGCTCAGAATGACACCATATTTAATTATATCTCTCTAGTCTTTGCTCCCGGGGTAACCATAGCGGCTCCGGCCGCAGTGGCAAACTCGGCATGATCCGGTATATGAAAAACCACTCCGAATAATTTGGTCAGCTCATCGAATATTTTTCTTGCCTGCGGCACGTTTGCCAGATTGCCTGTAAGTACCACATCTTTAACTTTTTCGTTTCTGGAAGCAAATACTGCCATCATGCCGATAGTCTGAAATACGAGATTGATGATTCCCAAGGCAATATCGGCATTTGTGGCGCGATCGATTATTTTCCCGAAATTTGACGCGGTGGTTTCCCCCGTCAATTCACCGACATTGTCATGGGAAATGTCGGCTATCGTAAGATCAACATGTTTTAAATCTCCGCCCTTAGCCATATCAATAATATCATTGAAATTCCTTACATTCAGCATGCGGCTGGAAAGTCCCAGCAGAGTGCCTCCGCCTACTCCTGTGCCTCCAATATGATATGCCTTATCCTTATCAGCCATTACATAGGCAGTACCCGTTCCCATGCTTACTATTATCGCCCTTTCCAATCTGCTCAGGAACAGTCCTCCCATGCCTATAGCCAGAAATTCGTCCACCTTGTATGTCGGAATCCCGAATATTCTCTCCTCAATAAATGTCGCTCCCACTCCGGTTATCATTATTCTGCCGATATCGTCAAGCTGCAGCTTATTCTCATTCAAAAACCTGCCGAAAGCGCCATATACTGATGAAACAGGATCATTAGCCTTTACCAGGAGGGGACTGGACAATTCTTTCTGATCATAACCGACAATTTTGGTAGTGCTGCCTCCGACATCGATCCCAATAATTTTACTCACAATTATTCAACTCCAAACTACATTTTTTGAGTCTTTGCATAGCGAAAATAAGCCGACGCGACAGGCATGGTGATAAGTCCGCTGACTATAGCCTCAGCTATCGCATTTGTGGTAAATACCGATAACACAATCGCGCCAAAGGGCATCCCCGCTTTTTCAACCAATTCTTTTGCATAAACCAGGTAAAGCATCAAAAAAACCAATGCCGTATTTGTAAGGCTTCCTGCAATACCCCCGATAAAAGTACTTACAGCGTTGTTGACAGGCTGTTTTTTTATCAGTCTGGCCAGGCCGGCATAAATTAAATATGCCGCGACCCCTATAAACATCCTTGGCAGAACTGAAATAAGGGGATTCATAAAGAATGGATCAAGAATGGTTACAGGCCGTGTAAGAGCATGTATCCACCCGACGATTCCCAGTGCGGTTCCCATAATGAAACCGGCTGCCGGTCCTAATACAATACCTGTGATTATGGTGGGGATGTGAATGATTGTTGCGCTGATTGCCCCTAGCGGAATCATTCCTAAGGGCGTCATGTCCATGATGATTGTAATGCCAAGCATCAGTCCCAGAAATGCAAGGCTTCTCGGATTTTTAAACAGTTTTTTCATTTTTACCTCCGTTCTCATTCCCTCATGGGGATATGATTCGAAATTGTGTTTTTATTATATTTTGTCCGGCTTAGTGAAAATACCGGCACGATTAATATAGCATAATAACAAACTTGAAAACAATAACACATGATGACTGAAAATGCCTTTTTGCGCCGTCATTTTTTGTTAATTATATATTAGATAATTCTTAAATCAATAGTTAAAATAAAATATGTCAGCAAGGACATTGCGCAATTAAAATATTTGTTGTATTTCCACGATATTGAACGAAATATATGATAAAATAGAGAAAAACAACTAAGGTGATTAGTTTTGCTTCATGTTTTTATAATCAATCCTGTTGCCGGCAAAGGCCGTTCCCTGCAAATGGTTGAGGTTATAAGGCGCCGGTTTGAGGATTTTATTGATTCATTTAAGATTTACATAACAGAAAGACCGGGACATGCAACAGAAATTGCCCGGAATATTGCAGCCACCGGCGATGCTGTCAGAGTATACTCGGTCGGAGGAGACGGCACCCTTAACGAAGTCGTTAACGGAATAGCAGGTTTCCATAATGTCGAGCTTGGTATAATACCTTGCGGGTCCGGCAATGATGTGGCACGTCATCTTTATTCTGTGCTTGATCCTGTGAAACTTATCATAGAATTGCCTTTATCAGCTTCAACAGTCACAGATTTAGGCAGGCTCAACGAAAAATATTTTATTAACATCGCATCGGTAGGCTTTGACGCTGAGGTTACCTTGAACAGTCGGTATTTTAAGAGGTTTCCGTGTGTAACGGGTTCAATGTCCTATATTTGGGCCGTTTTAGCGACTTTGATAAAGTGCAGAAAGTATAAGCTTAAAATTAAACTGGATGATAAAGCGCCAATTGAGAAAGAGTTATTATTGGCTATCTTCGCCAACGGTTCCTACTATGGAGGAGGCATGAAGGCCGCTCCCAGCGCTGAAATGGATGACGGAAAAATTGATTTTTATTTGATAGATTCGCTTCCCCGCCGGAAGATTCTGAAATTTTTCCCTCTGTTTCAAAGGGGAGAACATGAAAGTATGAAAGAAGTAAGCCTGTCAAAAGGAACAAAGGCAACAGTGGAAAGTGACGAACCTTTCGCCGTCAATATTGACGGCGAAACAAGCCTTGAAACACACATAACCGTTGAATTGCTTCCCAGATATATAAAAGTGCTTATTCCACGGGAATAATAAGTTTATTCTTTTCGTTGTTGAGCAAATAAAAGCCCTGAGGATTTTCGGGGTTTTTCTTGTTATAGGTAAAAGGTTTTCCGTCCATCCCCGAAAAAATCCCTCCTGCTTCCCTTACTATTATTTCCATAGCTGCCGTATCCCATTCCATGGTACGCCCGAACCTGTAATAAGCCTCAACATCGCCCCTGGCAAGAAGACATCCCTTATATGCGCTGCCTGCTACTATAACGTTTTTTATGTTATTTATCTCAATTAGCTTATCCAATAGCTCGGAATGATGGGTTCGGCTCCTGGCCAGCCTGATATCGCCTGTCCTTTCTGATACATGTAGGCGTTTCTCCTGGCCGTTTATTAGGGAAAATGCTCCTTTCCCTTTCCAACCATAGTAGAGTTCCTTATAAACAGGCACATATATAACCCCTCCAATTGGCTTTCCCCATTCAGTAAAGGCAATGTTCACCGTGAACTCATCATTCCCCCTGATGAACTCTCTGGTGCCGTCAAGCGGGTCTATTATAAAGCAGTATCTTTTATCAAGCCTTGAGAGGTCATCAGCCGATTCCTCGGCCAGGATTCCCATTTCGGGAAAGGCTTTGTTAAGTCCGCTTATAATGAGTTCATTGGCTGTTTTGTCAGCTTTGGTTACCGGGGTTCTGTCCCCTTTGTATTCTATCGGGATTTCTTTCTTATAATGCTTTAGTATCTCTTCTCCCGCAGTAACGGACAGTTTCTTTATTGTTTCAAGTACATGATCTGAATCTACCAAGCCTTCATCTCCTATACGATTCTTATGTATTTTTTGCGGCCATTACGTTGTTCTATTCTATATACCTCTTTTACCTGGAAACCATGGGCTGCGCTTACGCTGAGCACCTGGTTCAAATACTGCTCAGGAAACAGGAGGCAGTAGCCGCATCCGGTCTTAGTAACCTTGCAGGGAGTTGAGATGACCTGAAAGATAATACCTTTTTGCTCAAACACCCGGCATATTCTGTAAGCATAATTCCCGGAATCATAAAGTGCTATACAATCCACAGTTTCTACCTGTAACAAGTATGTTCATAGTATATGCTATTCTTCATACCACGAAGGTGTCACAAAGTGCCGGTAAGGAAAAACACAGCGTTTTATCTGCCTTCATTGTATCGGGCCAGGAACTGCCTGGTTCGCTCTTCTTTGGGGTTATCAAACACTTCCTCGGGCGTTCCCTGCTCCACAATTACACCGTCATCCATAAATATGATCCTATCGGCAACATCCCTGGCAAAACTCATTTCATGAGTTACGATAATCATAGTTGTGTTTCGCTCTGCCAAGTTCCGGATAACTTTCAGCACTTCACCCGTAAGTTCAGGGTCTAAAGCGGAGGTAGGCTCATCGAAACACAAAATATCAGGATTTAATGCCAGAGCGCGGGCAATGGCTACCCGCTGCTGCTGTCCGCCGGATATCTGATGAGGGTAAAAATTAAGCTTATCCGAAAGTCCCACCTGGGCCAGAAGCCTTTTTCCGTTTTCCTGTATCTCTTCCATAACAGCCTTTTTATTCTTTTTATAATCCGGCCTCTCTTTTGCAAGAAGTTCCGCTGCCAGTGTTACGTTCTTCAGAACCGTATACTGGGGAAACAGGTTAAAATTCTGAAAAACCAGTCCGAAATGGAGGCGTTTTTTACGTACCTCGCTCTCCTTCTGTGTACTGGGGTCCATTGCATCAAAAATAACCTTATCATTTACAATAATAGTTCCTTTATCGGGTTTCTCCAAAAAATTCAGGCAACGCAGCAATGTGGTTTTTCCACTGCCGGAAGAACCGATTATTGCCAGTGCCTCGCCTTTTTCCAATGAAAAATTAATCCCATGCAATACCCGAAGGGAATCAAAACGCTTTTCCAAATCTCTTACTTCCAGAACCGCCATTAAAAGCCCCCACCTTTATGCACGAAAATAGCTTAGTTTCTTTTCCAGGTAGTCAAACAACACTGTCAATACCCCTATGAAAACAAGGAAATAAATGCCTGTGGCGAAAAGCGGCCAAATAAGCCCTTTGCTGCTGTACTCTCCTGCCATCATGATGATTTCCTTATTGGCAATGATGCGGGCAAGAGAGGTATCCTTGACCAGTGTCATTACCTCATTCCCAACAGGCGGAATAATCCGCTTAATTACCTGAAGAAGCGTTACCTTGAAGAAAATCTGCCCCTTTGTCATTCCCAATACCTGCCCGGCTTCATATTGTCCTTTCGGTATGCTTTCAATACCGCCCCGATAAATCTCGGAAAAGTAGCAGGCATAATTAATGACAAAAGCTACTGTTGCGGCTGCGAAACGTCCTGCATCGCCATTCGGCCAGGAAAAAGACATACCTATAAGACCCGGTCCGAAAAAAATAATAATAAGCTGCAGCATCAGCGGTGTTCCGCGGATAACCCAAACAAAAGTCCGCATCAGCCAGCGAAGCGGCTTAAATCGGCACATGGATCCAAATGCAATCAACAGTCCAAGGGGCAGCGAAAATAATAATGTTAAAACAAAGAGTCTGCAATTTATTAAGAAGCTCTCCGACAGGCGGCTGATAATCACCGAAATCTGATTCATATTTCGTTACCTCATTATGAATACACTATAGATACAATGAGGCAGAGCTTTTTCACTCTGCCCCTTCTAAAATCAAACATAAATATTGTACATATTTTACTCTGACAATTCCAGTCCGTATTTTTCGGCTAATTTGCCCATAGTACCGTCGGCAACCATTTCATCAAAAATCTTGTTGACTTCTGCACAAATATCTGAACCTTTCCGGAATGCAACTCCATAATCCTCTTCTGCCAGGTAATCAACAATCTTTATATCCTCATAGTTGGTACCTTTACCGGTCATGGTCTTGGCCAGAGTCAGGTCCAAAACCGCCGCGTCCGCAGTTCCTGCTTTTACTTCCATCAAGCATTCTGTCTGAAGGGTCTTGGGAACATAATTTGCCTGTTTCAAATTTTCGTCTTCCTTAACAACATCTTCCCCGGCGGAACCCTGTTCGGCAACTACTGTCTTGCCTATCAGGGATGCTGTGCCCTCATAGGCTGTGCCTTCCTTCACCAGGACCACCTGGGCATTCTTTACATAAGGTTTTGTTATTTCCATGGTGGCCTTTCGTTCATCATTGATCGTCAGACCGTTCCATATACAGTCAATTGACTTGGCATTCAACTCAACCTCTTTTGTATCCCAGTTTATCTCAACAAATTCCGGCTTCAGACCGAGTTTTTCACAGACAATAATGGCCAGTTCCGTATCAAAGCCTGTAAATTCGCCATTCTCATCCGTATAGTTCATGGGAGCATAAACAGTATAGCCAATTATAAGTTTGCCGTTTGCCTTAACATAAGCAAGGTCACTGTCGCCTGCATTGGTACTGGTTTTTTGCGCCCTGCTGCAGGCTGCAAAAGAAATAACCATTGTTAATATCAAAAGTATTGACAATAATTTTTTCATTTTCTTATCCTCCAATTTAACGCATTAAACAAATAATATTATATCACGTTAAAGAGATAAAGCAATAAGGCATAGTATAAAACTTTTAACGAAAAAAGCCGGTCTCCTTGACATGGTTTATCTCAGTGTCGTATAATATCAAGTGCGCAATTGCCGGGCATTTATGTATAAATAAGCTATATGCGCCCGTAGCTCAGCAGGATAGAGCACAAGTTTCCTAAACTTGGTGTCGCACGTTCGAATCGTGTCGGGCGTACCAGGGTTTCAAAGCTTTTTGAAACCCTTTTTTTATGTCCATGCTGCGCTTCAAGTCGCGCGGCAGCCGCCTGATAACCGCTGAAATAAATTGAAATATATAAAGCTGTCATATAAAATGTAATAGAAAACTACTGATTAGTTATTAATTTTATTTACCGGATATTAACCCGAGAGGAGACTGAATACAATGAGTTCAATGAAAGCTGCCGTTGTTGAGTTAGATGGCTCTTTAAAAATTCGCACGGTTCCCGTTCCTAAAATCAACCCGTACCAGGTACTTGTAAAAATGAAGTACGGCGCGACTTGTACAGGAACAGATTTGCGTCTTATGGAGAAAGGACACCCCGAACCTGTAATTTATCCATCCATACTTGGCCATGAAAGTGTTGGACGGGCTATTGAAATCGGCGATAAAGTAACCACATTCAAACCAGGAGACTTGATTTCCCGTGTAGGCGCGCCGGCCATGCCTGAACTTGGTCTTGGTATTTGTTTTGGAGGTTTTGCACAATATGGAGTTGCCACTGATTATGTTGCAATGGAGAGAGACGGAATACCACGTTCCGAATGGGAAAACGCGAGGGTTCAGAAAGTAATACCTGCCGATATAGACGAGAAAGTCGCTCCGATGATGATAACCTGGCGCGAGACCCTCAGCTATGCCACACGACTTGGAGTAAAAGAAAGCGATAACGTATTAATATTGGGATCCGGCGGCAATGCCCTTGCTTTTGTCAGGCACTGTGTTTATGTAAAAGCCAGGGTAGTCACAATCGGAAGTATTACGCGAGGTAATCTCTTTATAAAAGCTGGCGCTATTGCAAATATAGATTATAAATCGGATAGAATTTATGAACAGCTTAAGGCCTTGTTCCCCGACGGTATAGATTACATTATTGACGCAATTGGTTATTCCCGTAATACGAATATTGCTCTGCCGCTGTTAAAAGAAAAAGGGGTCATAGGAGTTTACGGCTGGCACTCCAGGGCGGATTACGGTATCAATCCGTTTAAGGCAAATCATTCGTTTATTGTATATTGTGATGGATATGACGAACCTGAAACGCATGATGAAGTAATAAAGCGTATCCGCGAAGGTTTCCTGGATGCTTCTTTATGGTACGATATGGATAATCCTGTTCCTCTTGACAATATTGCAGAAGCTTATGCCGACCTTAAGGAACATAAGGCGATAAAGTACTTGATTGACCTGACATGAAGCACACCCGTTACCGCAGATGTCATCCTAAGCGAAGCGAATTCTCCACTGTCATCCTGAGCGAAACGAAGTGGAGCGAAGGATCTTATATAATAACACAAAGATTCTTCGCTGATGCTCAGAATGACAGGGGAGATTAAGATTCTTCGCTGATGCTCAGAATGACAGGGGAGAGTAAGATTTTTCGCTGATGCTCAGAATGACATGCTTATGGTTCCCGGGTTATTGTTGATTCGTAATGTTTGCATTAATTTACTGTTTCCAGGTTATTTAAAATACCCGCTGAAAACATAAAGAGCGTTACTGCCAAAACAAAGCTCCAACCGGCCAAAGCGCATATCATAAAAAATTCGTTTTCGGTAATCAACAAAACTATTGCGGATGCTACACCGCCTGGAATAATTATTAATATATTTACTAATACTTTGACAAAAAGCAATAATCCTTTGCTATGAATCCTTCCAAACAGTCTGCGGGTTAAAATATCACTGTAAGTATAAACCGCACCGGACAAAGTGTATGCGATTATACAACTTACAACATTTACTAACTGCGCTTTAAAGAGGATCCCCGACAGAGCGAACAAAAATATGCCGTCAATAAGATTCTTTGTATGCTCGGCAAGTGTTGCAAAAAAGAGCTTCTGATATGGTGAGGCCGGAATCAGAAAGATATAGTGTTTTTCCAGCTCTGTACCCAGTCTCCCCTGCATTTGCAGTAGCAACAGCATATAAAGCGCAAAGAAGAGAACCATTGATAATGAAACCTCCTGGACTCCCTTAGGCATAGCCAGCCTGAACATGATCGCGGCTATAATGACCGATACTGATGATCTGTCAAAAAAAAGCACATAAGCAGTTTTCCTGAGTTCCAATAAATGCTTGAAGAACAGTGCGCTGGCTCCGGTACCGGACAGTTTTTGCTTGACACTGTCCCTGACTTTTAGCCCGAAAGTCAAATTTTTGCCTTCGCGTTTTGCTTTCCTGGCCGCTTCAAAAAACTCCGTGCCTTCCAGGACATCCTCATAATAATCAAGAATGGCACGGTATAGTCCGATAATGGTTCCCAGAATAAGAAACACCATTCCTAATAATCCTACCCAGAACTCGGTGGTAAAGCCATTAACGGAAGCATTGGCAATCGAGCTTGTCCATCCGATTACTGGAAAGTACCTGGCTATTGGATTATTAAAGACATTACCGATGGTTACTACAACATTGCGTGTACTGAAAAGGCTTATTAAGACCACACCGGCTATCAGCAATGCCATCACGTCGAGAGCCCTTTTAAGGATTTTCTTTCTTCCTGACTTTTTTGCCGCCCATGAGTACATAACCATACTAATCAGCGGGTATGAGAGGGCATAAAAAACAGTTGCAAGCAATATCATCCATGCGCCGTAATGCTTCATATCAAAGTTGTTCTTTAGGTTTGGAATCTGGCACAGGGCTACAAAAAGAAAAATAAGCGTTCCACCCAACTGCTTGATAAAGCCATAAAGCAAAATATGGTTTGGCTTTATCGGAGCGGTAAAGGTCAAATTCACATCTGACAATCTAAAATAAGTACTACCTTTTTCAATTCCTAATTTCAATGTCGTATAGTACATAAATATAAATACAATGGTTACTATTCCGGTATATAAATCATTAGAGCCACGCCTTATTAAACCTGAGGGCATTACGAAAGAAACGATTAACATGGATATAACAAAAACAGCGATAAATAGATAGCCAATAAGCAGAACGGGTTTCTTTAAAACTTCTTTTGTGCGATTTTTAAGAGTTTTCCTCATAATAAATAACAAGGGACTCATCCGGCCTCTCCCTCCCCCTCGGTTTTGGAGAAAAAGACATGTTCCAGGGATTCACCATTTAAAGCCATGTCATCCCTTGTACTGTTAAAAACTATTTCACCTTTATTCATTATGAGTGCCTTGTCCCACACATCGGCAATGGAATCAAGAATATGAGTACTTATCAGAACAGCGCATCCGGAGTCTTTTAACTCAAAAAATATTTCCTTGAGCTCTTTTATGGCTTTTGGATCGAGACCAATCATGGGCTCGTCAAACATTATCATACGCGGTTTAATCAAAAGGGCGCAACATATGCTTACCTTCTGCTGCATGCCTTTTGACAGATCTTTACCTACCTTGTTCTTTTTATCATCCATGTCAAAGCGTGCTAAAAGCTTCTCAGCTGTGTCGTTCCAGTCCTGTAAATCATAAGCTCTGGCAATAAACTCCAAATGATCCCAAACGCTCAGGGAATCATACAGTGCCGGCGTTTCAGGCACATATCCGAATACTCGCTTTGCTTCGATACTTTTGTTAGGCTTGCCGTCTATTGTGATTTCGCCGTCAAACCGCAAGAGGCCGGCAATTGACTTAATAGTTGTACTTTTGCCTGCTCCGTTGGGGCCTATTAATACTCCAATCTCACCGCTGCCGATTTCAAAAGAGACTTTATTCACTGCCAAAACCTTATCATATTTCTTCGTTAAATTCTTAACTTTTAACATGTTAACCTCCCGACGTGGCAGCCGGAATCTATATAATTAATTTCAGGCACCAAAACACTTTTTATACTTTTTTTGTTTACTTATGAAATGGAAAGTAAAACATTTTTCATATCATATCATAATTTGTTATCATTTGCAAATGGCTGAAACCCAGTATCATTGCGGATCATAAAAATCATTCTGATATTTGAAACCAACACTTGTGTATGGTATACAAAATGCGGACATTGTCCACAAAATAAAAAACCTACATTCCTTGTTGAAGTGAACCCATTTTTTTAATGTGAGCTTTATTAAGCAATTTCGCTTTTTTTGTTTTAATGATTTTCGCGGGTATACCAGCTATTGTTACGTTAGACGGAAATTCATCGAGAACCACCGAGTTTGCCCCAACCACCACATTATCGCCGATTTTATTCAAAACGCAGCATCCTGAAAAAAGGCATACATTGTCACCTATCATTTTTTCTCTATTATTCACGGCAGAGCCTATTGTAACATTTTGAAAGATTTTAAGGTTTTCACCTATGCGAACATTCCCTATTACTATCCCCACCGAATGGTATATTTTAAATCCCTTGCCAATGATTGCTTCTGGGGATATGTCGCATGAGTGTAATGCAATATTTAAGCTCCAAATCATTGTAGCCAAAGGTTTCATCTTGTGCATATATAACCACGAACTTAGTCTATAAAGAAAAACTGCTCGGTGTGTATTTCTAGTAATGAATATCCCACATAATACTTTTATAAAGCCTAATAAACCCATGTTTTCAAAGTCTTGAAAAATATACATGACATAATTCCCTACAAAATACATATTATTACATTAAGTATTATACATGGGATTGTAATATTATGCAATTATTATTAAAAATATACAGTTACTATATAGCGTCTGTCGAACCTCCTAAATGGTCCAACCCATTAACATCATTTTGTTCTGACATGATACGGTTTAATATTACTGGAAAAGATATCTTCACAGACTTCCGCAGCACTTTTTATATTTTTTCCCGCTTCCGCAGGGGCACGGGTCGTTCCTTCCCACCTTTGTTCTGACCGCGCGATGATCCTCGTTATACTGTTTTCTTATAGACGCGCGTTCCTCGGCTGTCAACAAATCGTTCCATTCCTCAAGCCCATACAGCCAATGGGCCTTCGCAGCAAGCATGTTATAGTAGAGCTTATAGAGGATTATTGCTTTGTCGATTTCGCTTTCTTCTGTCAAAGTTTCCAGATCCAGTTTACTGTCAAGACTTGTATTAATACCATCCAGAAACCCCATAAAGGTAACGGTGTCCATATCATATTCTTTTGCCAGCTCGTCTATCCTTCCTGTCAGGCTGGTGGTTCCTGTTGAGAGAATTTTTTTATAGGCTTGTTTTTCTTTTTCCAGGTAATTTTCAATAAATTCCTGGTTTTCTTTTGTATATTGATTTTCCAGTTTCTCCTGCCAAACTTTAAATAAACTCATTGCATTCTCCTCCAATAGTATACACTTTTGCCCCTTAAAATGTCTCATTACATTTTTTCCGGCGCATCTATTTTTATCAGTTCAAGTATGTTTTTTATCACAATCCTGGTACAATCCACAAGTATAATCCTGGCATTCATCAGTTCCTCGTCCTCGCCCATGACCCGGCAGGCATTATAAAAACTGTGGAAATGCGCCGCAACATCCATAACATAACGCGTTAAGCGGCTTGGCTCCAGGCTTTTGGCCGAAAGAACTATCTCTTCGGGATATTCCGAAAGCTTCCGTATAAGCTCAATCTCTTCTTTTTCTTTCAATAATGTGAGATTTACAGAATCAACAGGTTTCGGCTCTATTCCTTCTTCCTTAAGTTTTTTAAGAAGGCTGCAAATACGGGCATGGGCATATTGTACATAGAATACGGGATTATCATTTGACTGTTTGACAGCCAAATCCAAATCGAAATCCAAATGGCTCCCGGCAGTTTTAAGATTAAAGAAGAAACGGGCGGCGTCCCTGCCGACTTCTTCAAGCAGATCCTCCAGTGAGATGGCTTTCCCTGTTCTTTTTGACATACGTGCCAGCTCACCGTTACGGTAAAGCCTTACCAACTGGAACAGGACAACCTCCAGCCTGTCCTTGCTAATGCCGAAAGGCTCCATTGCCGCCTTCATTCTTGCAACATGCCCATGATGGTCCGCGCCCCATAAATCTATGGCCCAGTCAAAACCGCGGGTTATGAATTTATTGTAGTGATAAGCTATATCGGCTGCCATATATGTGGCGACCCCATTGTTCCTTACCAGGACCTCGTCTTTTTCAAGTCCGAGCTTTTCTCCGTTTAACCAGATTGCCCCGTCTTTTTCCAATGTATAGCCTTTCTCGGTAAGATAATCAATGGCTTTCTTAACCGCTCCGCTTTCATGCAATGACTTTTCCGAAAACCAGACATCATAGGTAATTCCGTAAGCTTCCAGGGTTTCACGAATTTTCTTTATGTTTTTTGGAAGGGCATAATCCACCAGTGCTTTTCGTCTCTCCTCCGGTGATTTATTAAGAAGGATATCCCCGTATTCTTCATAATAGGATTTGGCATGCTCTATTATATCTTCACCGTGATACCCGTCTTCAGGAAATTCCACCTTATCTTCTCCCAGTACTATTTGAAGATAACGAGCCTCCAGCGATATGCCGAATTTTTCGATCTGGTTGCCGGCATCATTTATATAGAACTCTTTTGTAACATCATAACCTGCTTTCTTCAGCACGCTGGCCAGGCAATCTCCCAGGGCGCCGCCCCTGGCATTGCCCATATGAAGAGGTCCGGTGGGATTGGCGCTTACATATTCCACGTTTACCTTGATTCCTTTTCCTAAATCTACCTCTCCGTACTTATCCCTTTTTTCCTGGATAATACGCAACGCGTCATAGAGCCAGTCTTTTTTCAGGTAAAAATTTAAGAATCCCGGTCCTGCGACTTCTGTTCTTTCAATATATGTTCCGGAAAAATCAAACTCGGAGACTAAAAGTTCAGCTATCTTTCTCGGAGGCATCTTAGCCTGTTTGGAAACCTGCATTGCAATATTTGTAGAGAAGTCTCCAAAGCTTCGTTCACGCGGAATTTCAATAAATATATCCTCAATTTGGATATTGGGCAGACTTCCTTTCTTTTCACACGCAACGAATGCTTCTTTAACAACCTTAAAGATCTGCTCCCGTATTTTGTCAAAGATATTGTTCATTGTCCAAAACCCCATTCCGTTTTCCTGCGTAATTAATTTTTTCGTTCACTGACGCTTACATAAAGCCTGTTTCTTCCGCCATATGAACGATTATATTCAAGTATATAATCAACCTTGATGTCACCGCCGGATTCACTTAAGTTGACATCTACATTTTTTGCCGTTATACCCAGCATGACACTTCCGTATTTAGTATTATAGTCTGAAAGATGAGTTTTACCTTTTTCAAAAAACATCGTAGTATCAACATTACCGTGTCTTGTAAGCGTCACCGAGTTTTTGCTGACCCTCAGCGTTGTGGTGGTACCGTCAAGACCGGTAATTTCACTCTCTTTATAACTTATAACATAGTCATCGTTTTCCTTATAGAGAATCCCTTCGGTGACAAAGCACATACTGTCGGATTCTCCGGAAGAATCATCCATTATGCTGTTGACTGTAATTAAAACCTGTTTTTCCACGTTTACTTCCTTTCATATGAGCGTGTTTTTTGGCGGTAATTTTCAAGTGCCAATTCAATAAGTCTCGTTATCAGCTCCGTATAAGGAATGCCGCTGGCCTCCCACAGCTTTGAGTACATACTGATATCGGTAAAGCCCGGCATTGTATTTATCTCATTTAATACCACTCTACCCGATTCTTCAACAAAAAAGTCCACTCGTGAAAGCCCTGAGCAGCCTAATGCCTTAAAAGCTTTAACGGCATACTCTCTTACCTGCTCCATTATACTCGGCTCAATGTCGGCAGGAATTATTGTAACTGATTTGCCGTCGATATATTTGGCATTATAGTCATAAAACTCATTGCTGGGAAGGATTTCTCCAACCGTTGACGCTATAGGGTTATCATTGCCTAAAACTGCGCATTCCACTTCTCTTCCCTTAATAAATTCTTCAATTAGAATTTTGGCGTCATATTCGGCGGCGTATTGAAGAGCTGACATTAGGTCATCAGGTCTTTTTACCTTACTTACACCTACTGATGAACCGGCATTGGCAGGCTTTACAAAACACGGCCAACCGAACTTTTCAGTAACTTTGCCCAGAATATCTTCAATTTTTTCATTAATTTCGGATCTCATTACTACTATATAATCAGCCTGGGGAATACCGGCATTGGCAAAAACCAATTTGGAAAAAGCTTTATCCATACCGGCGGCTGATGCCAATATATTGCATCCAACATACGGGACATCTGCAAGCTGAAGCAGGCCCTGCACCGAACCGTCCTCGCCGTTTGGACCGTGGAGAACGGGAAACACAACATCAACCGTTTCGCCGCTATTATCCTTGTCATCATAATTAATCAGCGCCCTTAAAGTTGGAACATTTTCGATATAACGGCTTAATAAACCTGCGTTTTTTCTTTCCCGGAGCTGTCTCCGGGCTATTTCCTCCCACTGTCCTGAACCTATTAAGCTGATATCTCCTTCATATTTAAGCCATTCGCCTTTTTTTGTTATTCCTATAGTCTGTATTTCAAAACGACTCCTGTCAATATTCTCAAGAACGCATTGGGCAGATATTCTTGAAACTTCATGTTCCGAGGACTGACCTCCGAACAGAACGGTTATTCTTATTTTACTCACTTTATAACCTCCACGAATGGTTACAAGGGGAGTATTTATGCTCCCCTAAATATGGTTTTGATTAACACCTTACTTCTTCCAATAAATTATACTTTACCCTCCTGCATCATTCAAGCGGATCTTCTTCTTCCGGGCTTTCAAGAATTATACTTTCGTCAATGTTCCCTACAGGTGAAAGGCCGTTGTCTTCAGGCAGCACCAAACCTACTTCTTTATTTACGACAGCATCGTTCCTAGGAAAGTCGCTGTTTAATGTAACATTGTCTTTAAAATTCTTAGTCGTCTTACCGTTTATCGTGATTTTAACCCTTTCAATTTCCTTCATTTCGGTAAGAGTGTTGACAATTGAATAAATTGTAAGTTCGGCAAGAGTTTTCCCACCTGGGTGGTTCTCTATAAATTCTTTGGTAAAGTCAACAGTGGCAATCCTATCGGCAATTGTAACCGGACTTCGTAAAGAAGTACCTTCAGGAATAAGAGGAGTAAGCCCTTCTGCTTTCGGCCCCTTTATCAGCTCTTTAACCAAAACTGAAGCTAGCGTTTCGGCGCCCTTTTTCGCTTCCTTGATGTCAACATAACGTATCTCCTTTATCAGTTTGGTTTGCTGCTCATCACCAAAATATAGGATCACCGGCACCTTTTCGTTGAGTACGGCCGCTTCTTCTTCGTCAATGGACAGGCTGCTTGCAGGTGTCAGATCCTCTTCAATATTTTCTTTACTGGTTTCAGTCGAGCCACAGGAACACATCATAAGTGTCAAAACCATTATAACAGCTATAACTCTGAATTTTTTCATAATGCACACCTCATGTCTGAATCCATTTTTATGTTTATGAACGGAAATAACCTTTTATTCTCTCAATATTCTATTATTGTTTTTTTACGTTTCTCTTTACAAAACAAAGCTATTGATGTAATATTATACATAATTTAGCATATTACAACCTTTTTCAACCATTTGTGAAACGGGAGAAATTGCCATGAATAACAGGTTAAACAGGGAGAAAATCAGAGAACTCATGAATAGCCGTTATATGGGCAACTATAACAGATTCAGCAGGGAACTTGGAGTAGATCCGGCGCATCTATACAGATTCTTAAATACAGGCATAGGCGGCGGGAAAAAAATAATTTTCAGTTTAATGAATTACTGTGAAAGAAATAATCTGGATTACAAAAAATTCATTGATTTATAGCCGTTTTTATTGCAATTTGCTCCTGACATGTTGCACTAAACAGAAAAAATAATTTAATAATTTTTTGTTGTTTTTATGCTTATATAAAGAATTTTAATTGTTTATAATGAACACGTGAAGAGCAAAGGATAAGAAAAACCCATAGCAAATAATGAAGGCAATAACGAAAAAATAAAACGCAGCAATTAACGTAGTTAGATATACCCCTTTATTATCCCCTTTTATTCGCTCCTTTTGGAGCGGCGCATTTTTTTAATTTATATAGATTCCTCCTTTATTACGGAAAAGACGGATTTTCATCCGTCTTTTTTCGTTTCTCTGACATAATCGATTATTTGTCTTGAAGCAATGGCCCCCTGCCCCACGGCGACCGCAATCTGTTTAAACACTCCTGTACAGTCTCCTGCGGCAAACAAGCCGGGAATATTGGTCTCCATTTTATCATTTACAATAATGTTTTTTCCCTCCATGGCAATACCCATTTTAAGCGCAAAACTGGAGGATGAAGCGCTTCCATAGGCTATGAAAAGACCGTCTGTTTTTTCTCTGCTGCCGTCTTCAAAAATTATCTCTTCGATTCTTTCGTTTCCCTGAAATTCCTTGATTTTTAACGTATTAATCCTGAATTTATCAAGGCTCGTTTTAAGGCTTTCTGAAACCATTAAAGGCATGTTATTTGTATATAAGGTTATATCCTGGGTAAACGCCGTTAGCTCCTTTGCCTCATGAACAGCGTAATCGGTATATCCCAGGACTCCGACTTTTTTATTGCGGAAGAAAAAACCATCGCATGTGGTACAGTAGCTTATGCCGTTTCCTTCAAACCGCTTAAGGTTTTTAATGGGCACCGTAACAACCGGAGCCCCTGTTGCAATCAGTACGGTTGTTGCCTCATATTCGCCGTTCACTCCGGTTACTTTAAAAATTTCGGTTTTCTCAATATCAACCACTTCATCTTCGATGATTTCGGCTCCAAGCCTGAGAGCCTGGGCCACTCCTGTTTCCATCAGTTCTTTTCCGCTGACAGGTTCTGCAAATCCATAGTAATTTTCTATTTTATCAGCCTTTAACAGCATGCTGTCAGATTTCCCGATAACCAATGTCCTTAAATTAGCTCTGGTGGTATAAATAGCACAAGATATCCCTGCAGGCCCTTTCCCGATAACTATAACATCGTATATCATCACTTTATCCTCCCTTCTGGTCTTTACCTAATTATTACCCATTATAACAAAAGAATATTAATATTATTTTAAATCTTCCTCCCACGGGCCGCTCATATATTTCAATCATGTAACCGCTCAGCGGTCTTTCCTCTGAAGAGAATCGGCTTATCTCAATGAGAAACCTTGTGCCCGCATATCAATGTAATCCTGTGCGAAGCGCAGTAACTATAATGTCATTCTGAACGAGCGAAGCGAAGTGAAGAATCTTTTATTGTTAACACATAAGATCCTTCGCTAACGCTCAGGATGACCGTTTGGTCAGATTCTTCGCTTACGCTCAGAATGACATGGGAGGTGTTATCCTGAGCGAAGTGTAAGCGGAGCTGAAAGATCTTAGTCAATAATTAATTGTCATTTTTGATTTTTTACGGACGGCAGTTGGGACAGGGAAAATATCCTTCGGCGGCTGTTTCGTACGCGTTGGAAAAATAAGCTATACTGTCCCGGTTGAATCCGGGATCCGAAACAACGGTGTTTTGTAGAAATTCACAATCACTTCTGCAATAATATAAGATCCCCTGGTAAGTATAGCCGGTTAAAGGGGCTCTTCTTATGACTCTTGCTCCCCCGAGGGCATAATGCTTATAGTTCTTGCCGGTAAGGACAGGAAAGCCCTGGGCATAAACTATGATACCCTCGTCGGTAAGAGCTCTTTTCCAGTCCGCATCATCTATTGACGGAAATTCCAGTTTAACCGAGAAGCTTTTCCCCAATGTCCATTGGTTATAATAATCCATATATGCCATGATTTTTTCTTCAACAGAGTTTTTAACTGCCGCTAAGCGTAGATTCTCAAAGGTCTGTTTATCTTTAAAGTAAGAGATTTCTTCTTCAAATTCGCTGTAATCGCCTTCTCTAAGGGTCTGGTCAGCAATATCAAAAATATAGATTTTATTCTCAAGAGTATAACGAATGATAAATCTGTCGGATAAAACTTCTCCGATATAGTGCTGCATGGGGAACCATACATGTTTAATCTCGTTTTGCCCGTTTATGTTTTTATATTCATCGAGGGCATATAATGTAAACCCTTCACTTTCAAGAAAAACCAGGACCGGTATGCAGGCATCCACCCTCGCCATTAATGACTGATTGCCCTTCGCGTTAAAGGAATGGTATACAGTGTCAAAAAAAACTTCAGCGGCAAGCTGCTTGGCTTCTGTAAATCTTACGTTACCTGCATATGTAAGCCCCGTTCCTTTGTTTGACAGGATGAATGCGGCATCGACGGCTGCATTGTCGATTATATTGTCATAGTAATATCTTAATTTATTATCCTGTATCGCCGTTTCAGTTTCCTGGGCACTTATGAAAATGAAGGGAGAAATGATAATTACAAACATGATTGCGAAACTAGTAAGCTTCATTTCTAACCATTCCTCCCGCGCGAACAAATATGGCAGGGTAATCAGTATTCCTGAACAGTATCATGTCCCGAACCGCTGTTGCCATTGTTTTACCCTTGTTTTGTACTTCGACAAAAAAAAGATCTCCCATACTCATATCATAGCGCCGGGATTTATCATGTGCCGGCAGCGTCGGATTATCCGGGTACAGGACACCCAAAATGTCATTTTCACCATATTTTATATGGGTTATCTCATATTCGCCGGTGAAGCTTAAATTGCCGTTAATCTGTTTATATATCGGATTAACCGACCTTTTTATATGTGAAAGTCTGATTGTATAAGTGTTTCCCGTTGAGTTGACACGATTTGTGAATTCCATGTACATATCGGGTGTTATATACCCTGTGTCCCTGCAGGCATCAACGAACCTGTTACATTCTGCCAGAACGACATTGTAGGCGATATCATCCTGCCTGTCCAGGACAGTCATCAACGGAAAAAGAAACATTAATACAGCGCATAATAAAAACGCTAACACATTCCAGAAAGCTCTGTCCATGCCTCCTCCTTTGCTATCGCAAGATATATTTGACTTTTATTATTCGTCCCGAATTGTCCTTATCAAACTCAATGTCATAGAATAAAGCATGGTTTACATCCGATATTTCAACATTGGCCGCATCTCTTCCGCAAATACATATTTCTGCATTGCTCTGGTACGAGGATTCAATTGAATCGGAATACAACCTGAGCACTTCACTGTTTTTCACAAGTCTTTTGGCTTCCAGAAGCTGATGTATTACCTCTGTCCCTTTTATTGGATATTCTCCTTTTCCTCCGGTTACGGCAACCATCCTGTCATCGTTAATAAGCGCACTGCTTTGGGCAATATAATCCCGGTAATTGTTATAATCAGAAAAGTAAAACGTTAAAGCCAATCCAAGCAGAACGACTGCCAGATCCAGGTATAATACTCTTTCAATATTACCGCTCATAATCAGTCCTTCTGTGCAAAAATCACGCCACGAATTTTTAAGTTTGTATCGTATATCAAGTGGGATATAAACTTTCCGGAGGGATTGATATACCTGGATGTAAGGTTGGGATTCTCACAGTCTCTTCTTTCTGCGTCCATAACAGTTTTGCTGACACTGGTTAGAAGTTCTCCGCTGTTTACCGACAGTATTACGCACCGGTTGTCAATCCGCAGCGTGCCGTTCGTTTTTGATATGTACTGGTTATAGTCTGAGATGTTCAGGCCTGTTCCGGCGGAAAGGTCCAGGTTTACAGGATTCCCGCCATTGGATCCCAGGGTTGCCACAAGGATGATAACTTCGCCGCTTCTGCCTGAAAAAGTTCCCAGGGCTGACAATACATCATCACCCTTTACTTCCTTTCCGTCATATATTCTGAATTCTTCTTCCGCCATGCTTTGGGATATTGACCCTATACGGTCATTGGCCAAACTGCTTACTTCTTTCATTCCGCCGAAAATACTCAGCCCTATGGTAACGACTGCAATAAAGAGAAGAATTGAAACTCCCATCCAAAGCGCTTTAGATAAATTACCTTCCATAGCCTTGCCTCCCGTAAATTTTATTTATATTTGCATTATTTGTTTATAAAATGCCGCAATACTGTTCATTCCGGACACAATCATCGGTATTATCAGGTAAAGAATAATCATCATATATACCGGCAAAAAACCTATCATATTACCCAGGTTTTTCTTTCTCTCGACTATTCTTTCATTGGTATCTTTTCGGGTTTCGCGATTGAAATTCATTTCGTTTTCCAACTCTTCGAAGGCCTTTGCCACTTCCAAGTCCGAGCTGGCCAGCTGAAGGTTGTCTATTATAGCCAGTAAAGGCGGAAAACCAACCTCGGCTTTAAGTTCTTCCAACGCTTCATAAGGTCCGGAACTGAAGTTCAGTATGCATTTTTGCAAGGGTTCTTTAAAATGAACCGAGAAAGCCTCCATCCATTCCAGGATCTCATGAACGTGAACCCTGTTCATATGCATCAGCATAAGAATAATTGTTTGGAACTGTGTAACTTCATCTTCCATATCAATCCTTCTTGCCTTTGCCATAATAGCAAGGCTGATGACAGGAACCCAATATCCCGCGATAAAAAGTAAGATACATACAATTAGCTGCCACCACCAGAATATATTGCGGGAGAGCGTATGGATCTTTTTATTAATTCTTTCATGGGCAGCTGTCAGTTCCTGTTTGGTTAATTGCCCGTCTTCAATCAGTCTTTCAAGTACCTGGTTCTCGTCCGGGTTTTTACCCAGGCTTAAAATAATCTTCCTGTCAAAATCTGCGATATTTTTAAGCCTTTCATATTCCTGGTCCGATAGTTTTCCACCCAGAAAACCGTCAGGCATCTGTGGCAAATACAGGACAGAATACCTTGTGTATGCGTTTAACCCTAAAAACATGCAAATGCCGGAAATAAACGCGATAAGCCCGATAAGAAGCCTGCGGACATACAGGGTGTATATGTTCAAAGGCGCCATAGCGCTTTTTATAAGCTCCGTCAAATACTGCCGCTTTTTTGAGTACTGCCGGGGCACCAGTCGGTCCACGACCGGATGAAGCAGTTTTTCATATATCCGTTCTTCAAATGATTTTTTAACATATCCGATATTGATATGATCATCAAAACGCTGAAGTTTTCTTAAAATCATATAGCAGACAACTGAAGAAAAAACGACTCCAATACCCAGGACAATGCCCAACCTGCTGGAATAGAATGATTCCAGAGGCGCGAAGCTGCCTGCCGCCCAGTTTCTCAGGGGTTTTAAGAAAAACAAAGGAAGAAGGGATATTGTGGTAAGGCTTTTCAAAGCGTACTTTAGCTTTTCCCGCTTGTATAATTCAGCCTTGATTTCGCTGCCCAGATATGCTATGCACCGTACAAAGACCGAACTTCCATTGACAACCGTGTCTCCGTATTCCTTGGTAATGAAAACTATACCTGCAAGCATTTTAAAATATTTATTGGGAGCCGTTTCATAATACTTTTCCAGTTCCGCTTCCACATCCTTGGAAAAAAGAATGTCATTAATCCGCTCGGCCTGGGTATAAACTTCGAAAGTCCCTTTCCGGTTCAGAAGTTCACAAGCTTCCAGGTTTGCGTCCTCGACCGATTTATGCTCATAATATTTATGTCTGAGAAATTCCAGATATTTAATCTGCTGTTTAAGAAGTCTGTCCTGAAGATTGCTTATGTACAAATCTATAATTGTGTCCGCGATAAAAGACAAAAGTATCGCAAATAATATCATGATCAAAAAGTCGCGGGTAAGTATCCAGAAAATGATAACAACAGAAACATACGCCGCCGCTGAAAACAAAAGAAGGATAACAGCAGTTTTTCTGATATTTCTTTCATCAGAGACAGTATAGATTTCAAGTCTTTTCCTGATATTCAGCAGAAGCTTTTTTAATACGGGAATTCTGCTGAATCTGCGGTACAGTAAAATATAAAATGTCGGATATTTTTCCCCTATTTGTCTTAAGTTTTTATCCAGTTTATTCCGCTTCTTTGCATAAACCAGGTTTGCCATTATCAATAAGAACGCGAGAAAGAAACAGAAAACTCCGATTATGCCATATGTATTCAAACTCTCACCCCGCTTTCCAGGTTGAAATGCAAGTTTAGGAAATCGTCGAATTGCCGTGCATCTTCGGCTGTCATGGCGCGTTTCATCCTCTCTGTCCTTTCTTTTGAAACAGGGTTGACCACAACATACCGGCCATTTCTGAATTCAATAATATTGCGGCACTCAAATATCCTTTTATCGGTCATCTTCTTATAATACTCAGCGGTTGTTTCCATGAAAGAAGCTGTTTTATCAGTTATATTCTTTTCATAAACAAAATTGTCAGGCAGTGGCGTATCCTTTAGTTCAACTATTTCTGTGATTCGTTCAATATATCTTTTGCCTTCGTAATCTCTTGCAAGATGTATGTCAAAATCAAGGACCGAAACCACCTGCTGTTCGGCTATTTTTTCATTTGTGAACATTTCGCATTTCAATAATGAATTCCGGAGAGAATAAACCAGATCCCGCGTAGTTTTTGCATGATGGGTAAAAAGAGTAAACAGCGAAGCCACCTGGGCCATCTGTATCATCCATGCCGCTACCGGATCGGTTGCCACTTCTCCCAGTATGTTCACGCTGCCGTCTGTCTTTTTCTGAATATCAAGTCCCATTTGCCCCGAAATAGTTTCAGTCTCTCTGAAGGACAGGATATTTCTTCTAGGGTATAAACGTCTTAGATTCAGTTCAAAAGCCATTTCCTGGATACGAAGTGTTAAGGTGGCATAAATATGTTCAATCATGGCCATAAGCATTGTGGTTTTCCCGCTTCCCTGCTGCCCGGTCACGGCTGTTATCATCCCGCCCTTTACTATGTATTTGATCAGGTTTATGGGCAAATTGGCATTCTCATCCTGAATAAGCATTTCCAACGTTACATTTTTAATGTAAAATTTGCGGACAAAAAAAGCCCAGGATTCAGAAAACGGCGGCCGTACCACAAGGACACGGCTTCCGTCCTTCATCTCGTTTACCCTGTAGCCTGTAGCCTCTGAAAGCTGGCCTCCCCGATTGTAACGGTATATTATCTGGCATACCCTTTTTAGCTCGCTTTCACTTTCAAAGCTTAAAAAATCAAGTTTTATGGATTTGCCTTTATAGAAAATCCATACGCTTTCATAGTTTTTCTGGTAACTTGCGGCAATATCCATTTGCTGCCGGAAGTTCGAAAAATCAAAATGGTCCGTGGTTACCCCGGAAACTCCGGCAGATACGCCGTCAATATTCATATCCCTGATTTCATCTATGACGCCTAACCCTTTATATTGTTCATACACCGCCTGGGTGATAACCTCGAGTTTGTCTTCCTTCGTGAGGATAAAACCCATCCTGTCATAAATATGCTCAATCTCCTGCCTGGATATAAAATAACAATATTCTCCATCCTCGTTCTTTTTCAGTTTATCCAGCTCAAACTCATCAATTATATACGAAAGCGCATCGGCTCCATGTTTCTTCTTCATCATGTGAAGTAGAATTGCAAACTTATGCTTTGTTGACAGAAGGTATGGATTATTGAAAGGAATGATTAAATTGAGCTTTTCATCAGGGATATAGGCATGAAGAATATCATAAATTAAAGCCTTGACAAACTGTTTATCCACAATGGAGCCGTGCATACATACCTTGAGCGCTTTTTTAAGTTCCGCCCTTTTATTGGCTTGCTTTTTAAACTCCACCTCGTTGAGGCCAAGCTCAAATAAATTAGTTCTTGTTATCTCGTTAATGCAATCCCTGACATATTCGATAAGTCCCGGAATTGTGTACTTCTGGGGATCTTCATTTTCGCCTGTCTCCATATGGTACTTTCTTGATACAAAGAAAAAGTACAGGGATATACCCAGGCCAAGCAGTATTAAAATGAGCATTACCAGGTTTATGGCAAACGGCAACTTTTATCGCACCCCTCAACAATGTACTCACAGAGCCGGTTCAAAGCGCTGAATATCTCTTTTTCTTCGCCGCGTTTTGTATTTCGGTTAAATGCGACATATTCATATACTCTTCCGGTGTTCAAAGCATCCAATAAATGTGAACTATTGGGAATTTCAAAAACGTAATTTCTCTTTATTCCAAATTTTCTTGCAAGGTTGGCTCCCGTTATGCCACTGTTCTTTTCATATCGCGCCAAAACAAATGCAGCCTGTTTTTGCCCTAAAAACTCATACTCATTAAAAAGGGCGGCCAGGTCATCCAGTAATAAACTGTTCTGATTTACACAAAACACTATTATGTCCGAATTTTTAAGAAGACTTAAACTGTTGTTTACTTTAATACCGCTGTGAACATCCAGTATTATAAGGTCATAAAACTCTTTCGCCAGGCCGAGTACGCTTAAGAAAAGCTCCTGGTCTTCCTGCGGCATTATTTGCTTTTTCTCGGATCCCAAAAGCAAGTCCATCCTGTGATTTTTCAGGACCGAATATGTATAATCCGCAATCATTTCCGGCTTAAGTCTTCCGTTTTTCACGAGTCTTAACAGCGCATCGATTCCCTGGTTATTCAGTCTTCCGAAACTGTTACTCTGTTTTGGCTTTTTAAACAAATAACCTTCTATAGCGTTTTTTTCTGTTTGGTTATGAGCAATCAACGTTTTTAAAGCCGTATTCTGTGCTATGAATGAGGCCACTGCTGCCGTGGTAGTGCTTGTCGCTCCCTGTCCGTGCATGTTTGACCAGAAGGAAACCTGCATCCTATTTCATCCTTTCAGCTCTTCTTAACACTTCTTTTGCCGCTTTTGAATCCAAAGAAAAAATATATTGGATTGTTTTTCTGAGGGAATTTTTGATAGGCAAAGACAGATTCCTTACAACTAATTTGTTTGAATACTGACTTTCAATCATCACAATACGGTTTTTTTCCTCAAAGTATATTTCATCGGTTCCGGCAATCCTGGTGAAGCTTGGTAAACTATGCTCCCAGTAGCTGTTTAAAAAATGACTTCCTATTTTGCAGTACTCCATAATATTAAGATAGATAATATAGATATTTAATGACGGGTGCGCCCAGGTGTATTCTTCGGCTAATTTTATACAGCTTTCAAGCTTGCCCCTGGTTGTTTCGCTAATTGCTATTACCTTAAAATCCTCCGGAATATCCATATATTCTTCCGCATCAATAAAATTGCCGTTATTTTCCGAAATCTTTGACAAAGGGTTTTCCCCGTCTTTAAGCAGCACAAAATCAATCCCGCAATATTCATAACTATCGGCGACTTCATCAAATGAATATGCCTTTTTTGACAATACGGTTATTTTTGCGTGGCATGACACTATTTTAGCAAGGCATAGTATTAAAAAACGCTTTTCCTCGGTACTCTCTCCCAGAAACACTACATTCATATGAAGCCCTCCTAAAGATTATCTTCCACACTCGTTTCGGTTCCCGATTCAAAGGTTTTGCTTTCGGGAATATCATGGAGAATTTGAACATTATTATCATTGAACACTTTGTTTCTCCCTGAATACTGGTGATCCTCATTTATTCTTTCCTCAAACAGCCGGCGGTTACGGGTCTCCAGCTCTGTAACGGCTTTATTGATAATATTGGGATTTTCCAGGATCAATTTTTGAACGTCTAAATTCACCGGATAAGTTATAGCCGCCTGATCCTGGATATCCGGAGCTATATATGGCACGGCATATAGTATTGTTCCTTCCACGATACTTGCGTCGACAATGGCGCTGGCCATTCTCAGTATCTCTTCTTCGCCGGCATGAAACCATATTATGTTTCTTTGAGCATTTTCCGATCTTTCCAAATCGGTAACCTGCTTCTTGGAAAGGACAATATAATCCAGCCCGTTTGGAAACATGATCCTGATGTCTATGAATTCATTTTTCTGAAGTTTTTGCGGAAGGTTTAAAACCGAGTATTCCATTAGTCTCATATCATGGGGATAATCCTGTTTTCCATATAAAAGTGATTCGGTTATTACCGTATTGGACAGGATATCGCATCTTATCACCTTTCCGACAGCCAGAGAAGGATCGGTTACTGCATCTGCCGGTTTAAGACTTTCGCTTATCTCAGCCGGAGCAATGTCTTTATCCTGTAAAATATCTCCTGATTTTTTATCTGTCGTGATTTTATATACCAGACTTGTAGGATTATTCTGCCTGTATTCTTCCAATGCCAATTGCCTGATTTGCAGCTTTTCCTGTTCGGTCAACCGATATGTATTATTACGGTAATATAAATAGCCTGCTGCCAAAACTGCCAATGAAAGAGAAAGGCCTGCAATAAAACCCAGTAGAATCCTGTAACGCTGTGGCCTTGAAATCACCTTTTTACCTCCTTGTCTCATAATTGCCCTGCTAATTTGCATATTTCATTAAGCACAACCCCTATACGCTTATGATCTTCCGTATTCAGATAAAAAGGATTACTGACGGTTGAATAAAGGACCAGCCTGTTGGAGCCCAGAAGTTTTTTTAATTTTTGATGTTCATAACTTTGAGAAATATTTGCCGTATAAATCCATTCTTCTTTTGCAAGCGATTCAATTTTTTGGTGGCATTCCGAAAAAAGGCTATACTTCCAGGGTACATTCGGACATACTATAATCCTGATATCAGCATGATTAAACTGGATCATTTTTCTTTCGGTATTCAATTGTCCGAGATCAAGGATTATCGCATCGATGCCTTTTCTGGATACCACTCCGAAATCTGGCGCATTGGGATAGAAAACCAGGTTATTCGCTTCGAACCGGTTTTCGCTTTGGAGCTTTACCTCTCCCAGCTCATCCAGATACTCTCTCATTCTGTCAAAATCCCCGCTGGAATTGAGTTCAACCAATACAGAACTGACTTTGTTACTTGATAAGTATTTTCCTATGGCAAGGCACAGAGACGTTACACCGCTGGCAGGAAGCAAAGAGGCAATTGCTATTACTCCCTTAAAGCTTTTTTCTGCTTTTCTATTGTAAAAAAACAATCTTTCGGGAATTATCATCCTGCCAAGTTCTTCAATTGCTTCTTCGCAGTTCTGAAACCTTTTGCCGGGATCGGTTTGTGCAAGTTTCAGGATAAAATGAATATATCTTTGTGCAATACCCGCTTTCTTTAGTACGTCTTTCAATTTCTCAGACCCCTGTTTTACAGGATGGATTCCCGTAGCAAGATGGAAAATGGTCATCCCCAGACTGTACAAGTCTGTTCTCTGGTCAGTCTGTCCGACTCCATACTGCTCAGGGGCCGCGTAACCTTGGGTTCCTATGTAGACTGTATCTTCTGTCTTTTCTTTGGTGTAATACCTGGCGGCTCCAAAGTCAACAAGCCTTAGTTGGCCTATGTCATCCACTATCAGATTTGCAGGTTTTAAATCTCCGTATATTATGGGAGGATTCCTGCTGTGAAGATATTTTAATACATCCAGCAGATCTCTCGTCCATTTAAGAAGCGTTTTTTCAGGTATTTTCCCCTGGTATTCCAAAACCTTAAGTAAATTTGAGCCGGGAATGTAGTCCATTACTATGTAGTAATTATCCTCATCCTCTGTTAAATCGGCTATCCTGGGCAGCATAGGATGACTGAGATTTTTCAGTATATCTATTTCCTCCATATCAACCGAAAGGCGGGGGCTGTTTTTATACAAAACCTTAATAGCCCAGAAATTGTTCAATACTATGTTTTCTGCCAAATATACAGCCGAAGTGCCCCCTTCGCCAAGAAAGTCAATTATTCTGTATTTGTCGGCTATTATTCTATCTTTCATCATTATAACGACCTCACCTGACAATGAAACTATGTTTTCTACGGGTGAGGTCTTTTAACCGATACATCCGGATAATAAGCCTGACCCGTTACAGATGGGGAAATTTATATTATCGTTATAAAGCTGCACTTTAATTACCGATGACTGTTAATTATTGTAACATTTTGTTGAATTTAATACAATAGTAAAATTTTATACTGAATAATATTTTTATTTTGTCAGAAAAACAAAATCAGCCGAAAGACTTTATTCATTCGGCTGATTGATAAATGTGTTTAATTTTATCTTCGCTTTTTAAGCTCTTCCATTACATCATTCCATTCAAGCCTCTGATCCACCAAAAGAACCGTAAGGTGATACAAGAGATCGGCTATCTCGTACCGAATTTCATCCGGAGAACCGTTCTTGGCTGCGATTATTACCTCTGAGGCCTCTTCTCCTATTTTCTTGCAGATTTTGTCTATACCTTTGTCAAATAAGTAATTCGTATAGGATCCCTCTTTAGGATTAACCTTTCTGTCAACGACAACATTAAAAATTTCGTCCAAAATACTGAATTTCTCGCTCATAACATATTCCTTTCCATTGTTAGTCTGAATTCGTCAAAAGCATCTCATTCAATGCTTCTGAAAAAGCAGGTCCTGTTTCCGGTATGACATGCGGCTCCTTCCTGGATTACTTTTGCTAAAAGAGTATCCCCGTCACAGTCTATGGAAATGGAAACCAAATTCTGAAAATGACCTGATGTTTCTCCCTTCATCCATAGGGTTTTACGACTTCTGCTGTAATAAACCATCCTTTTCTTTTCGAGTGTCTGCCTTAAAGCTTCTTCGTTCATCCAGGCCAGCATCAGTACCTCTCCTGTATTATAATCCTGGGTAATCACAGGAACCAGGCCTTTTTCGTTGTATGAAACGGCATTAATAAAGGATTCCTTATCCATAATTCAGCTCCCGGCTTAAGTTTTAAGTATAATCATTTTAATGTTTCTTCAATATTGTACCATTATATATCAATTCTTTTAAGCTTTAACCCTGAATTTACCCATCAATAAACAAATTGTTTTTTCCGGCATTCAATCCCTGAAATAACGGCATGTTACACCTCAATGCCTGTATAATTCAATAATATTTCCCTTATATATTCCGGAAAACTGCAAGTATAGATTAAATTAAGAAGACTACTGCTTTGCCTGAGAGACATAATTAATTGTCGATTGGTTATAAGGTTTTCCTCAAATGCTGCCGCCAATTCATCCAGGTCAATGATTTCAACCCTCCCGTCCGGCATTACTTTAATATCGGTAAGCAAATCATATAAATAATAAGTATCGGCATCTTCGTCAAATTGGACATTAACTATATCACAATACCAATACAGGATTTTATCGTCCTGTCCAAAAAAAGCGCTTATTTTCCAACCCTTATCCAGAAAAACACATGAAATACCGCTGGTTATATCTTCTCTGGGTTTAATGGGAAGCCACTTTGTAATGAGATGTTTTTCGTCGCGATATAGTATTTTATCCGATGATAAATCAATAGTCTCAGGAGGAATATATCTGATACGGTATATTTTTGTCATCTATTACACCTCAATGACTTTTTATTAATTATACATTAAAATTAACCAAAAACAATATACACTACAATTTTAAGGCTATAATTGGGTAATATGTTATAATCTAAAACAAGAAATTGTTTAAGGGTGGTTATTCTACAAATGAAAACGGTACCCATGGATTTAAAGGAAAAGGTTAAACCGTCCGCGATTGCCAGGCCTGAAAAGAAATCCTGCAAAAACTGCATCAAGGGTAAACACATAGGTATCACCAATGATATTCTCTGCCGTGAGAAGGGCATAGTTTCCGAGGATTATTGCTGTTCTTCCCACCAGTATTTTATACTGGATGATTTTAAAAAACTTGATTTTTATCGTTGCTGTGACTGCGAATTCTTTAAGTTTTATCCTCATGAGTACATAAATACATATGGCGTTTGCGAAATGTTTTCGGTCAGGAAATGCGATGGCAGTATAAAAAAAGCATGCTCCAGGTTTGTTCGCCGAAAGGAATATATGATATGAAAAAGAGGCTGTCACATTTTTTGAGACAGCCTCTTTATTTTAAGAAGTTATTTTCTTATATTCTTGCTACGCCTGATTTTCTTGCGGCTTCTGCCACTGCTTCAGCAACCGCCATTCCTACCCTTGGATCAAAAGCCGCAGGAATGATGTAATCCGGACTCAGTTCCTCATCACTGATAAGGCCGGCCAATGCGTATGCCGCGGCTATTTTCATTTCATCGTTTATATCTCTTGCCCTGACATCAAAAGCTCCCCGGAAAATTCCCGGAAATGCCAGGACATTATTAATCTGATTAGGATAGTCGCTCCTTCCTGTTGCTACAATCCTGGCCCCTGCCTCTATCGCTTCCTCCGGGAAAATTTCAGGAGTAGGATTTGAACAGGCAAATACAATTGCGTCTTTTGCCATACTCTTTACCATATCTTTTGTTACAACCTTTGGAGCCGACACACCTATAAACACATCAGCGCCTACCATCAGTTCGGCAAGGGATCCGGCCTTTCTTTCCCTGTTTGTGACAAGCGAAATCTCTTCCTTTATCGGGTTCATACCTTCTTTGCGGCCTTCATATATAGAACCGTTTCTGTCACAGAGGGTAATATTCTTAAACCCATCGCTTAAAAGAAGCTTTGCAATGGAAATTGCAGCCGCGCCGGCGCCGTTAATTACCACTTTCACATTTTCTTTTTTCTTATTGACAATTTTCAGGGCATTAATAAGACCCGCCAGTGTAACTATGGCAGTTCCGTGCTGGTCGTCATGAAAAATCGGAATATCGCATTTTTCCTTAAGTTTTCTTTCTATCTCAAAACATCTGGGAGCGGAGATATCTTCCAGGTTAACCCCGCCAAAGCTGCCGCTTATTAAATATATGGTATTGACAATTTCATCCACATCTTTTGATTTAATGCACATGGGAAAAGCATCCACATTACCGAATTTTTTGAACAATACGCATTTTCCCTCCATTACCGGCATACCGGCCTCAGGACCGATATCGCCGAGCCCCAGCACAGCCGAACCATCGGTAACGACAAGGCATAAATTATGACGTCTTGTCAGTTCATAGCTTTTGTTGATATCCTTTTGAATTTCAAGACACGGCTGTGCAACACCTGGGGTATAAGCAAGTGATAAATTTTCTTTGTTGTCAACGGGAACGGTAGCGATGACCTCAATTTTCCCTTTCCATTCTTTGTGCAGTCTCAATGACTCTTTTGCATAATCCATAAATTCACCTCATATTATGCCAAGCGGAATTAGGTTTATTTTACTAAAATATTATATAATAAACAAGACCACAAAAAAAAACGATAAATATATTCCCTTTTCCCCGAAAACCGCCCAGGAGAGAAAATATCCCATAACCAACCAAATAATTACATTAACATCAGGCAAGCCTCTGATTATGTCGTAACCGTAAAATCCGGTCCGATTTGCCTGAACACTGTCGAATCAGTGTTAATACGATATAAGACAAAAGACGATTCTGTCCCCCATTATCTTCAGAACAGAACCGTCTTTTTTATTTATTTGCCGGTTTAATAGTTTTGATTATTGTGCCGAGGCTTCACCAACAATGTCCACTTCAATATCCCGGTATCTTGCAAGACCTGTGCCTGCCGGAATAAGCTTGCCGATAATAATATTTTCCTTCAGACCGATTAATGGATCTATTTTGCCTTTTATAGCGGCTTCTGTCAGAACCCTGGTAGTCTCCTGGAATGATGCGGCCGATAAGAAGGACTCAGTTGCAAGGGACGCCTTGGTAATACCCAGGAGCGCACGCTTGCCAGATGCGGGTCTTAGGCCTTTTTCCACAGCCTGTTTGTTTTTCTCTTCATATTCGAACATATCAACAAGGCTGCCCGGCAGCATATCGGTATCGCCGGAATCATCAATTTTTACCTTGCGAAGCATCTGGCGGACAATAACCTCAATATGCTTATCGTTTATATCAACTCCCTGGAGCCTGTAAACCTTCTGAACTTCCTGCAGCAGATATCTTTGTACAGCCTGGACTCCTTTAATCTTCAAGATATCGTGAGGATTGACCGATCCATCGGTAAGCTCGTCACCGGCTTCTATCTGATCTCCGTCCATAACCTTAATTGAAGAACCATAAGGAATAAGGTATGTCTTGACTTCACCGGTTTCATTATTGACGACCTCGATTTCCCTCTTCTTCTTGGATTCCTTTATATGAACTATACCTGCTATTTCAGACACTATTGCCAATCCTTTGGGCTTACGTGCCTCAAAAAGCTCTTCCACACGAGGCAGACCTTGCGTAATGTCTTCACCGGCAACGCCTCCTGTATGGAAAGTACGCATTGTAAGCTGAGTTCCCGGCTCGCCTATCGACTGAGCGGCGATAAAGCCTACAGCTTCACCGACATTACATTTTTCGCCATTTGCCAGGTTAATGCCATAGCATTTGGAGCAAACGCCTATTCTGGAACGGCAGGTTAATACCGAACGGATCCTTATCTTCTTATATCCGGCTTTCTCGATCCTTTCAGCAATATCTTCGGTTATAAGCTGATCCTTTCCAATTATAAGCTCTCCGGTATTCGGATCCTTGATATCATCAGCCGAATAACGTCCGGTCATGCGCTCGACCAGCCCTTCTATTGTTTTTCCGCTGATTATGATAGGCGATATCTCAATACCGTCATCGGTACCGCAATCCTCTTCGCGAACAATAACCTCCTGGGCGACGTCAACCAGACGACGTGTGAGGTATCCTGAGTCGGCGGTACGCAGAGCCGTATCTGCCAGACCTTTTCTTGCTCCGTGAGTTGATATGAAGTATTCCAGAACGTTAAGGCCTTCACGGAAGTTCGATCTGATGGGTATCTCGATTGTCTCACCTGAGGTGTCTGCCATGAGTCCGCGCATACCTCCCAATTGCCTGATCTGGTTAATATTACCGCGGGCACCCGACTGGGACATCATGTAAACAGGATTGAAACGGTCCAGTGAGGCAATCAAAGCATTCTTAATATCCTCAGTGGTTTTGTTCCAGGCCGAAATAATGGCTCTTTTACGTTCTTCCTTGTTTAACAGACCATTTTTATAATGCCTTTCAATTTCATCGACTTTTTTATCGGTTTCTTCCAAATATTTCTGTTTGACTTCGGGTATGGTCATGTCCGTAATACCTATGGTTATAGCACCCTTTGTCGAGTACTTGAATCCAAGGGTTTTAATTTTATCTAGAACCTCGGCTGTCTTATGAGAACCGTTTACACGGATGCAGCGCTCAATAATCTTACCCAGTTCCTTCTTGCCGACCAGGAAATCTATTTCAAAACTAAACATGGTTTCCGGATTTGTTCTGTCAACAAATCCAAGGTTCTGGGGAATGGCTTCGTTGAATATGATTTTGCCTACGGTTGTTTCAACAACCTTGCTTTTCATAACGCCGTCAACTTCTCTTTTCACTTTGACCTTAATACGGGCATGCAGGCTGAGCGCATTACACTGATAAGCCATTACGGCTTCCTCAGGACTGCTGAAAGCCTTGCCCTCGCCTATGACGTCGTTGATAACATTTCCGTTCTCGTCATATTCAGCTTTCTTTTCTATGGTAAGGTAGTAACTGCCTAATACCATATCCTGGGTAGGAACGGTAACCGGCTTGCCATCCTGGGGCTTCAGCAGGTTGTTGGCTGAAAGCATAAGAATACGGGCTTCAGCCTGGGCTTCGGCTGACAAGGGCACGTGAACGGCCATCTGGTCCCCGTCAAAGTCAGCATTGTAGGCAGTACAAACCAGGGGATGGAGTTTAATGGCGCGACCTTCTACCAATACAGGTTCAAATGCCTGAATACCGAGCCTGTGCAGTGTAGGAGCACGGTTCAAAAGCACGGGATGGCCTTTTATAACCTCTTCCAAAACGTCCCATACTTCGGGTTTCACACGTTCAACCATGCGCTTGGCGCTCTTTATATTATGGGCCAGTCCGCCTTCAACAAGCCTCTTCATAACGAAAGGCTTGAAAAGCTCCAATGCCATCTCTTTGGGAAGGCCACACTGGTATATTTTAAGTTCAGGACCTACCACGATAACCGAACGTCCTGAGTAGTCAACACGCTTTCCTAAAAGGTTTTGACGGAAACGACCCTGTTTTCCCTTCAACATGTCCGACAGCGACTTCAACGGACGGTTGCCGGGACCTGTTACGGGACGGCCGCGGCGGCCGTTATCAATAAGAGCGTCAACTGCTTCCTGCAGCATACGCTTTTCGTTTCTGACTATTATCTCAGGAGCTCCCAAATCCAGCAATCTCTTAAGACGGTTATTGCGATTTATAACTCTTCTGTAAAGATCATTTAAGTCAGATGTCGCAAAACGTCCGCCGTCCAGCTGGACCATGGGACGAAGTTCGGGAGGTATAACCGGAATTACATCCAGGATCATCCACTCGGGTTTATTTCCTGACTGCCTGAATGCCTCTACCACTTCAAGGCGTTTTATGGCGCGAATTTTCTTTTGTCCGTTGGAGTTCTCGATCTCTTCCCTCAGCTCGGCTGCAGTAGCATCAAGATCCATATTCTGCAGGAGCTCTTTTATTGCTTCAGCGCCCATGCCGGCCCTGAAATTGCTTCCGAACTTTTCAATACTTTCGCGATATTCTTTCTCGTTCAATACCTGTTTATGCGCAAGAGGGGTGCTTCCGGGATCGATAACAACGTACGCGGCAAAATAAAGCACCTTTTCAAGGGCCCTTGGAGACATGTCCAAAAGAAGGCCCATGCGGCTTGGTATGCCTTTGAAATACCATATATGAGAAACAGGAGCGGCCAGTTCAATATGACCCATTCGCTCACGACGCACTTTTGAACGGGTAACTTCCACACCGCATCTGTCGCAGATTATTCCCTTATATCTGACACGCTTATACTTACCGCAATGACACTCCCAGTCTCTGGTAGGACCAAAGATCCTTTCGCAGAATAAACCGTCACGTTCGGGTTTTAAAGTCCTGTAGTTTATGGTTTCAGGCTTTTTAACCTCTCCTCTTGACCATTCACGGATTTTCTCCGGGGAGGCGAGACCTATTTTTATAGCATCAAAATTGTTTAATTCAAACATCGCCCGTCTACCTCCTATATTTCATCATCGTCAATAATCTCATCATCGTCATCCAGACCGAGGATTTGACCTACACTGTCCTCGTCAAGTTCCGCATCTTCCGGCAGATCGCCGAGATCCATCGAATCAAGTTCAAACTCATCGTCAATGATATTCTGTGCTTCCTCATCCTCCAGGTCAATATAGGACATGGTTTCATCTTCACGCCCTTCGATATTGACGTCAAGTTCATCCAGTTCATCGTCAACCGATTCTTTAATTTCAATTTCTTCATGCCGGTCGCTGAATACCTTAACGTCCAGGGCAAGGCTCTGGAGCTCCTTCATAAGAACCTTGAAGGATTCCGGGATTCCGGGTTCAGGAACATTTTCACCCTTTACTATTGCTTCATAGGTTTTAACACGTCCAACCACATCGTCAGATTTTACAGTAAGAACTTCCTGGAGGGAATAAGCCGCACCATACGCAGCCAAAGCCCAAACTTCCATCTCGCCGAAACGCTGTCCGCCGAACTGGGCTTTTCCTCCCAACGGCTGCTGGGTTACCAGTGAATACGGACCTGTTGAACGGGCATGAATCTTATCATCAACCAGGTGAGCCAGTTTAAGATAATACATATAACCTACTGCAACACGGTTATCGAAAGGCTCTCCGGTTCTTCCGTCATACAGAATAGTCTTGCCGTCTCTTGGAAGCCCGGCCTTTTCAAGAGTTTCAAAAATATCCTCTTCTCTTGCTCCGTCAAATACGGGAGACGCGATCTTCCAGCCAAGAACCTTTGCGGCATAACCCAAATGAACTTCCAGCACCTGTCCGATATTCATACGGGAAGGAACGCCCAGGGGATTCAACACTATCTGCAAAGGCGTGCCGTCAGGCAGGAAAGGCATGTCCTCTATCGGGAGAATCCTGGAAATAACGCCTTTATTCCCGTGGCGTCCTGCCATTTTGTCTCCCACAGAAATTTTTCTCTTCTGAGCAATATAAACACGCACAAGCATATTTACACCGGGAGGCAGCTCATCGCCGTTTTCCCTGGTAAATACCTTGACATCCACAACAATACCCGATTCGCCATGAGGAACCCTTAATGAAGTATCCCTCACTTCACGGGCTTTTTCGCCGAATATGGCCCTCAGCAGCCTTTCTTCGGCAGTAAGCTCGGTTTCTCCCTTAGGCGTAACCTTGCCCACCAGGATATCGCCGGAGCGAACCTCCGCTCCTATTCTGATGATTCCGCGTTCGTCCAGATCCTTCAGGGAATCTTCACCGACATTGGGTATATCACGGGTGATTTCTTCGGGACCCAGTTTTGTGTCACGGGCTTCTGATTCGTATTCCTCTATATGAATCGATGTATAAACATCATCACGTACAAGTTCTTCGGAAATCAGGATAGCGTCCTCGTAGTTATAACCTTCCCAGGTCATAAATCCTACAAGAACGTTCTTGCCAAGAGCAAGTTCGCCGTTATCCGTAGACGGACCGTCGGCAATAATATCTCCGGCCTGTACTTTATCCCCTTTTCTGACAATAGGCCTCTGGTTAATACAGGTTCCCTGGTTGGAACGCTTATATTTTAACAATTTATAATAATCTTTCTGTCCGTCGTTTGTTCTGACTATGATTTCACTGGCTGTTACTTTCTCTACAATACCGTCATTTTTCGCTACCACACACACGCCGGAGTCTTTAGCCGCGCGGTATTCTATACCCGTACCTACTATGGGAGCCTCAGGCTTAATAAGCGGCACAGCCTGACGCTGCATGTTTGACCCCATCAGCGCACGGTTGGCGTCGTCATTTTCCAGGAAAGGAATCAATGCGGTGGCGACTGAAACCAACTGCTTCGGAGAAACATCCATATAGTCTATCTTTTCTTTATCAACTTCCAGGATTTGATCCAGATAGCGGCAGCCTACACGCTTGCTGATAAAGTATCCGTTTTCATCCAAAGGCTCGTTTGCTTCCGCCACCATATAGTTATCCTCTTCATCGGCGGTCATGTATTCGGTTATGTCGGTTACACGTCCATTAATTACCTTACGGTAAGGCGCTTCAATAAAGCCATATTCATTTACACGCGCATATGTGCTTAAAGAGCCTATAAGACCGATATTGGGACCTTCAGGAGTCTCTATCGGACACATGCGCCCGTAGTGAGAATGGTGAACGTCACGAACTTCGAAACTTGCCCGGTCACGGGAAAGACCACCGGGTCCCAATGCGCTTAAACGACGCTTATGGGTCAACTCTGCCAGGGGGTTTGTCTGGTCCATAAACTGAGATAACTGGCTGGACCCAAAGAACTCTTTTATAGCAGCAGCCACAGGACGGATATTTATAAGAGCCTGGGGAGTAACCGCATCAATATCCTGTATGGTCATTCGCTCCCTTACGACTCTTTCCATACGGGCAAGCCCTATACGGAACTGGTTTTGAAGAAGTTCTCCGACAGAACGCAGACGACGGTTGTCTAAATGGTCAATATCATCGATATTGCCTATTCCGTGGTCAAGATTCAGAATATAATTGACAGTTGCGACTATGTCTTCCTTGGTAATGTTTTTGGGCATTAAAGCATCGTGATTATCCTTAAGAACTGCGATAAGCCGTGTTTGATCGGCATCTTTGTTCTCTTCCAGGATAGTCATAAGTACGTCATACCGAACCTTCTCATTTATTCCGGCCAATGCAGGATCAAATGGAATATAGTCTTTAATATCAACTGTCATATTACCTATAACTTTTACAATTTTGCCTTCTACATTGATATGGACGATATTTATGCCGGAATTCTGGATTTTCCATGCCATTTCCTCTTTTATTTCCTCACCGGCTTTTACCAGGATTTTATTACTTTTTATATCCTTAATATCCTCAGCAGCTATCTGATTACGGATACGATTTGCCAATGCCAACTTTTTATTAAACTTATAACGCCCTACATTAGACAGGTCATACCGTCTGGGATCAAAGAACAAATTGTTTAATAAAGTAGAGGCGCTTTCTTCGGTTGGTGGTTCTCCTGGACGTAAGCGTTTGTATACTTCGAACAAACCTTCTTCTCTGCTCTTGGTTCCGTCTTTGGCTATGGTAGCCAGTAACTTGGGCTCTTCACCCAACAGGCCGATCAGCTCGGCATCGGTCCCATATCCCAATGCGCGCAAAAATTGAGTAATAGGCAGTTTTCTTGTCCTGTCAATCCTTACGTAAATGACTTCCGATGAATCCGTTTCATACTCAAGCCATGCTCCCCTGTAGGGAATTACTGTATTTGAAAAAAGATTGTTTCCGTGCTTATCCTTCTCTTTGGAGTAATATACGCCGGGGGAACGAACCAACTGACTTACGATAACACGCTCTGCACCGTTTATAACAAAGGTGCCTGTTTCGGTCATCAGAGGAAAGTCTCCCATAAAGATTTCCTGCTCTTTAACCTCGCCGGTTTCCTTATTGATAAGGCGAACCTTAACTTTTAAAGGTGCCGAATAGGTTGTGTCTCTTTCTTTGCACTCTTCAACCGAATACTTAATATTATCGGTTTCCAGGGTGTAATCGATGAATTCCATTATCAGATTACCGGTGTAATCAGTAATGGGGGATACATCTCTTAATACCTCTCTTAAGCCCTCTTTTAGAAAATGCTGGTATGAGTTCTTTTGAATCTCAATCAGATTTGGCATATCAAGGACTTCCTTGATGCGGGCAAAACTCATTCTTTTCGTTCTGCCCAGTTGAACTTCATGGACCATTAATAATCACCTCGTATGAACCGCATATTTTGGTGTAAAAGACATAAAAATATAGATGGGGAAACGAATCCATTCTGGTAAAAATTAATTTTGTCAGGTTATTGACTCGTGTATAAGCTCCAAGGTATCATTCTCCCGATCTATTATTTTAATCTTAAAGATTATTGACATGTATTGTATCATTCATACAATTGTGCTATTATATTATCAAAATAACAGTACAGATGCACAATAAAAAAGCACATAATACAATACCTGTATATATAATAATGCAGTTTTTAATTGTAACATATGGGTTGCCTAAAGTCAACCAATAATATTGGTTTTTTGAAAAACATTTTCATTTTCTTTTATGTTTATGTTTATTCCACTTTGATTTCAAATCTCTCAAAAAAGACCGGATTTATAAATTGATCAGCATTAAAGGAGGTCCTTCGGTATCTGACGTACTCGCGGGTATTTTTTGACAGCCAAATAGGCACCTCAATTTTTAACAGGCTGCAAACCCCGACAAGACTTTTTTCCAATCTGTCCTGGTATGAACCTTCATTGTCGTCAACCTCGTAAACCTGTTCCGATAATGTTATTGTCCCTTTTATAAGTTTTCCTACTATACGCATATAATACTCCTTTAATTAATAGAAAACCTCCATTAAATACAAACCCTGGGGTGGGGCAGTCATGCCTATTGAATTGCGCTGCTGATTATCTAAGGCCTGTTCAATTATTTCCGGTTCAAAACGTCCTTTCCCTATGTCTACCATGGTGCCCACCATGATTCTTACCATGTTGTAAAGAAAACCGTCTCCCTTTATGTCATATATCAAAAATTGCCCATTCTTTTGCCATTGGGAATAAAAAACAGTCCGGTCAAATGTCTTGGCGTTGTGTCCTGCGGCGCAGAACGCTTTAAAGCATTTATGCCCTATAAAATAACCGGACGCCTTTACCATGGCTTCAAAATCCAGTCTTTCCGGGACATGCCACGCTTTTTTGGATAATAACGCCGATTTCTGGGGTCTGTTTATTATTACATACCTGTAATGCTTACCCTTGGCCGAAAACCGTGCATGGAAACCGGCATCTGCTTCTTCGGACGATATTACGGCAACATTGTCGGGAAGATATGCATTCAGGGCCGGAGTAAATTTTTCTGCCGGAATGGTTGAGTTGGTCACGAAGTTGGCTACCTGTCCGCAGGCGTGTACTCCTGCGTCCGTCCTTCCCGCTCCCACAGGCATAACGTCCTCTCCCGTAAGCTTTTTTATGGCTTTTGACAGGACTTCCTGTACAGAAAGAGCATTTTTCTGGTACTGCCATCCATGGTAGCCAGAACCGTCATATTCAATCACAAGTTTTATGTTTCTCATGCCTTAACCTCTGTCCAGCAACTGTCACTTATTGCATGTTTTCATCATGAGTGTCTATTGTGATTCCGTAAGACAAAGAATCTTTTTACGTTGACGTTTAAAGATCCTTCGACTCCGCTGTTCTTCGCTCAGGATGACTTTCCCCTGTCATTCTGAGCGTCAGCGAAAAATCTTTTGGATAGATTCTTAAGCTCAGCTTTGCGATCATCAGGATAATACCAAGGTATATTTTATATCCTCTTGGAAATAAGAGCCGCGCCTACAATGCCGGCATCATTTCCCATTTGGGCGGCAACAATTTGGGTGTTTTTCAAATCTCCGATAAAGAACGTTCTTCCCTTCATCTTTTCCCTCAGCGGGGTCAGAAGGTTCTCTCCTTCTTTTGAAACGCCGCCCCCGATTGCAATAACATCAGGCTGGAATATGTTCACTATGTTGGCAAGGCCTTCGGCCAGTATATCAATATATTCGTCAATTACCTCAATAGCGGTTTCATCGCCCATCCTGGCAGCGTCAAACGCTGTCTTTGCATCTATCTTATCAAGATCACCGCCTACAAGCTCTAAAATCTTCGACGAAGGATTCTTAACAACCGCTGCTTTTGTTTGTCTGATAAGGGCGGTAGCGGATGAATAAGCCTCCCAGCAGCCTTTTCTTCCGCAGGTACAGGCTTCTCCGTTCATCTTCAGGACCATGTGGCCTAATTCAGCAGCAGCACCGTTTGCCCCGATATAAAGCTTATTATTGATTATAATACCCCCGCCTATACCGGTTCCGATGGTAATAAGCACCGCATAATCCAAACCTTTAGCGACTCCCGCAACACTTTCGGCAATAGCCGCACAGTTGGCATCATTCTCGACATAGATCGGCACCGGGATAACTTTCCGGATAGCTTCCCTGATAGCTACATACCTGAAGCCTAAATTGAAGTTTGCAATAATAATGCCGCGTTCCCTGTCCAGCGAGCCGGGACTTCCTATCCCTACGCTGTATATGTCATTCTCAGAAAGGTTTTCATCACTCAGTAGTTTTTTTATTAGTAAACATATGTCGTTAACTATTTCTTCGCTTTTCCTGGTTCTGCCGGTAGGAATGCTGTCCTTTTTAATGATTTTCCCCTCTTCGTCCACTATTCCCCCTTTGATTTGAGTACCTCCAAGGTCTATTCCGATATAATACATGATAACCTCCTTTATTAACAACGGCAGGATCAGCCTTAATTAAATTTAATTAAATTATATGATATAATAAAGCATAGTCAAGTTTGTCATTATTGAATAAATCAACGGAAGGCAGTATTTATGATATACGGAAAAAATGTAATACTTCGCACTATATATCCGCACGAGATAGAACATGTTTATGAACTTATTGCCCATATTAATTCCAAGGGACCGTATTGGCACCTTAATATCCCGTCTGCCCAGGAATTTATTAATGAATATAATCGCACGGGGTTCTGGAGTATAGACGAAGGGCGCATGTTAATACTCTCCACCCAGGAAGAATACATGGGCGAGATCCTTTATTTCAAAGGTCTGGATTACCAATCCGGATATGAAGTCGGTTATGAGCTTTTTGATCCAAGATTTGAAGGCAAGGGTTATATGAGTGAGGCACTACTGTTATTCTGCGCCTATCTCTTTTCTATCCGTCCCATTAACCGTATCCAGGTAAACGTCATGGAAGAAAATATCGGAAGCGCAAGGGTCGCCGAAAAGTGCGGATTTACATACGAAGGCACCATGAGGAAGGCAACCTTTAACCGGGGGAAATATCACAATCTGCGGCTTTATTCGCTTCTGCGCGAAGAATGTCCAACTTTGCATGAACTGTTAAGAAAGCCTTGAAATAACTACATTTATGGTTAACTGAATTAAATTGAAACAAAAGGTTCAAAATATTAGCCGGACTCATTATTCATGTCGGAAGGACTGAATTGCCATGGTCATACAGCTAATAATAAGAACCTTTTTTGTTTATATCGTAGTTGTAATTACCATGCGTATTATGGGAAAACGGCAGATAGGCCAAATACAGCCGTTTGAATTCGCCATTGCGGTCATGATTTCGGATCTTGCCGCAATCCCCCTGGCTGATGAGAGTAAAGATATATATCATGCCCTTGTGCCTATTGCGGTTCTGGTGGTGTGCCAGCTTTCGATTTCTTTTTTATCAATTAAAGGGGTACGTATAAGAGAAATTATTTGCGGAAAACCGGCGGTTCTTATCCGTGCCGGCAAAATACTGGAAAAAAATATGCGTAAGGAATTGTATACTATTAACGACCTGATGGAGCAGTTAAGATTCAATAGTATCCAGAGCGTTGATGATGTTGAGTATGCGATTCTTGAAACTAACGGTCAGTTAAGTGTACTGTTGAAACCGAATAAACGGGCATTAACCCCTGAGGATCTCAATATGAATCCTCCGGCAGAGTCTTTCGACTACGACATCATTATTGACGGAAAACTTATAGGCAGAACTTTGGAACGCCTTCATATAAAAAGGGAATGGTTGGACAATGCTTTAAAGGAATATGGGATAAATGATTATAAACAGGTCTTTTATGCCTCGGTAGACAATAATTTGAAACTGTTTGTTCAAAAAAAAGGAGAATACCTGGAATAAAAGCCGCATCATTTACCGATTGGATCTTAATAAGCTCTCAACAATTGCTCTCATAATCTCTATCTCTATTTTTTTCACATCAATTTTATCGATTATTTTTTTAACACTTTCAGGGTAATCAATCGTAACCTTTGGCGGCTTTCTGTCTACCGGCATCACTTCGACAAATTTATATTTGCCGTCGTTATATGAGACCCTTACCATGAAATGGGGATCAAAGCTCTCATTTCTTATTACTTCTGCTCTAATTTCCGTATTCAAGGCAATTCCTCCGTTAATAAATTATACTTCCTCAATTATTTTATCGTAATTTTTAACTTAAATACTTACTTAAAATGAATCAATCATCTCTATAAATGTTCATGTTTCAAGGCAATAAACGGCCGCTGAATATTACGCCCAACAGGGCGATTCCCGCTAAACTGACTGAAAGGTCCAGCTTTGAATAGTGAATTTCCTTAAGCCTTGTTCTCCCTTTCCCTCCGCGATAGCACCTGGATTCCATTGCTTCGGCCAGTTCGTCGGCTCTCTTGAAAGCGCTTACAAATAATGGAACCAGTACCGGAATGAAACTTTTTATTCGTGAAAAAATACTGCCTGTATCGAAATCTGCGCCTCGTGACGCCTGGGCTTTCATTATGCGACTGGTTTCGTCAAGTAATGTGGGTATAAATCTCAGGGCTATTGACATCATCATTGCTATTTCATGGGCAGGAACGCCTATTTTCTCAAAAGGTTTCAATAGTTTTTCTATCCCGTCGGTCATGGTCATGGGAGTTGTCGTAATGGTCACCAGCGATGCCGTTATCACCAGCATTAAAAGCCTCAGAAACAGTTTTATTGCTGCGAAAATTCCCTCGTAAGTTACTTTTACCGGTCCAAACGCAAAAATGGGGGTTCCGCCTGTAAAGAATATATTCAATATTGCGGTTAAGGTCAGAATGAATAATAAAGGTTTGACCCCCTTTACTGACTGTTTTAAGGGAATTCCGCTTATTAACAGGAGCATCAGGGTGAATAATCCCATCATCAAATATTCAGACCATGATTCTATCAAGAATGTGGCCGCCATCAGCAATATGGTCCAGAATATTTTTGTCCTGGGATCAAGGCGATGAAGTATTGAGTTGCCGGGAATATATTGACCGAGCGTAATATTGTTTATCATTATGCCTTACCCCCTGCGCCCGAATTTATCATATTTATAATAAACTCCTTTGCCTCATCGACTGTCAATACATTCTGCGGAACATCGTAACCCGAATTATGGAGTTCCCTGAATAATTCAGTTATTTTAGGTATATCAAGATTATATTTTTTCAATTCTTCGTATCTTGAAAAAACTTTTGCGGTAGTATCACAAAAAACCAGTCTGCCTTTGTTCATTACTGCTACACGATGGCAGAAAGCCGCAATTTCTTCCATGTTATGAGATATTATTATTATTGTGGTTCCTTCTTCCCGGTTAAGTCTTGAAAGTAGCCTGAAAACTTCCGAGCTGCCCTGGGGATCCAATCCTGCAGTGGGCTCATCGAGTACCAGTACTTTTGGTTTCATTACCAAAACACCGGCAATTGCCACCCTTCGTTTTTGGCCGCCCGAAAGCTCGAAAGGTGATTTTTCAAGAAGTTCAGGAGATATTCCCAGGATATCAATAACATGGAAAACTCTTTTCTTTATTTCTTCATCATCTAAACCCAATTTAGTCAGCCCAAAAATTATGTCTTTATATACCGTCTCTTCAAACAGCTGATGCTCAGGATATTGAAAGATAAGCCCAACTTTTTGTCTGAGTTCCTTAAGATTATTTCCTTCTGCCTTTAGCCCATCAACCTCTACGGAACCTGAAGTAGCTTTCAATATACCGTTAAAATGCTGAACCAGCGTAGATTTTCCTGAACCGGTCTGTCCTATGATTCCCAGGATTTCTCCTTTGTTTACGGTCAGATTAATATCATATAGCGCCTTTTGTTCAAAAGTCGTTCCAGGCATATAAACATGACTTAAATCCCGAACCTTAATTATCGGATTTTCCGGTTTGCATTCTCTTTCGGTATGGCACCATGCTGAATCGGAATTATCCCTGTTTTTTCTTTTAATAAAATCTTTCAGGATATCAACCATTTCATTTGCATTTAACGGAAGCTTGTCCATTCTTACGCCGTTTTTTCTTAAGTCATAGGCAAGAGCGGTTATTTGCGGCACATTAAGTCCTACTTTTCTTATTTGCTCGACATTCTCAAAAATCTGCCTGGGAGTTCCGGTTAATACAAGTCTGCCGTTCTCCATGACCATAACTATATTTGCCTCTACAGCTTCCTCCATATGGTGCGTAATATGAACTATGGTAATGCCTTTTTCCCGGTTAAGTTTTTTTAAAACCTCCATTACCTCTTTACGGCCACGGGGATCCAGCATGGATGTTGCTTCATCAAGAACAATGCACTTTGGTTCCATTGCAAGTATGCCTGCTATTGCAATTCTTTGTTTCTGTCCTCCTGAAAGCATATGGGGTGAATAACCGCTGTATTCCTCCATGCCGACCATCTTAAGGGATTGGTCAACTCTTTTCCTTATCTCTTCGGGTGAAATCCCCAAATTCTCAGGGCCGAAGGCCACATCTTCTTCGACCGTTGTAGCAACAATCTGATTGTCAGGATTCTGAAAAACCAATCCCAGGGTTTTTCTTACTTCCCATATCAGTTCATCATTGCTGGTATCAATGCCGTCAATAATAACAGTACCTTTTACGGGAATCAAAAGCCCGTTCAACAATCTTGCCAGTGTTGATTTCCCGGAACCATTGCGTCCCAGCACAACAACAAACTGACCTTGCCTTATAGACATGGAAATCCCTTTAACAGCCTGTACGGCAATGTCTCCCTCATTTTGCGCCATATATTCATAATAAACATCATCTGTTTTAATAATCGCACTCATAATACCATCCTGAAAGCAACGGGTATTCAGACTTCCTGCTGTTTGATCTCTGGTTTCCAGCTCCCAGTCTCAAATCTCTTGATCGGAAAAACTCCTTCCTCCCGGAGCTGACGAAAAGATTCTTCGCTTAGTTCAGAATAACAAAAGGCTCCCGGCACTGAGAAAAAGATTCTTTGACGCTCGGAATGACAGAAAGATGTCATCCACAGTGGAACACAACCCTTTATTGTCATCCTGAGCGGGCCCCGGTTGTCATCCTGAACGGAACGAAGTGGAGTGAAGGATCTTATATGTTAACACGTAAGATCCTTCGCTGCGCTCAAGATGACCGTTTGGTCAGATTCTTCGCTGGCGCTCCGAATGTCGAAACGCCGCAGCCTCCAACCTCTAACTTCCAACCTCCATAAAGCGAATAATGGAGAACGGCACACTCCGTTCTCCATTATTATAAGCAATCGCTCTTTCGAATTAAACCAATTCAAGTATGACAACTTCGGCACCGTCGCCACGTCTTGCCCCAAGCCTGTAAATTCGGGTATAACCGCCTTTTCTGTCCTTATACTTTGGAGCAATCTCATCAAATAATTTGTTTGTCAGGCTTATGGTCTTCCCATTTTCATCCTTTACTCTGTAGACCCAGTTCATGATGAGACGTCTTGCAGCTAATCTTGAGGGACTGTCAACTGTTTTAAGCTCAGTCTTGGTTTCTCTCTCAACTACCTCATATTTATTCCCGTTCTTTGAAGTTACGGTCTTTAGAACTTTACGTCCCTTGCTGTCTGTTACCGGAGCGCTGATTGTTACATTTTTTGATGCTGTAAAATTATCACATTCTTTAACGGCAAGAGAAATTAATTTCTCCGCTATGTTTTTTACTTCCTTTGCTCTGGTTTCGGTTGTCTCAATACGACCGTACTGGATCAGAGAGGTTACCAGGCTCTTTAATATCGCCTTACGTTGGTCTGTAGGTCTTCCTAACTTTCTATAAGCAGGCATTACGTTTCCTCCCCTTATGCATTACTGTTAATCATCACTGCTCGCAAGCTTTAAATTCAGAGCTTCAAGCTTTGATACAACTTCTTCAAGTGATTTACGTCCAAGATTCCTGACCTTCATCATTTCTTCCTCAGTCTTGCTTATAAGATCGTCAACGGTATTAATACCGGCTCTCTTCAAGCAGTTATAAGAACGAACTGACAGGTCAAGCTCCTCAATTGTCATCTCAAGAATCTTGTCTTTTTCGGGTTCTCCCTTTTCGACAAGCACCTCTGTATTCTTAGCCCTATCTGTTAAGTTAATAAATAGATTGAGATGATCGCTTAAGATTTTGGCACCTAGACTAATTGCTTCATCGGGTCTTAAAGAACCATCCGTCCATACCTCTATGCTCAGCTTGTCATAATCCGTTACCTGGCCGACACGTGTGTCTTCCACAGTATAATTAACCTTTTTAACCGGCGTATAAATGGAATCTACCGGTATTACACCTATGGGCTGATTCGGCAGTTTATTCTTTTCAGCCGGCGCATACCCGCGTCCATGATTAACATTGATTTCCATAAACAATCTCCCGGGACCGCTTAGCGTGGCTATATGCAGATCCGGATTCAATATCTCAACATCCGCATCGGGTTTAATATCTGCAGCCGTGATTTCACCCTCACCCTCGAAATCAATATACAGTGTTTTGGGATGATCACAGAAGAGTTTCAAACGAAGCTCTTTAATGTTGAGGATAATTTCTGTCATATCTTCAATTACACCGGGTATGGTAGTGAACTCATGAAGCACACCGTCAACCTTTATGGATGTAACGGCCGCACCTGGCAGTGAGGAAATCAGAATCCTTCTTAAAGAATTACCCAGAGTTATGCCATAACCTCTTTCCAAAGGCTCTATGACAAACTTCCCGTATCTGCTGTCCTCACTCTCTATACACTCAATCCTAGGTTTTTCTATTTCGATCATCAGTCAACCCTCCTTGGGTTATTTTAATAAACGGCAAATGGCATTCAATTACTTGGAGTACAACTCAACAATGAGATGTTCCTGAATATTAAGATCAATATCGTCTCTCTCAGGTAAAGCCACAACCTTACCCTTAAGATTTTCCTGATCCACTTCAAGCCATTTGGGAACTACCTTAGCGCCTGTAACGTCAAGAATTTCCTTAAAGCGTGGCGACTTTTTGCTGTTTTCGTTTACTTCAATGGTGTCACCCACTTTAACAATGTAGGACGGAATATTGACCTTCTTTCCGTTTAACTTAAAATGCCCGTGAGTAACAAGCTGACGTGCTTCGGCCCTGGTTGTTCCGAATCCCATTCTATATACTACATTATCCAGCCTGGTTTCAAGCAAACGAAGCAGGTTTTCACCTGTAACACCCTTTTTGCGGTTTGCAATTTCAAAATATTTTCTAAACTGGCTCTCTAACAAGCCATAAAACCTCTTGGCCTTTTGTTTCTCGCGAAGCTGAATTCCATATTCGGACAACTTCTTTCTCTGGGCGCCATGCTGGCCGGGCGCATACGGCCTTCTGGCTATTGCGCATTTATTTGTATAGCATCTTTCTCCCTTTAAGAAAAGCTTTTGCCCTTCCCTCCGGCAGAGTTTGCACGATGCATCCGTATATCTTGCCATCTATCCTTACACCTCCATTAAACTCTTCTTCTCTTAGGCGGTCTGCATCCATTATGAGGAATGGGAGTTACATCCTTAATGGAACTAACCTCTAATCCAGCCGCCTGAAGAGCACGGATTGCCGCCTCACGACCGGATCCCGGGCCTTTTACGTAAACCGCTACTGTTTTAAGACCATGCTCCATAGCAGCCTTTGCAGCTGCCTCAGCAGCCTGCTGAGCAGCGAAAGGAGTACTCTTCTTGGAGCCTCTGAATCCAAGTCCACCGGCGCTTGCCCATGAAATAGCATTACCCTGGACGTCGGTTAAGGTCACGATGGTATTGTTAAAAGAAGAACGAATGTGGGCTATGCCACGTTCGATATTTTTCTTTTCTTTTCTTTTTCTGGACCTTCTAACAACTTTAGCTGCTGCCATTTATATAACGACCTCCCGATTATTTCTTCTTGTTGGCAATAGTCTTTCTTGGGCCTTTACGGGTTCTCGCATTGGTCTTTGTTCTCTGACCACGAACCGGCAACCCCATTCTATGCCTAATTCCGCGATAACACCTTATATCTGTAAGGCGTTTTATGTTAAGCGCAATCTCTCTCCTGAGATCACCCTCTACTGTGTATCCTTTTTCAATAGTGTCTCGGAGCTTCGCGATCTCATCATCGGTAAGATCACGCACACGTGTATCCGGGTTAATTCCCGTTTTTGCCAATATTTCATTTGAACGGGTCCTTCCTATCCCGAAGATATACGTAAGGCCGATTTCTACTCTTTTATCTCTTGGCAAGTCAACACCTGCAATACGAGCCAAATTACTACACCTCCGATTGGTATCTGTCTAACTTTTCAGTATTTTCAGATTCTTTACAATTTTGAACATCTATAATAAAAACTCTCCTACTTTTTCATGACAAATATTCATTTGTCATGACCAGCCGCTTTTCAGAGAATTTGTATACCAGATAACATGTATGCAACCGGCAGGAGCATTAAGCTGCCGGCTGCTATGTTATTAACCTTGTCTTTGTTTATGCTTCGGGTTTTCGCATATAACCATAACCCGTCTTTTTCTGCGGATAATCTTGCATTTCTCGCAAATTCTTTTAACTGATGGTTTTACCTTCATGATTGACCCTCCTGTCATCTATGCCTTCCCGATTTACTTGCCTCTCCATGTGATACGTCCGCGAGAAAGGTCATACGTTGACATTTCAACTGTCACCTTATCGCCCGGAAGAATACGGATGTAATTCATTCTAAGTTTACCCGATATATGAGCAAGAATTACATGACCATTCTCGAGCTGAACCTTAAAATTCGCATTTGGAAGGGCTTCCAATACCGAACCTTCAAGTTCAATTACGTCTTCCTTTGACAATCCAATACCCCCTCGCTTACTGTATGCTAATCGTTATTTTTAGTCAAATAATTGTTTATAGCTTTCTGAAGATCAGCATTAAGCAACTTCTTCTTCATCTCAACCAAAGCTTTGATTTCCTCAGCTGTACTGTTAGTTATATTCAGATGTTTGAGCTTCTTTTTCTTAGGGTTTTCAACCCGTCTGTATTCGCCATCCGCAATCAAGACATGCTGGTCATCATATATACCTATGATTATAAACAGTCTGCCCTTGTCTCTGCCTGATTTTGACCAGGCATAACGACCTATTACCGTATCCAAGTATTCTTCCCCTATCCTGATTTTTAATAAAGTCATAATAGACGAAAAATGCTTAATCTCACGCTTTGAGGCTTTTTTGCAAAAAAGCCAACAACTGCGCCAATTATATATTTTATAACAATTTTAAGTCTATTTCAAGATTATTGACTTATTTTCTTGATATTAATATAATCTGGTCAATATTTCCGGACCATTTGGCGTAATTGCAATTGTATTTTCGTAATGAGCCGATAATTTCCCGTCGGCTGTAACGACAGTCCATTGATCATCCAGGACTTTCACGCGCCATGTACCCATGTTAATCATCGGTTCTATGGCAAGTGTCATTCCGTTTGACAATCTTACGCCTTTTTCGCGGGTAGCGTAATTAGGAACTTGTGGTTCTTCATGCATTTCCGTTCCTATACCATGACCCACAAAATCGCGGACGACACTATAACCTTTTCCTTCGGCATATTCCTGGATGGCTGTCGATATATCTTTTATCCTGTTGCCTTCGACAGCTTTCTCCATTCCGCGCTTAAATGCCTCCTCGGTATGAAGAATCAAATCTCTGGCTTCCTGAGAAACATTACCAACCGGGAACGTTCTTGCCGCATCACCGTGATAACCGCCAAAAACAGCTCCTACATCAATGCTGATAATGTCTCCTTCTTTTAATACCGTATTACCAGGAATTCCGTGTATTACCACATTATTGACCGACGTGCATATTGAACCTGGAAAATCCATACCGCCGTATGCGTTAGGAAACCCCTTAAAAGACGGTATAGCGCCTTCCCTGGTAATAATTATTTCAGCCTCTTTGTCAAGTTCAATAGTTGTTATTCCCGGCTCGATCAATTCTGCCATCCGTTTCAGGACTAAAGCCACTATTTCGCCCGCTCGTCTCATTTTATCCAACTCGCGTTGAGATTTAATGACAATCATTTCAATCCTCTTATTCCAATCTATTTGTTTTGCAAGCTGTCCAATATCTCCCGCGTGGTAACCTCAATCGGTTTAGAACCGTCAAAATTCTTAAGCAGACCTTTCTTTTGATAATAATCTACCAACGGGCTGGTTTGTTGATGATAGGTCTTAAGTCTCTCTTTTATAGTTTCTTCCTTATCGTCATCCCTTATATAAAGAGAATTGTTGCAGACATCACAGATCCCTTCAACCTTCGGCGGATTGTTTTTAATGTGATATGTCCTGCCGCAGGAACACATCCTTCTTCCGGACAACCTATTTATAATTACGTCGTCATCCACCGTAATGTTTATTACAGCTTCAATTTTCCTGCCGAATTTTTCAAGCATCTCGTCAAACATCAGTGCCTGAGGAATTGTTCTTGGAAAGCCGTCCATAATGAATCCAGGCTCGCAGTCTTTTTCATTTAATCTGCTTGCCACAATATCGACAGTTACATCGTCCGGAACAAGCTTTCCTGCATCAATATAACTTTTTGCCAGTAAACCGAGGTCTGTTCCGCCTTTGATATGAGCCCTGAAAATATCTCCTGTTGAGATGTGAGGTATTTTCAAAGTAGCCGACAAAACAGCTGCCTGAGTACCTTTACCTGCGCCCGGCGGACCTAAAAGTATGATTCTCATAATATCTTCCTCAATAACCTATATTAATTACAATTTAACCAATTGAATGGTTCGCTTACGCTCAGAATGACAAAATACCGCCGTCTCCAACCTCTAACTTCCGACCTCTATTTGGGGTACAAAAGCGGATGGGACCGAAATCATCCGCTTAAGTACCATCAATTTTTATTATTCAAGAAAACCTTTATAATGTCTCATCATCAGCTGTGCTTCTATTTGTTCAGCCGTTTCAAGAGCTACACCCACCATAATCAGCAGTGAAGTTCCTCCAAACCCTATCGGCACCCCTGTTAAAATCTGCATTAAGGATGGGAGTACGGTTATTATTGCCAGGAAGAATGCTCCGAACCACGTAATGCGGTTAAGAACCTTGGCGATGTAATCGCTTGTTGGTTTTCCCGGACGGATTCCCGGTATAAAACCACCGTTCTTACGTACATTATTGGCAACTTCTATTGGATTAAACGCCATTATGGTATAGAAGAACGTAAAGAATATAACAAGTAACGCCATTACCACCATATACAACGGATTTGAACTGAAATCTCTCAGGCTGATCAGGAACTTGTTTGTTGTATTCGGTGCTACAAGGCCTATAATTGTCGGAATGAAAGCCAGGATGGATGAAGCGAAAATAATCGGCATAACTCCGGCCAAATTAACCTTAATCGGTATATGAGTGCTTTGACCACCATACATTTTACGCCCTACAACACGCTTTGCATACTGTACCGGTATTCTTCTTTCTGCCTGAGTTACAAAAATTACGAATACCACTACCACAATAAACATCAATACAATTCCCAGCATTATAAGCACGCCAACTGCAAGACGTCCTTCGCTCGCATATGCCCTGACTATATTATAGAGTGTACTAAACGCTCTCGGGCCTCTGGAAATAATGTTAACAAAAATAATAAGCGAAATACCATTTCCAATGCCATACTCATTAATCTGTTCACCCAGCCACATTATGAAAGCTGTTCCTGCTGTCAGTGATAAAGTTATGGTAAGATATGACAACATGCCGTGTCTTGTTATTGCATTTCTAAAACCAATATACATAAAGGTCGCCTGCAGGAAGCCCAATATAACTGCGCCGTATCTTACCCATTGAGCCAGCTTCTTTCTTCCTTCTTCGCCTTCTTTCTGCATTCTTTCAAGGGCAGGAATGGCGACTGTCAGGAGTTGAACTATAATAGAGGCATTAATATACGGTGTTATTGACATTGCGAATATACTGGCATTTTCGAAAGCGCCGCCGCCTATTATGTTCATGAAACCAAAAAGCCCGCCTGCCTGGCTGGCCATGCCGGCAAGGACACTTTTGTCCATACCGGGGATGGGTACATAAACTCCTAAACGATATACCAACAGCAACAGAAATGTTGCAATTAATTTCTTCCTTATATCAACAACACGCCAAGCGCTTTTAATAGGGGCGAAGATACTCTCCATCCTAAATCACCTCAGCCTTTCCTCCTAAAGCTTCTATCTTTTCGGCAGCTGTCTTTGTGAATCTGGCAGCTTTGACAGTAAGCTTTTTAGTAAGGGTACCGTTCCCAAGAACGACAATTCCGTCATTGACTTTGCTGATAATGCCATTTTCTTTTAACAGTTCCGCAGTAACTTCGGTGCCGTTTTCAAAACACTCAAGATCTGAAAGCTTAACTTCCGTATATTTTTTCCTGAACTCGTAGTTATTGAAACCTCTCTTTGGTATTCTTCTGAATAGCGGCATCTGCCCGCCTTCAAAACCGGGTCTTACACCACCGCCTGATCTGGCGTTTTGACCTTTGTGGCCTCTGCCTGCGGTTTTGCCGTTTCCTGAACCGATTCCTCTTCCTTTGCGCTTTGGAGCCTGTTTAGGTGCTCCCGGTTTTAATTCATACAGGTTCACTGGTTGCACCTCCTTTATATTTCTTCAACTTCAACCAGGTGTGATACTTTATTGATCATACCACGTATCTGGGCGTTGTCTTTCTGTATAACGCTTTGCCCTATTTTGCGAAGACCAAGGGCAATTACAGTAGCCTTCTGATCTTCTTTGGATGCTATTGTACTCTTCTTTAGAGTTATTTTCAAATTGCCCATGAAAGCTACCTCCTATCCTAAGATTTCCTCAACGGTTTTGCCTCTTAGCTTCGCTACCGTTTCTACCGTCTTTAACTGGGAAAGACCGTCTATAGTAGCGCGAACCATATTTGTCGGATTATTTGAGCCTAATGATTTCGTATATATATCACTGATTCCGGCAAGCTCCAGGACCGCTCTGACAGGCCCGCCGGCAATAACACCGGTACCTTCCTTGCCTGGTTTCAGCAATACCTTTCCTGCTCCGAATTCCCCTATTGCCTCATGAGGAATCGTGGTTCCAACCCTTGGAACAAAAATAAGGTTCTTCTTTGCATCCTCTATTCCTTTACGAATAGCATCCGGAATTTCTGTAGCTTTCCCACTTCCTACTCCTACATGACCGTTTTCATCTCCAACCACAACAAGTGCGCTGAATCTGAAGTTCCTACCACCTTTAACGACCTTGGTGACACGACCGATATTCACAACCTTTTCTTTAAGGTCCAGAGTGCTTGGATCAATTTTCTGCAATTTGTTCCCCTCCTTTTACTTTAGGATGTGATCAAAACTCAAGCCCGGCTTCTCTGGCGCCGTCTGCGAGTTCCTTTACTCTTCCGTGATAAAGATAGCCGCCTCTGTCAAAGACAACGTTCTTAATACCCTTTTCGATCGCTTTTGTCGCGATAAGCTTTCCTACCTCTCTTGCGGCTTCTTTATTACCGGTATAATTCAGCTTTCCTTTGAGAGCTTCATCCAAAGTGGAAGCTGCAACCAGAGTGGTGCTGCTAACATCATCGATAATCTGGGCATATATATGTTTTGAACTCCTAAAGACACAAAGGCGAGGTCTTTCCGGGGTACCTTTTATTTTTTTGCGAACTCGCGCATGCTTACGGAGTCTGACCTTATTCTTATCAATAGGCTTAATCATCTGACACTCACTCCTTTCACTTAACCTTTGCCTTTAGCGCCGGCTTTGCCTTCCTTACGGATGACAACCTCATCAGAATATTTGATACCCTTGCCTTTATACGGTTCGGGTGGACGCTTTTTACGTATTTGTGCGGCAACTTCACCGACAAGCTGTTTATCCGCGCCCTTTACGATAATATTATTTGGAGAGGGCACTTCAATTGTTATGCCATTTGGCTCTTCTATTTCAACCGGATGTGAGAATCCAATATTCAGAATAAGCTTTTTGCCTTGCTTCTGCGCTCTGAAACCTACACCGGCAATTTCCAGACTTTTTTCAAATCCCTTTGTTACGCCAATTACCATGTTATTGATAAGCGAACGGGTAAGTCCGTGAAGAGCTCTGTTTTCCTTTTCATCATTAGGACGTTTAACAATTATTGTATTGCCTTCTTTTTCAATAGTCATGTTTTTGTGAAAGCTTGAGCTTAGAGTCCCTTTAGGCCCTTTAACCGTAATATTATTGCCGTCAAGCTTTACATCCACGCCTGCCGGTATTACAATCGGCATTCTTCCTATACGTGACATAGTTTTTTAACCTCCAGTCCTTATATTGTGAGTGTTTAACCGCAAGCGGGACAAACACTTTTTTCAGGAACTATTACATATACTTATTTAAAACCTGCTATTGACATATTAACGTCTATTTTTAAAGCAGTTTATCACCATACGAATGCAAGAATTTCTCCGCCTATTCCGAGCTTTCTTGCAGCTTTATCAGTCATAACACCCTTGGATGTAGATATAATTGCTATGCCTAATCCGCCAAGAACCTTCGGAATATCGTCCTTCTGAGCATAAACTCTCAAACCGGGCTTGCTGATTCTTTTAATCCCGGTAATAACACTCTTCTTGTTATCCGTGTACTTGAGCGTTATCCTGATAATTCCCTGTTTTTTGTCGTCTATTTCAATAAAATCCTTGATATAACCCTCGTCAAGCAAAATCTTCGCAATCTGCTTCTTAAGGTTTGATGCCGGAATATCCACAGTCTGATGTTTTGAATTTGCGGCATTCCTTATCCTAGTAAGCATATCTGCAATTACGTCCGTTGCATGCATTATTACAGACCTCCTTTCGCTCCTCTTACCAGCTTGCCTTTTTAACACCTGGTATTTGGCCTTTATATGCTAAGTCTCTGAAGCAAAGACGGCAAATGCCGAACTTCCTCATATATGCGTGAGGTCTGCCGCAGAGCTTGCAGCGATTATAATACCTGGTGGAAAACTTCGGCTTTCTTTGCTGCTTTATAATCATGGACTTTTTAGCCATATCAATTACCTCCTTTAGCTCCTTCTGAACGGCATCCCGAGAAGTGTCAGCAATTCCTTTGCTTCTTCATCGGTCTTGGCTGTTGTAACAAATGTGATATCCATTCCATGGATCCTGTCAACCTTATCGTAGTCAATTTCCGGGAATATCAATTGTTCCTTTATACCCAGTGTAAAGTTGCCTCTGCCGTCAAAGGAATCGGGATTAACTCCTCTAAAGTCCCTAACTCTGGGAAGAGCTATATTAAATAATTTGTCAACAAACTCATACATGCGGTTACCGCGAAGTGTGGCCTTGCATCCTATGCTCATTCCTTCACGAACCTTAAATGCCGCAACTGATTTCTTCGCTTTTGTGACAACCGCTTTTTGCCCTGTAATCGCTGCTATCTCGTTTGCTGCTGTTTCAATGGCTTTGGGATTGTCCTTTACTTCTCCCACGCCCATATTGATTACTACTTTAACGAGCTTAGGAATCTGCATGGGTGATTTATAGTTAAACTTGCTCTGTAGAGCCGGCGCAACTTCATTTTTATACTTGTCAAGCAATCTTGGCATGTCTCGTCAACCTCCTTAAGGATTACTCCTTACCTTTCCCGATTATGTCTATAACTGCATCGCATTTCTTACAGACTCGGGCTTTTGAACCGTTATCCAGGATTCTCTTACCGACTTTGGTAGGCCTTCCGCAATGTTTACAAATCAACATTACCTTAGCAGCATAAATCGGTGCTTCCTGATGGATAATTCCGCCTTCGTTTAACCCCTTGCTAGGATTTGGCTTAACATGCTTTGAAATAATATTCACGCCCTCTACAAGAACCTTGCCCTCAGACGGTAGAACAGAAAGTACTTTCCCTTTCTTTCCGCCGTCCTTGCCATTCAAGACGTAAACCATATCACCTTTTTTGACGTGTACTTTGGCCATTTTGTCAAGCCTCCTTCCTTACAATACTTCCGGAGCCAAAGAGATGATCTTCATGTAATTCTTGTCTCTTAATTCTCTCGCTACCGGACCAAAAATACGGGTTCCTCTCGGGCTTCCGTCCTCTTTCAGAATCACAGCCGCATTCTCGTCAAAACGGATGGTTGAACCATCAGGTCTTTTTAATCCTTTCACACTTCTAACTATTACGGCTCTAACAACTTCGCCCTTTTTAACAACACCGCCGGGTGTTGCATTTTTAACCGAACAAACAATTACATCGCCGATATTGGCATATTTTCTTTTACTGCCACCCAGGACCTTAATACAATACAATTCCTTGGCGCCAGTGTTATCAGCAGATTTTAACCTGGTTTCTGCCTGAATCATATCCCAACGCCTCCTTTACTTCGCCTTCTCTATGATCTTGACCAGTCTCCATCTCTTTTCCTTACTTAAAGGTCTGGTTTCCATAACTAGTACACGATCGCCTATTTTGCATTCATTATTCTCATCGTGAGCTTTGAGTTTATAAGTCCTTTTTATGATCTTTTTAACCAAAGGATGTTTAACACTGTTTTCTACAGCCACTACAATAGTTTTATCCATTTTATCGCTTACGACTTTACCAATCCTGGTTTTTCTGTTACCTCTGTCTGCCACGCGGAACAAACCTCCTTCCGGGTAAAACGGCTATAAGCCTCTTACTTTCTATTAATTCCAAGTTCCATTTCACGAATTATTGTTTTAACTCTTGCAATATTTTTCTTACATTCCTTAAGTTTCATCGGATTCTCAAGCTGACTTGTAGCATGCTGGAATCTAAGTTTAAACAACTCGGCTTTCAGTTCATTGAGCTCCTGGTCAAGCTCTTCGCGTGTCTTTTCCCTAAGTGCTTTCAATTCAGACGCCTTCATTCTCTACACCTACCTCTTCCCCACGTGCAATTATTCTGCACTTCACGGGCAATTTGTGGGATGCAAGCCTCAATGCTTCTCTTGCTTGTTCCTCGGGTACCCCCGCGATTTCGAAGAGAACGCGTCCGGGCTTAACTACCGCTACCCAGTACTCAGGAGAACCTTTACCGGAACCCATACGAGTCTCAGCGGGTTTCTTTGTAACCGGTTTATCCGGGAAAATCTTTATCCAGACATTTCCGCCCCTTCTTACAAAACGGGTCATAGCTATACGGGCGGCTTCAATCTGATTGCTGGTAATCCATGCCGGAGCCAGCGCCTGCAAACCAAATTCGCCATCCGATACAACGTTACCACGCGTTGCTTTACCGGTCATACGACCTCTTTGAACTTTTCTATATTTAACCCTCTTCGGCATTAACATATTACTTGTCTCCTCCTTCCTTTTTCTCCTTCTTTTTGGCGGGAAGGACTTCACCCTTATAAATCCAGACTTTAACGCCTATTTTACCATATGTGGTGTTTGCTTCAGCAAAACCATAGTCAATATCGGCGCGTAGTGTCTGGAGAGGAATCGTACCCTCTGCATAATGCTCAGTTCTAGCTATTTCCGCTCCGCCAAGTCTTCCTGATACCATGGTTTTAATACCCTTGGCACCAGCCTTCATAGTCCTTGACATTGCCTGTTTCATAGCACGGCGGAAAGAAACACGTTTCTCCAGCTGAGCGGCGATATTCTCTGCAACCAGTTGTGCAACCAAATCAGGGTTTTTAATTTCCGTGATATTAAGAAGCACACTCTTACCGGTCATTTTCTCCAGCTCTGCCCGAAGAGCTTCAATTCCTGCTCCCTGCTTTCCTATCACAATACCAGGCTTAGCGGTATGAATATTAATCTTGATCTTGTTTGCTGCACGTTCAATTTCAATCCTTGCAATACCTGCTATATAAAGCTTGTTTTTAATATACCTACGCAGCTTTACATCCTCAATCAGAAAACTGCTGAAGTCCTTGGAGCTGGCATACCATTTTGTATCCCAGTCTTTGATAATTCCTATTCTAAGTCCATGCGGATTTACTTTTTGGCCCATTTTACAACCTCCTATTTAGCCCTTTCCTTAAGTACCAGCGTTATATGACTGGTCCTTTTTCTTATACGAAATGCCCTGCCTTGCGCTCTTGGCATTATTCTCTTAAGGGTTGGCCCCTCTTCAGCATATACCTCAGATATATAGAGGTTGTCTCTGTTGAGCTGATTGTTGTTAACCGCGTTCGCTTCTGCTGATTTCAGCAGTTTGTAAAGAATCTCGGATGCGTTTCTCGGCATGTATTTCAATATGCCGTAAGCCTCGTCAATATCTTTATTTCTGATTAAATCAATAACCAGTTTCGCTTTTCTGGATGAAACCCTTGCATATCTTACTACTGCTCTTCCTTCATCCTTACCGATTCCCAGGATCTTACGCTCTTTCTTGGTAAGAATCGGAAGCCTGTCTGCCTTCCTGCGGGTCTTTCCATATTGTTCAAGAAGCTCCTCCTTCTTTTCAAGGAGCTCATCTTTTGACATTACTTTCCTGCCCAAGTCATTTCCTCCTTCCGAATAAGAGTCTCTTAACCCTTGAGTTTACTGGTCTTTTCTCCCTTGTTGTGCCCCCTGTAAGTACGGGTGGGAGCAAACTCACCCAGCTTGTGACCAACCATTTCTTCAGTTATAAATACCGGAACATGTTTACGTCCGTCATGAACAGCAATGGTATGCCCAACCATCTGCGGGAAGATGGTGGAGGCACGTGACCAAGTTTTCAAAACCTTTTTCTCGTTTTTTTCGTTCATTTCTTCAATTCTTTTCAAGAGTTTTTGATCAACGTAGGGTCCCTTTTTAAGTGATCTGCTCACGTTTCCAACCTCCTTCTTCCATCTTACTTACGTCTCTTTACAATGAGACTGTTGCTTGGTTTATTCTTCTTGCGGGTTTTGTAACCAAGCGTAGGTTTTCCCCACGGGGTAACCGGACTTGGCATACCAATAGGAGATTTACCTTCACCGCCGCCATGAGGATGATCACAGGGATTCATAACAACTCCACGAACGGTCGGTCTTATTCCCATCCAGCGTTTTCTGCCGGCTTTTCCTATAGAAATGTTTTCATGCTCAATATTGCTGACCTGGCCAATTGTAGCCTTGCAGCGAATATCAATCTTCCTGACTTCGCCTGATGGCAGTCTTACCTGTGCATATCCGCCCTCTTTAGCCATTAATTGGGCTTCATTTCCGGCTGACCTTACCAGTTGGCCACCCTTGCCGGGTTTCAACTCAATATTATGAATTACGGTACCCACAGGAATATACTCCAAAGGGATCGCATTGCCGACCTTAATATCAGCATTTTCTCCTGAATAAACAGTATCTCCTACTTTAAGACCATTCGGCGCCAGAATGTATCGCTTTTCGCCGTCTGCGTAAACAAGAAGAGCTATACGAGCGGTTCTGTTAGGATCATACTCAATTGCGGAAACCTTTGCCGGGATTCCGTCCTTATCACGTTTAAAGTCGATAATTCTATATTTTTGTTTTGCGCCGCCGCCATGGTGACGAACGGTAATCCTTCCATAGGAGTTTCTTCCTCCACTTTTTTTCAGCGGAGCCAGAAGGCTCTTCTCCGGCGCCTTCTTAGTAATCTCCTCAAATGTAGATACAGTCATGAATCTTCTTGCAGGAGATGTTGGATTATACTTTTTAATTGCCATTTCTTCCACTCCTTTAATATATGCCGGTATATCGTTCTCAGGCTGACTGTGAGGCCTATATTTCCGATATATCGGTTATTAATGCATTATTGTGCTACTCCGAATTCATCAATAGAAGTCTTGTACTTCTTCGAAGTTGTAACAATCTTTCCGCCTTTTGTCGCATATGATATAGGCTTAGGATCCGTGTCGATTTTAACGATAGCTTTTTTGAAAGACGCGGTCTTACCTACATGAACTCCCTGTCTTTTTTCTTTACCTTCATAAATAACAGTGTTAACTGACAAAACCTTAACTCCAAAAAGCTTTTCAACAGCCTGTTTAACTTGGGTTTTGGTAGCCTTCTTGTCAACTATGAAGGTGTACTTGCCTTCTGCAACTTCAGCATTTGTTTTCTCGGTAATGTACGGCCGAATGAGAATATCCTCTGAGAACTTCATTATGCGTACACCTCCTCAATCCTGGATACGGCGTCCTTTGTTACGATAAACTTTTTATACTTTAAAATATCGTAAGTGTTGATGCTGTTTGCCGTGGTTGTTTTTACTCCCTCAATATTCCTTGCGGATAAAACTACGTTTCTGTCAACTTCGGGAAGTACTATTAAAGCTGTGGAATCAACCTTGAGATTATTAAGGACATTAACCATTTCCTTGGTTTTAATGGCTTCGAGCTTAAGATCATCCAGTACTATCATATCGTTATCAACAACCTTGCTGGTAAGAGCGCTCTTAAGAGCAAGTCTCTTAACCTTCTTAGGCAGTGTGTATTTGTAGCTTCTGGGTTTTGGACCTAAAGCAACGCCGCCGCCTGTCCATTGCGGATTGCGGATACTTCCATGGCGCGCACGGCCTGTGCCTTTTTGTCTCCATGGCTTTTTCCCGCCGCCTCTAACCTCTGCTTTGGTCTTTGTTGATTGCGTTCCCTGCCTTGCATTAGCGAGATAATTCACTACCGCGCTGTGCATTGCAACTGTATTTATTTCTACCGCAAAGATATCATCACTTAAATCTATATCGCCGACCTTCTGGCCGCTTATATTGTAAACATCTACTTTTGGCATCTCGTTCTCCTCCTTCCGAATAAGTCCTCTTTATTTCGCCTTGACCGAATTCTTAATCACAAGGAGGCCGCCTTTTGGTCCGGGAACTGCGCCTTTTACAAGGAGCAGACCTCTCTCGGCGTCAACTCTGACTACAGCGAGATTCTGAACCGTTACCTTTTCAGCACCCATGCGACCGGGCATCTTCTTGCCTTTAAAAATACGGCTCGGGTCTAAGTTGGCGCCCATTGAACCAATACCCCTGTGATATCCGGAACCGTGTGACATACGACCGCGAGCGGTACGGAATCTTTTTACGGTGCCCTGGAAACCTTTACCTTTCGAAATACCGGAAACATCAACCCTGTCACCAGCTTCAAACATTTCTTCAACCTTAAATACTTTTCCTACTTCGTATGCGGAGATATCATCCACCTTAAATTCTCTCAAAACTCTCTTGGGAGAAACACCGGCTTTTTCGAACTGGCCCTTCATAGGCTTGTTGACCTTCTTTTCGGAAATGTCTTCAAACCCGAATTTTACTGCATTGTATCCGTCAACTTCCACGGTTTTTTTCTGTATAACCGTTATGGGACCTGCAAGTATAACAGTTACCGGGACCATTACACCGTCTTCGGTAAAGACTTGTGTCATGCCTATCTTTCTTCCAATCATACATTTCTTCATGTCTTATATTACCTCCTGTCATTGGTTCGGTTTTACCCGAACTTAACATTCTTTTTCTTTTACAGCTTAATTTCAATGTCCACACCGGCCGGTAGATCCAGTCTCATAAGAGCGTCTACTGTTTTCGGTGTAGGCATAAGAATATCAATGAGCCTTTTGTGAGTTTTAATCTCGAACTGCTCACGAGAATCCTTATACTTGTGAGGAGCTCTCAATATCGTAATTACTTCCCTTTTTGTCGGGAGCGGAACCGGCCCGGAAACCTTGGCACCAGTTCTCTTTGCTGTCTCGACAATTTTTTCAGCTGACTGATCAATAATCTGATGATCAAAAGCTTTCAGTCTTATTCTGATCTTCTGTTTGTTCGCCATACACAATCCTCCTTGAGTTACAATTTGTTGGCGCAACAAGCTTTTCATGTACCACACTGCCGGGTGTTTCATACTTTCCCATATAAAAAGCCCAAAGGTTATACACCTGGGCTACATTACAAACACGCCAAAAGTTCTGCATGTATGATGTACAATGACTTGTCGCCCGGTTTCTTGGAATCGGACATTCTCCACTGCAGTTCCCAGTCTATTTCACCTGCCATCTGCAGCTTCATCGTATGCCATGTCACAGCAAGTGATATTATATATCAACCTGTAAATGAATGCAAGCACTTTTTTATAAAGTTTTTCATAAATTCAGCATTACATAAATAAGGCGGGTCCATGGTTTATCATTGAGATAAGCCGATCTGCTTCGGAGGAATGAACAATAAGCGGTAACATTATTGAAATGTATGAGCGACCTGTGAGAGAAGACCTCTCAACCGGGACATGACGGAGCGCAAACGGAGGAATGTCAAAAAACGGCGATATTGATCTTTTATACATACGTGCTTAAAGGCGTTTGAAATGAGAATCGCGCATCCGCCCAATTACTGAAATAAGATCCTTCGACTATGCTGCGCTTCGCTCAGGATGACATAAGGGGGATGCGCCTGCTCAGGATTACATAATAGGCAGGTGCAAGGTTTCTCACAAATATTTCGCCGTGGTTTCGGCAAAATAATGCAACTTTTTGTATACCCTGTCATTTACCGTTCCCGGCGGGTATGTGCCGTCCGGCAGCTTTTCCCCGGCAGGAACCCCGGTTAATAGCTCTATACCTTCATCCACCGTCTTGATGGGATATATGTGAAAAAGTCCTTTTTCGACTGCTTCCACTACCTCATCCGATAATACCAGGTTTTTTATATTCTGATAAGGAATTATTACACCCTGTTTCCCGGTAAGTCCGTTGATTTTGCATATTTCAAAGAATCCTTCAATTTTAAAAGTGGTCCCGCCAATAGGCTGGATGTCACCCATTTGATTAACCGATCCGGTTACGGCAAGGCCCTGGTATACCGGCAGCTCGGATAAGCTGGAGAGGATGGCGAATAATTCGGCGGAGGATGCGCTGTCTCCCTCTATCCCGCTGTAAAGCTGTTCAAAACATATGCTTGCCGCAAGAGACAGCGGTTTTTCCTGTGCATACTTCTTGCCTATATAGCCGCTAAGTATAAGCACACCCTTGGAATGTGTAGTTCCGCCGGTCTCCGCTTCGCGTTCTATATCCAATATTCCGGTTTTACCCATGTAGGTGGCTGCAGTAATACGGCTGGGTTTGCCAAAAGTGTAATCCCCTAAATTGACAACCGCAAGACCGTTAATTTGTCCCACTTTATAACCATCGGTATCAATCAGCAAAGTCCCCTCACGGATGAGTTCCAACAGTTCTTTATGGTATTTATTGGAACGCTTTTTCTTTTCCGCGATGGCTTTCTTTACATGTCGTTCGGAAACAATCGGGCTTCCTTCTATATTCGCCCATGTCCCCGCTTCCCCCAGGATATTTACTATTTCGGAGAAACGTGTGGTAAGCTTGTTTTGATCCTGCACAATCCATGAGCTGTAATTGACAACCTCCGCCACTCCCGTTCTGTCAAAATGCTTAACGCCTTCCTTTCTGCAAAAGGCTCCTATGTATTGAGCAAGGCGCTGGACATTTTCATCGTTCCAATCCATGTGATCATCAAAATCGGCTTTTATTTTAAAAAACTTCTTAAAATCCCTGTCATAATTATAAAGAATATGATAAATCTCAGGGCTCCCCACAAAAATTATCTTCACATTGACGGGTATAGGTTCGGGCTTTAAAGCCGATACGGCCACAAGTCCCATTTGTTCTTTTATGTTCTCTATTACTATCTGTCTTGTTTTTAAAGTTCGTTTAATAGCTTCGAATGCCTGGGGATTGGATATTACATCATTAATCTGGAGGATCAGGAAGCCTCCGTTGGCCTGGTGAAAAAGCCCGGGTTTTATCAAAGTGTAATCAGTAATCATGGTTCCCAGTTCATTTTCGTATTCACATCGACCCATCAAATTGTAATAAGTGGGGTTGTAGTCAACTATTACAGGCGCTCCGCGGAGACGGCTGTTATCAACGAGGAGATTCACCTTGTACCGTGAATAGGGATTGTCTTCTCCACCCTTTTTCATCAGGAATTGTGTCACTATGTTTTGCTGTTCGTCTGAATAACGGGGGCCTGCAAGTTCTTCTATATTCATGAGTATATCTTCCCTGACAGCGTCTAAATAAGATATGATTAAAGGATATTCATTGTACTTGTTCTTCAGATCTTCAATATGTATGCCTACCGCATAAAGTGCAATTTGATGTTCCCATTCCTGTATGGCATTCTCTGCGTCCATCTCCAATTCCCTTATTTTCCTGATTGTCTCGGCAGTTTCTTTCTGAAGAGCTTCAGATGATTTAGACAACTCGATTTTTGTCTCTTCGTCCAGTGCTCTGAAATCTTCCTCGCTTAATGGTTCACCGTCAATAATCGGCATAAAATATACGCCGGAATTGGCAAGCTTTACCCTGAATCCGCGTTCTGACGCCTGATTGCTAAGTTTTAAAACCAACTCGTCTTTTTTATCACGGAATACTTTTATAATCCTTGAACGTTCTTCTTCATATTCTTCTCCGTCAAAGGCTTTGGATATTTCCTGCTCTATGACTTTTACAAAATCCTCCATATCCTTCTTAAATTCCTTGCCCATGCCGGCAGGGAGGTTTATTGCCTTTGGCCTGTTGGAATCTTCAAAATTATATACATAACACCAATCGTCAGGGGTTGGCATGTATCTGGCCTGACGTTGAGCACATTCCAGCGCATAACGAGTTTTGCCCACCCCAGGCTCGCCCGCCATATACAGATTATATCCGTCATACTGGATGCTAAGTCCGAATTCTGTGGCTTCTACAGCCCTTTGCTGTCCGATGAGACCTCTGGACGGGGTTAGAAAAGAGGTGTCCTGAAAATTAAAAACTGAAGGGTCGCATTTTCTCCTTAATTGGTTTGCGCTGAGCGGTGCTACCGGCATAAAAAAACACCCCCTGTTTTTATTAATATCATTTTATCTACCACAATGATAAAATATGAAACAGCGAGGGTGTTAACTACTGTTAAATTCTAAATGGTTTTCAGATTAAGTTTTGCCTTTGGCCGGCGCTTATTTTAAATATTTCACCGCCGCCCTTTCTATCTCAAGACCCTGGGTATATCTCTTCATGAATTCATCAAATCCCTTTACATCTGTAGGATCCGGTTCCACAGTCGCTCCGGACTTTCCTTCGAAAATCTTGTTCAGGAAATCAGCCAGGGATTCTCCTTCCGCTTTGTTCGCCATATATGAAGCAAGCAAAGCTATACCCCAGGCGCCGCCCTCACCGGCGGTCTCCAAAACAGAAACCGGCACCGTTGTTGCGGCAGCCATAATCTTCAGACCAACGTCCCTTGTCTTGAAAAAGCCTCCGTGTCCACGGATAACATCGACTTTTACATTTTCTTTTTCAAAAAGGATATTAAGGCCTGTTCTCAACGCGCCCAACGCAGTAAAAAGATTTACGCGCATGAAATTGGCCAGGTTAAAATTAGAATTGGATGAACGGACAAACAACGGGCGACCTTCCTCGAAGTTGGTTATATGTTCTCCTGAAATATACCCGTATGACAACAGACCGCCGCAGTCGGGATCTCCCTTTAATGCCATTCCCAACAGGGTGTCATACAATTTCGGCTTTGGAATTTCCATGCCCAATGCCTTGCAGGCTTCACCAAAGAGAGCAATCCATGCATCGTAATCGGATGTGCAGTTATTGGAATGAACCATGGCAACCAGGTTACCATCGGGAGTGGTTACAAGGTCTATTTCCGAATATGCTTTTGATAATTCCTTTTCCAAAACAATCATGGCGAAGACCGATGTACCTGCGGATACGTTTCCTGTTCTGACAGCAATACTGTTGGTCGCCACCATTCCGGTTCCTGCATCTCCTTCAGGCGGACAGAAAGGAATACCGGGTTTCAAATTTCCTGATGTATCCAGAAGTTTTGCCCCCTCGGGTGTCAGTGTCCCGGCTTGTTGTCCGGCAAGCAGAACTCCGGGAAGAACGTCTTCAAGTTTCCATGGATAATTCTTATGACTGATCAGCTGGTTGAACATATCTATCATTTTTTTGTCATAATTCTTTGTTTTAAGGTCAATGGGGAACATGCCGGAAGCCTCGCCGACGCCTAAAACCTTCTGACCGGTTAGTTTCCAGTGGATATACCCTGCCAGGGTGGTCATAAAGGTTATTTGCGGAACATGCTCCTCATCATTGAGTATGGCCTGATATAGATGGGCAATGCTCCATCTTTGCGGAATCGGGTAATTAAACAAATATGTTAATTTCTCAGAAGCTTCCCCGGTTATATTATTTCGCCATGTACGGAACGGTGTCAAAAGTTTATCATTTTTGTCGAATACCATATAACCGTGCATCATTGCACTTATACCGATAGAACCCACTGTCTCAATTACGGTATCGTACTTCTCTTTCACATTTTCAGCCAAACTTCTGTAACTGCCCTGCAAACCTTCCCATATTTCCTCAATGCTGTAGGTCCAGATGTTGTTGATATAACTGTTTTCCCAATCATAGCTGCCCGATGCAATAGGGTAATAATCTTCACCGATTAATACGGTTTTTATCCTGGTGGATCCCAGCTCAATACCTATTGCTGTTTTTCCGCTTTTAATCATACTTTTAATCTTTTCAACACTGTAACTCATACATCGATCCCCAATCCCTTTATATTTTTTGATTATTATGGTAATTATGCTTTCGTTATCTAAAATATAAACTATTTTTTATATTAAATCAAATCATTTATAGCTTCAGCCACATGATCAGGGCATCCTCATTATTGTCGGAATAGTACCCGCGGCGAACTCCGGATGATACAAAACCCAGGCTTTCATACAAAGAAATCGCAGCTGAATTGCTTACCCTTACCTCAAGAGTCACGGCAATTATCCCCAGTTCCTTTGCTTTTTCCAGCAAGGTGTTAACGAGCATCCTTCCGTATCCTCTGCGCCTGTGGTCGCAGTGTACGGCTATGTTTGTTATGTGAGCCTCGTCAATAATTTTCCAGAAACCCGCATAACCTGCAATTTCCCCGTCCACCTCGATTACATAATAATACGCGTTTGAGTTATATAACTCGTCCTCGAACATACACCTGGTCCAGGGACTTTTAAAACAGCTCTTTTCAACTTCCAAAACTTCATCCAGGTCCCTGAGCTCCATCAAGCGGATTAAAGGTTTTCCCGAACTCATAAAAATACCTCAAAATTTATTTCTTTTGACTGTTCTTCAACCTTTCAGCCTGCGATTTTCTAAGATAGAAGGGTTCCAGCTCATATGCAGTTATTACATTATTACTATGAAAAGCTTCTTCAGCCAGAAGCGCAGTTGCGGACGCCCTGGGGAATGTCATGGCAAGCTGAGGGCAAAATATTTTATTGCCGAAGATTTCCTTCAGCATCGGTAAATGTATGTCCGCCGCATCTCCAAGAATCATAATGTCTTTGTTAAATTCTCCTGCCTTATCTATCCATTCTTTGATTGTGATACCTGAATCCTGACCTAGTTTCTCCATTTTTCCGTTCAATTTTTGGTAAAAAGCAGTAAAAACCTGATTATTTCTGGCATCCAGCATTGGAGAAATAATACCGTTAAAGTCGGGCATGGAATATGCGAGAGCGTCCAGGGTAGGTACTCCGTAAGCGGGTTTTTTCAGGGAATATGCAAGTCCTTTTATTGTAACGACACCTATTCGCAATCCGGTAAAAGATCCGGGACCAATAGAAGCAGCGAAAAGATCCACGTCTTTCATATCTCTGTCCAGCATTGAAAGAGTGGTTTTTATCATGGGAAGTATTTTTTGCGAATGGGTCTTGCCATGCTTTGTTGAAACCTCGGCTACGACCTTTCCGTCCTCAACTGCTGCGCATGAGGCGGTAAGGCCTGATGTGTCAACTGCAAGAGTAAGCATTACAATATCTCCTTTTCAATAGTGATAATACGGCTGTCATAGTCCCTTTCATCCCGCTCTAACCTGATAACAATTGTGTTTTCGGGCAGGATATCCGAGATTCTGTCTCCCCATTCAACTATGCAGATCGCATCGTCGGTGAAGTATTCCTCCCAGCCTATTTCCAAGAGCTCTTCGGAATCACCGACCCGGTATACATCAAAGTGGTGCAGTATACATCTGCCCTCATAGGAATTTACCAATGTGAAAGTAGGGCTTGTTATCGGATTACCGATACCCAGACCAGCGGCAATTCCTTTTGTCAAAACCGTTTTTCCGGTCCCTAAATCGCCTTCGAGGCTTATGGTATCACCGGCTTTTAATTCCCTGGAAATCCTGTATCCCAGCTCGAAGGTTTCTTTTTCGGAATGAGTCGTGAATTTTCGTATTTCCCTTGGCATTCTTTTTTATCCTTCTTGGTTTTCATATACTTTTTGACCGTTGATAAAGGTCATTTTTACCTTGCTTGAATAATCTAAAGGATTCCCCGTATATAATACCATGTCCGCATCCTTGCCAATTTCCAGGCTGCCTATTCGATTATCAAGCCTCACACTTTTTGCGGCGTTAATTGTAATTGCCTTCAGCGCATCCTCAGGCGCCATGCCTTCCCTGACCGCCAGCGATGCGCATAACATCAGATGCTGTATCGACACGCAAGGATGATCTGTCATTATCGCTACATCAATACCTGCCCTTGATAAAATCCCCGGAGCTTTCATGGTTTGATTCTTCAGCTCGATTTTTGACCTGTCTGTAAGAATAGGTCCAACTATGATATTATAACCGCTTTCTTTTAATATATCTGCCACAAGCCAGCCCTCGGTACAGTGATCCAGCGTCATATCCAAATTAAATTCCTTCGCGATCCTTATGGCTGTAAATATATCATCAGTCCGGTGGACATGCGCCTTAACGGGCAATTCTCCTTTTATAACAGGAATAAGGGATTCCAGTTTAATATCATATTCAGGCTTGTCATTTTCCTCTTTATCTTCCTGGTATTTTTCAAGAGCTTCCAAATAATCCCTGGCTTTATACAATTGCTCTCTTAAAAGCGCAGCTGTAGCCATACGGGTAGTAGGAAGCTGATGCTTCTCATGGTACACTGTCTTTGGATTTTCTCCAAAAGCAATTTTCATGGCGCAAGGCGCCTTTATTACCATTTCGTCCACAGACCGGCCGTAAGTCTTTAACGCGGCAAACTGACCGCCGATAACATTGGAACTGCCGGGTCCTGTAACTACTGTGGTTACACCGTTCTGGCGCGCCTCCTCAAACTCCCTGTCCCCATGATAAATACCGTCTATAGCCCTTAACTGAGGGGTAACGGGGTCAGTCATTTCATTGACATCATCCCCTTCAAAACCTGTTGAATCCTCAACCAAACCTATATGGCAATGACTGTCGATCAGGCCCGGCATAAGAACCATTCCTGCCGCGTCAATAACCGTATCTGCACTTGTGGTGACAGGAATATCGGTCATATCGCCTATACCTGATATTTTCCCACCTTTTACCGATATAAATCCGTTTTCGTAATTCTTATCCGCCATGGTAAGAATCTTGGCATTTTTTATATATAGCATACTTCCTCCAAAAAATAAGATGATATTACTCGTATTAAGAAATAAAAAAACAGGTAAAGAACCTGCTCTCAATTATATCATGATTCTTGAGACAACAACAATCATCATGTACATATCAAGAAAGGCTGCCTTTGGGAGAGCAAGGCAACCTTTCTTAAACTTTGGCTGTTATTATTATGTCTAATTCTCAAGTGATACGGCGGCTTCTTCAACCGCTGGATTTAAGATAACATTGTTATTGGTTCTGGCGGGCTTCTTTCCCTCCGGCTTCTTGACAAGGGCGTATCTGATTACCTCATTCATGTGGGAAACGGGTATCAAACGTACTTCTTTCCTTACGCTTTCGGGAATATCTTCAATGTTTTTCTTGTTTTCATAAGGTATAAGAACAGTATCCACTCCTGCCCTGTGAGCAGCCAGTACCTTCTCTTTCAGCCCTCCTATCGCCAGAACCCTGCCCCGCAGCGTGATTTCCCCTGTCATTGCCACGCTCTTTCTCGCGGGTATTCCTGTAAGCGCTGATATCATAGCAGTAGCAATGGTTATGCCTGCCGACGGTCCATCTTTCGGAATAGCTCCCTCGGGTACGTGAATATGGATATCATACTTCTTGTGAAAATCTGTATCTATACCATATTCACCGGCAACAGAGCGGATATAGCTCCTTGCTATTCGGGCTGATTCTTTCATTACGTCCCCCAATTGCCCTGTAAGTTCCAATTGGCCTTCCCCAGGCATTATGTTAACCTCTATCGGCATGGTGTCGCCTCCCACTGGGGTCCATGCAAGGCCCCTTACAATGCCTATCTCATCTTTTTCAGCAGCTTTATCATATGTGAAAATCCTAGCTCCCAAATAATTCTTAATCGTATTCTTTGTTATCCTGACTGAAGTCTTCTCTCCCGATACTATCTTTGTAATAGCCTTTCTTATAACGGTGGCAATCTGCCTTTCAAGATTTCTTACGCCGGCTTCCTTGGTGTAATAAACTATAATCTCTCTGAGAGCGGATTGGTCAAAACTTACAACCTTTTTGCTGACACCGTGCATTTCCAACTGCTTAGGCACAAGATACCTGGAAGCAATATTTAATTTTTCTTCCTCCGTGTAACCTGATATATCTATAACTTCCATTCTGTCCAATAAAGGCCTGGGTATGGCATCCTTATAGTTTGCCGTGGTTATAAACATGACATCCGACAAATCAAAGGGCACTTCCAGGTAGTGATCCCTGAATTCTTTGTTCTGCTCCGTATCCAAAACCTCAAGCATTGCCGAAGCCGGATCGCCCCTGAAGTCACTTGACATTTTATCTATTTCATCAAGCAGAATAAGAGGGTTAGAGCTTCCTGCCTGCCTAATCGCATTTATTATCCTTCCGGGCATAGATCCCACATAAGTTCTCCTGTGTCCCCTGATTTCGGCCTCATCCTTAACTCCGCCCAATGACATCCTTACATAGCTTCTGTTTAAAGCCTCGGCTATAGATTTGGCAATGGATGTCTTACCTACACCGGGAGGCCCGGCTAAACAAAGGATTGGTCCGTGAAGCCCGTTTTTCATTTTTCTGACTGCTAAATATTCCAATATTCTTTCTTTTACTTTTTCAAGACCATAATGATCCCTGTCAAGTATTTCAGAAGCATATTTAATATCCAGCCTCTCTTCGGTCTTTTTCCCCCATGGCATATCCAGCAAAATATCCAGATAGGTGCGTATTACGCCGCTCTCGGCTGAAGATGAGTGCATACGCTCCAGCCTGCCCAATTCCTTTAATGCCTTTTCTCTGACATCTTCACTGAAATTGGCCTTTTCAATTCTTTCCCTGTATTCATCAATCTCCGTTGTCGTATCGGTCGATACGCCAAGTTCCTTCTGTATGGCTTTTATTTGTTCGCGGAGATAATACTCTTTCTGGCTTTTGTCAATTTGCTGGCGAACCTTAAATGTGATGCTTTTTTCCAACTCGAGAATTTCATTCTCTTTTGCTAGGATATCCAATAGCTTTTCCAGGCGCCTTTTCGGAGACAATTCCTCCAGTATCATCTGTTTCAGTTCAGTTGATATTCCCATATTTGATGCAATAATATCGGGAAGGCGTGTCAAATCATTTATATTGGTAATTGAAAATGTTGCATCAGGTGATACCTTGCCAGACAGTTTCGCATACTGCTCAAAATGTTCAATCACTTGCCTTGAAAGAGCCTGTATTTCAGGTCTGCCACTCTGGAGAGCCTTTGACTTTACAGGCTTAACTTCAACTTTATAAAAAGGCTCGCTGGTTAAAAAATTAGTTACTTTCGCTCTTTGTATACCTTCAACCAATACCCTAATCGTATCTCCCGGCAGTCTCAGCAATTGCTTTATTTGGGCGATCGTGCCGAAAGTATAGATCTCATCAAATTCCGGGTCTTCTATGTTAGGATCCTTTTGAGCTGTCAAAAATATAATCTGATCCTTTAACATTGCCTCTTCAATTGACTTAATCGATTTCAGTCTTCCTACATCAAAATGGAGGATCATATTAGGGAAAACCACTATACCCCTGAGCGGAAGCATAGGCATACTGTAGGTTATGTCATTCTTATTCTGCTTTGGCATGTATATCACCCTTTCATATTCTAAGGCCTTAGCATAAACGGCAAATAATATTATAATGTCGGTTTTTATGGATTTCAAATGTTACTTTTACCAATATATTTTTATTTGTCGTATTTTAAGTATAAATTTACAAATTGTGGCTGTTAAATACAGAATACTGAAGTGAAAAAAAGAGATTTACTATTGTTATAACATACCACAATCTGGATGTGTATAACTAAACTTATTCAGTTTAATTTGATTAACCTTAACTTAAGACAGAACCAGTATTTTTGACAGTGCTTAATCAACAATAAAATAAATAATTTCACAGGAAATGCATTTGGAATGAAAAACTATGAAAGATTTCGCATACGGATATTTCATGCCATGGCTTTAATCTGTATATAAAGAAAAACCGGCAGACAACCTGAACGATTATCTGCCGATATCATAAAGCTATTACATTTTTCTTTGTTCTGCTCCTACAATTGATGCAGGACTATTATTCCAAAATCTCTACAACAGCGCCTGAACCAACGGTTCTGCCGCCTTCACGGATAGCAAGTCTGAGACCCTTTTCAAGAGCGATAGGAGTAATTAGCTCTATTTCCATTGTAACGTGGTCACCAGGCATGCACATTTCAACGCCTTCAGGAAGTTTGATGTTTCCTGTAACGTCGGTGGTTCTGAAATAGAACTGGGGTCTGTATCCTGAGAAGAATGGCTTGGAACGGCCACCTTCAGCGGCTGTCAGAACGTAAACCTGTGCGGTAAACTTTGTATGAGGTGTAATTGAACCGGGTTTAGCAAGAACCTGACCTCTTTCGATTTCGGTTCTCTGAATACCACGGAGAAGCGCACCGATGTTATCGCCTGCAACAGCCTGATCAAGGATCTTACGGAACATTTCAACACCGGTTACAACTGTCTTCTTGGATTCGTCTGTCAAACCAACGATTTCAACTTCGTCGCCGACTTTAAGGGTTCCTCTCTCTACTCTACCGGTAGCAACGGTTCCACGACCAGTGATGGTGAAAACGTCCTCGACCGGCATTAAGAAAGGAAGATCAGTAGCACGTGTCGGTGTTGGAATGTATTCGTCTACGGCTTTCATAAGCTCATGAATACAAGCATATTCAGGAGCATTCGGATCATTGGAGCTGCACTCGAGAGCATTCAATGCAGAACCTCTGATAATGGGTATTTCATCTCCAGGGAATTCGTACTCGTTAAGCAACTCTCTGAGCTCCATTTCTACCAACTCAATCAGTTCTTCGTCGTCAACCATATCGCATTTATTGAGGAAAACAACGATACTTGGAACGCCAACCTGACGAGAAAGGAGAATATGTTCGCGGGTTTGAGGCATAGGACCGTCAGCAGCCGAAACAACGAGAATAGCTCCATCCATCTGAGCTGCACCAGTGATCATGTTTTTAACATAGTCGGCGTGACCAGGGCAGTCAACATGAGCATAGTGCCGGTTAGCTGTCTCATACTCAACATGTGATGTATTGATGGTAATGCCTCTTTCTTTTTCCTCAGGAGCAGAGTCAATTTGCGCATAGTCCTTAACCTGAATGTTAGGATTGCTTAGAGCAAGAACCTTGGTGATAGCAGCGGTAAGAGTAGTCTTACCATGGTCAACGTGACCGATTGTACCAATGTTTACATGTGGCTTTGTACGTTCAAATTTAGCCTTTGCCATTTGGAATAAACCTCCTTCATTTGAATCCCTGATGATTCAAAATTATATAATTATTAATTAGTAAAATCAATAGTTTCAATAGTTTCAGTATTATGCCCCGGGAGTTCTTCCCTCAGCCATTTGTTCCTGTATGTTCTTAGGAACAGGTTCATAATGGGATGGCTGCATCGTGTATACCGCGCGGCCTTGCGTACGGGAACGCAGGTCAGTAGCATATCCGAACATCTCGGAAAGAGGAACAAACGCATGAATATTTTGTGCCCCTGCAATAGTCTCCATACCTTCAATCTTGGCCCGACGGGAGTTAAGATCCCCTATAACATC
>JAAYFU010000032.1 GCA_012728095.1 Clostridiaceae bacterium
GAAGATGCGCAATAGTTCTTAAGAACTCAAATGAATGACGTTTTTTTTGCAGTGGATAATCAGGACTTGAAGCTCCTTCTATCTCCACGGCCGTAGCCCTGACTTCATACGGCTGTTTTGCCTGGGGAGTTTCCACCACATATCCCCTTACCCGTATGGCGCTTCCTATATTTAACTTGCTAATCTCGGTGAAATTATCCAGGCTGTCATCATAAACCACCTGAAGATTCTTAAAATATGAACCGTCATTTAATTCGATGAACCCAAATGTCTTTGTGTCTCTTATACTGCGTACCCAGCCACATACAAGGACTTCCTTACCTTCCAGTTCTTTATGTGACTGGTTCAGGGTTTTTATTTCCGTTCTTTCCACCAAAAATCAACTCCAATACTTATATATTGCGTATTTTCTGATATTTTTTTATTATATCATAAGTCTGCCTGGCAATCTATTGCCGTGAAGGACAGCTTGTTACTTGCTATATTATATCATCTTAAAAGGCATATTCAATCGCGAAATATATCAATTATCAAATTTTATAAATATTTCTTTAATTTAACTTTCTGCACCTGCAATTTTTTCGGATGATTTGCTTTCGTGCCTATTAACACTTAAAACCGGTTCCTTAAACATACGAGGCTACCCATCCTATTATCAAAGGAATCGTAATTATTGATAACAGGCTTGAGACCGCAACGCATTTTGATGCAAAAACGGAATCCTTGTCAAACATTTCGGAAAAAATCGTTGTGTTGGCTGCCACCGGCATGGCCAGGGCCGTAACTGTGATCTTTGCCGGCAAAGACGGCACTCCTGCCAGTTTTGATATCAAAAAGGCCAGCACCGGCATAAATAATAATCTCACAGATGAGGAAAGATACACCTTCCAGTCATTGAACATAGCCGTCAGTTTAGCCGTACTCATAACTCCTCCCACTATCAGCATTGATAAAGGCATAGTCATGTCTCCCACAGCTTTTATTGCCTTTCCAACCGTCAAAGGAATTGGAATTTGAAACAGGAATACTATTGTGCCTATAAAAACGGCAATAATTGTCGGTCTTGTCAATACCCTTTTTATTGTATTGCCTTTTGTATCCTTGGTTCCAAACATTATATATCCGTAGGTCCAAAGAAAAATCTGGAATATCACGACATAGAAAGCCCCATAAAAAGCGCCTTCATCGCCATAAACGGCCTTCATAAGAGGCAAGCCTATATACCCGCAGTTTGAGAATATGGCTGTATATCTAAGCATAACTGCTGTCTTTTCGCTGAATCTTCCGTAGATTAGTTTTGACAGATATATGGCGATTATAAAAGTGGATACTGAAAATACTACTACCCAGATTATATTTATAAGACGTTCCCTGGAATATTCAATTAAGAATGAGCTTAATACAAGCATGGGCGATGAAATATACAGAAGAACTTCAGAAAGCTTTTTAGTCCCGTTTGAGTCCAGGATCCCGAACTTGCCTCCGGCATAACCTGTGCCAAGAATAATAAAAAGTATCTGTACTTGCTTAAGTACGATATCAAATGTCATGTCAAATCCTCCGAAGCAAATAAATCATCACAATCCAGTTTAAATCATCATATGACAATATACAAGCCACTCGTTTCATGCGAGTGGCTTGTTTGATGATTTATTTTTGTTTATTCCTCGGGATAAATCTCACGGGCTACATAGTGTGTATGCAACAGTTTATGCGCTTTATGTCCGCCCGGCTTTTCAAAGTATTCCTCATACATTTTCAGGACTCCGGGATTTTGATGAGATCTTCTGTAAGTAAGGTTCTGATCTTCCTGGTAAAGAGCCTTGGCCCTTTCAGCCATCAGGTTGATCTCATTTCTAACACTAGCAGGCTGAATCGGCTGTCCGCCTCCGCAGACACATCCGCCCGGACATGCCATTATCTCTATGAAATGATACTCAGCCTCTCCTGCCTTCACCTTATCCAGAAGCTTTCTTGCGTTACCAAGGCCATGGGCAACAGCTGCCTTAATTTTTATGCCGGCAACTTCCAGTTCGGCCTCTTTAATCCCGTCCGTGCCACGTACCACATTAATGTCTATATTATCATCATCTTTACCTGTAAGCAGGTAAGGCACGCTTCTTAGAGCCGCTTCCATAACACCGCCGGTAGCGCCGAAAATAACGCCTGCGCCGGTTGCTTCGCCCATAGGATCATCGAATTCTTCATCTTCAAGATTTCTGAAATCAATTCCGGATTCCCTGATCATTTGCACAAGTTCACGGGTCGTAATGACCTCGTCAACATCCGGATAACCGGTCGAAGCCAATTCAGGTCTTTCTGCCTCAAACTTTTTAGCCGTACACGGCATAACTGATACGACAAATATCTTGGCCGGATCTATTCCCATCTTTTCGGCATAGTAGGATTTAAGCACGGCTCCGAACATGTTCTGGGGTGATTTACAGGTTGACAAATTATCAAGCATATCAGGATAGAAATGCTCGCAGAATTTTATCCATCCGGGGCTGCAGGAAGTAATCATAGGAAGAACGCCGTTGTTTTTAATCCTGTCAACCAATTCGGTTCCTTCTTCCATTATCGTAAGGTCGGCTGCAGTATCGGTATCGAATACTTTCGCAAAACCTAGTTTCTTCAGCGCAGCAACCATCTTTCCTGTAACAGGGGTTCCGATCGGATATCCGAATTCTTCTCCTATTGCCGCTCTGACAGCGGGAGCCGTTTGAACTACAACATGAAGATCTTTATTGTTTAAAGCTTCCCAAACCTTATCTGTAGAGTTTTTCTCCCGCAATGCGCCTACAGGGCAGGCAACGATACATTGACCACAGTTTACACAGGGTGTATCCTTAAGCGGCATGTGGAATGGCGAGGCTACTATTGTTTTATATCCTCTGTCAACAGTCTCGATGGCCGATACGGTCTGTACATTTTTACAAACGCTGACACAGCGGCGGCACAGAACACATTTATTGGGATCACGCACTATCGAATGAGACAAATCATCGATAGGATAGTGCTGTAATTCGCCTTCGAATCTTATATCATGTATGTTCAATTCCTGGGCCAGTTTCTGAAGTTCACAGTTTATGTTTCTAACGCAACTTAAGCATTTTTTCTCATGAGATGAGAGAATAAGCTCAAGGGTTACCCTGCGCGCTTCACGAATCTTCGGACTGTTGGTTATGACCTTCAGTCCTTCTGAAACAGGGTACATACAAGCAGCCTGCAGACTTCTAGCCCCCACATCTACAACGCACATACGGCATGCGCCGATTTCATTTATGCCTTTGAGGAAGCAGAGGGTGGGTATATTGATCCCGACACTCTTTGCAGCCTCCAGAACGGTTGAACCAACCGGTGCTTTTACTTCTTTACCGTCAATTGTCAGGGTTACATATTCAGACATATTATTCACTCTCCCCTCTTATTTCTTCTCTATGGCGGCAAATTTACATGTGTCCATACAAACACCGCACTTAATACATTTGTTCTGATCTATAACATAAGGTTTCTTAATCTCACCGGAAATAGCACCAACAGGACACTTCTTTGAACAGAGGCTGCATCCTTTACATTTATCAGGAATGATAAAGTATTTCAACAGGGCTCTGCACACGCCTGCAGGACATCTATGCTCTTTTACGTGAGCCTCATATTCGTCCCTGAAATATCTTATGGTACTGAGAACAGGATTTGGAGCTGTCTGGCCGAGGCCACACAGAGCGCTCTGCTTGATGTTCTCAGCTAAAAGTTCCAATTTTTCAATATCTCCTTCTTCACCCTTACCGCTTGTTATACGATCAAGGATTTCGTACATTCTCTTGGTACCGATACGGCATGGAGGACATTTACCGCAGGATTCATCAACGGTAAATTCCAGGAAGAACTTCGCAATATCCACCATACAGTTGTCCTCATCCATAATGATCATTCCGCCCGAACCCATCATTGAGCCTAATTCAAGCAGATTATCATAGTCAATGGGAACATCAATGTGAGAAGCAGGAATACATCCGCCTGAAGGACCTCCTGTCTGGGCAGCTTTGAACTTCTTGCCCTTTGGTATGCCTCCGCCTATATCATAAATAACTTCCCGAAGAGTCATACCCATAGGTATCTCCACGAGACCTGTATTATTAATTTTTCCTCCGATAGCGAAAACCTTTGTTCCCTTGCTCTTTTCGGTACCGATTGTATTAAACCAGTCGGCGCCCTTTAAAAGAATAACGGGAATATTTGCGTAGGTTTCAACATTATTAAGAATGGTCGGTTTTCCCCAAAGACCTTTTACAGCCGGGAAAGGAGGACGGGTTCTCGGCTCGCCGCGATGCCCCTCTATTGAAGTCATAAGCGCGGTCTCTTCTCCGCAAACAAATGCGCCGGCGCCAAGACGAATATCCAAATCAAAAGAGAAGTCGGTACCAAATATATTCTTGCCCAAAAGCCCGTACTCACGAGCCTGACTTATGGCAATCTGCAAACGTTGAACCGCGATCGGATATTCAGCCCTTACATAAATATAGCCCTGGTTAGCACCAATAGCATATCCTGCTATAGCCATGGCCTCAATTACCGAATGGGGATCTCCTTCAAGTATGGAACGATCCATGAATGCTCCCGGGTCTCCCTCGTCAGCATTACAGCATACATATTTCTGATCGCTTACCTGATTGGCTGCAAACTGCCATTTCATACCGGTCGGGAAACCACCGCCCCCGCGTCCGCGAAGACCTGATTTTTTTATCTCATCAATAACCTGTTGAGGAGTCATTTCGGTAAGGGCCTTTGCCAGCGCCATATAACCGTCTCTTGCGATATATTCGTCTATTACCTCAGGATTGATAACGCCGCAATTACGCAGAGCTATACGTACCTGACGGTTAAAGAATCCGACATTATCAAGAGATTTCGCGACATCTTCCACATCTTTGTCTCCCAGAAGGAGGCGTTTCACAATGCGACCCTTTACCAGGTGCTCATTTACTATTTCTTCAATGTCATCAGGCGCAACATGGCAGTATGTAGCTCCTTCAGGATAAACCACCATAATCGGGCCTTTTTCACAAAGACCGAAGCACCCGGTTTTCACTATTTTAACTTCCTTTTCCAGGCCCTTTTCGGCTAACGCTTTTTCCAGCCTTGCCATTATTTCGGGCACTTTGGAAGCTGTACATCCAGTACCATTACAAATCAAAACATGCGATCTGTAAACCATAATCGATACCCCCTCCTTACCTTTCTGCGGCACCAACTGTAAACTCAGTGACGACTTTTTGGTTGACGATATGTTCAGCTACTATTCTTCTGGCCTTTTCAGCGTCCAGTTTTACATAGGTTGTTTTCTCTCCGGTGGCATCAAAAACTTCTGCAACGGGCTCCAAACGGCATATACCGATGCACCCGGTCATTGACACGGTTACGTTATTGATGTTTCTTTTGTTCAGTTCATCGATAAAAGCATTCATGACGTTTTTAGCGCCTGCTGCTATACCGCATGTTGCCATGCCCACAACTATTCTCATCTTATCTTCATTATCGCGTATTGACATTTCCTTCAAAGTTCTATCGCGAATGGCCTTTAATTCTTCAATTGACTTCATCCAGAACACCTCCGTAAACTAATTTAATACCATCGGCAATTGTATTTTGTATCCATTCCAAAACATCACTGTTTGCTATTGAAACTCCATCCAAGTATTGTTTTATTTCATCCGTGTCCAACACAAAATTGTCGTTTGGGGAAGAAAAGCGAATAGTCCAGGAAATATCAGGGTTTGCCATTATTAACATTTTAATAGTTTCCGGTATATCCCCTAAAGGAATCCTGTCGATATGATTTATATTAAATCTTGCCTCAAGGGCTGTCCCCTTGCCAGGTTCCGATTTAATATTCAGTTCTCCGCCCGCCATATTAGCTGACTGTAATAACAGCGGTATCCCAAGACCGACATTTCTGGTGGTTCTGCTTGTCTTAAACGGATCCGTCACTTCACGTACGAATTCTTCGTCCATTCCTTTGCCGTTGTCCAGGATTTCCAGTACCAGCATCTGAGGATGGCCTTTTACGCTTAAATTAATGCATATTCTATCTGCTCCCGCAGCAATGGAATTTTGAGTTATGTCCAATATATGCAGTGATAGATCCTTCATAATTTACACAGCTTCAGCTTCCATATCGCGATATTTCTGTATGATTCCCGGAACATCATCAGCGGTAAGTCTTCCGTAAACATCATCGTTTATCATGATAACAGGAGCTAATCCGCAAGCTCCTACGCATCTGCATGCATCAAGGGAGAATAACCCGTCAGGTGTGCATTCGCCATTCTTGATTTTCAGTATTTCCGAAAGTTTATCAAAAATCTCACCTGCACCTTTTACATAACAGGCAGTTCCCAGGCAAACATTGATCCTATACTTCCCCTTGGGATTCAAATAAAATTGAGCGTAAAACGTTACTATACCATACACATCAGCCAAAGATACATTTAAACCCTCAGCGATTTTCTTTTGCACGCTTAAAGGAAGATATCCGTATAATTCCTGCGCTTCATGCAGTACAGGAATAAGCGCGCCGCGGGTGTCTTTGTATTTAGCTATTATCTTTTCCAGCGCTTCTGCCTTGTTGTCTGCTTTACAGCAACTGCAACTCATATTGACGACCTCCTGATTCTTGTTGTAAGTTATATAATTGCATTACCCGTCCACGAAATCATAACTTTCGAATGGGCCACGAATTATCTTTATAAACATTTGTTAATAGCTTAACAAATCCTTGTTAATTGTATCACAAATGCCTTCAGATTTCAATAAAATATCTGAATCACGAGCCGATATTTAAGTGCTAAATTATGCTGTTTTTTTAAGCTTTTCCCGTTCATGTTTTGTATAAAAAACACAAAATACATTATGAAAATCCCCATTAAAAAGAGCCGGCATAAGAACCGACTCTTTTTTTAAATACATTTTAATTTTACACGATGCTTCAGTCAGGTTTTTGTAGATCCTTGAGCGTCAAATCGACGAAATCCAGGTTGGTGGCATCTACGGTAAATACGGTATTATTGCCGTCCAGTATTCCATAGTATTCCGACCCATTCCTGCTTCCAAGCATTAATCGGTAGGTTTTATCGCTTAAAGTGTATTCAAATACATATTTAGGCGAATCCAAACCATAGGAACTTAAATCCGTAGGATTCTCCGTAATGAATTTATTAACCCTGAATGAACTGACCCAGTTTAAGAACTTTGACAGTTCTGTAATATTCGCTTCCCGTTCCGGGACTGGAGCAGTTATTATCCAGTCTTCATCAGTTTTTTTCTCGGCGCTGAAAACATGTTCCCCGTCCCTGCTGAAGGAAAGGTAATTAATATCATAAACAGTAACGGCTTCCGTGCCGTAAATATTCTTATTCATTAAATCGAGTTTTCCGTATCTGAAGGTTTCACCTGTATAGGAATCTATTGTGTATACCTCAGGACTGCCAGGCTTCCTTACGTAGTAACTATCCTGCAAAGGTGTCAGATTACCGATTTCTATGCTGGCTTCCTTACCTTCTTTTGTAACAAAGGTCGTCACAATGTTCTTATTTAAACCATAAACTTCAGGATTATCGGGATTTTCATTTATCAACCTCTTTGTCATAACAGTGGCTGCAAAATAAACCATGTCTTCGGCCAATTCATTATCAACATCGAAATATGGATTGACCCATACCATTTTTTTTGTAGTTTCCTTTGTTATCGTACCGTCCTCATTATGCCGAAGGGCTTCAACATCCCTCTCTTCCAGTGTAAGAACGATTTCACCTTCTTCTCTTTTCAGCACTATTTTAGAAATGTCAACCCGTTCAATATCAAACAGCTTAATTATATCAGAAGAACTCGTATCTGTCGGACTTTCGCTCTCATTATCCGTTTTTTTGGTACCGCCGTTTAAATAAATGAAAGTCATAAGCAAGATCACAAAAATAACCAACAGAATTATGAGCTTCTTCCATTTCTTCATCATAGATGCTTCCTCCTTATCCAGACAAACATGCCAAAGCCGATTATGGCCAGAGGCAATAAAAAGGACAAGGCAATGAATGAAATAAACCTGGTGGATTCCGACAACTGAATCGGCTCCGACATCAGGCTCTTGGAAGGTACTATGATCGAATCCGTCTTATCCTGCATCCAGTTCAACGTGGACAAAATATACCTGGTACCGTTGTAATTCACATTTTGCATCCAACCGTCGGTTATAAAACCGGCATTTCCTATGAGCGCAATTTTGCTTGATTCCGTACCCTGGTATTCGGATAAAGCCCCCAGCAAAAAAGGCCCCATAGTAATATCACCGGTATCCAGGCTCGTGCTTTGCGCCCTGTCGGATGTCATGAAAAGGGGCTGGGCAAATATTTCTTCCTCAGCTACCTGTTTAATACTGACGCTTCGGCAATTAGGCAAATATACAAACATAGACTTTGGGTCAAGATTCATCGTAACTTCGTTCTCATTCGGCTGTGGAATTATTATGGTGAAATCCTCCAAATACCAGTTTTGATCGCCTTCAAGAACCAGGTCATTATTGAGGGTTAATGCGTAGCGATCAAAAACCGTATCGAAATTAGGCATACCTTTTTCGGTCTCCTGCACATCCATCAGGAAAATCGCGTCTCCGCCGTTCTCCATGTATGCCAGGAGATTATCCAGTTCCTTTGGCAAAAGATCGGTTTTCGGCGAAACGAAGAAAATCACGGCAGCGTCCTCCGGGACAGGATTTGACAGGGAAAGCTCTTTTATTTCATAATTATTGGCGATTATGGCGCTTTTTAGTTCGGTAAGATTGGAGGTCATCTCGCCATGGCCGGTAACAAAATATGTAACAGGAGTATAATCAGATGTTACACTTTTTATCGCGCTTGAAAAAGCCTGTTCAATTTTTACGGCTACGGGGTATGGGGTATATGTGCTATAATCGTATTCAAGCATATCATCCTCCGACACCAGCTTCGAGTTTTTACCGCATTTGACTACAATACTATCCTGGGATATTCCCTTAACCTGGTTGGGGTCAATTTCCCTTTCAATAAACGTAGGGTCTTTTTCAACATCAACAAAACGTGTTGTAACCTTGCCATTGCTTTTTAGATTATATTGTTTCAAAACTTCAAGGATATCGCTTCCCTGGTAATACTTTTCATCCGTAAGAATTATTATTTCCACTTCTTTGTCTAAATCTTCAAGCATTGCGACGGTGGCATCGCTTAATGAAAACAGTTTATTTTTTGTAATATCGAACCTTGCCCTGTCCCTTATTGCATCCAGGCCAAGAATAGCGTTAATTACGACTATTACGGCTATCAATATCACAGTGGATATTAAGGCATATGAGCCATATTTAAGACTTCTCTTGTTTATTTTCTTCATATTATCACCCCTGGCTCCACCGCTTGCGTTCAATAACTCTAACGGTAAGTATGATAAACACCGCAGCATAGCTGAGCATGAAAACTATTGACGTTAAATCAACAATTCCCCTGATAAAATCCAAATAACGAGACAAAACCGAAATCCATAAAAAAGCCTTGTTTAAAAATCCGCTGAAGAAGCTGGCGAGATATCCTATATTTTGAATAATGAATATGGAAACAAGGGTAATTATCGAAGCTATTATTTGATTTTCAGTCAAAGAGGAAGCAAAGACGCCCAGGCTTATATAAACCGCGCCAATCAGGATATATCCGAGGTATGAACATATTATCAGCATAATATCGGGTTTACCCGCAATTATAACAATTAAAGGGAAGATTAATGTTGCTGCCGTCATTACCAAAAACACGCAGAAACAAGCAAAAAATTTTCCCAGGACAATTTCGGTTACCCTGACAGGAGATGTCAGAAGCAGAACCTCGGTGCCATTTTTCTTGTCCTCAGCCAGGGTTCTCATGGTCAATATCGTGACTATGATTATTAACGTGCTGCCCATACTCACCACAAACTCACTCATAAAATCTGATATTCCAAGACCCAAAAAGTTATTGAAAAATAGTCCTAAAAGCAACATATAAAGTCCGATAAGGACATAAGCTATCGGGGAATTGAAGTATGCCTTAAAATCTCGTTTTATTATAGCCCGCATCCTTATACAGCCTCCTTCTCTTCATTGGTGGTGAGTTGCAGGAATACTTCCTCAAGTGATAAATTCAGGGATTTAAGTTCAAGTATAGGCAAGCCCTGTTGTGCCAACTGGTAAAACATTGGTTTTCTAACATCGATATTCTTGTCGGCTTCAACGATATAGCTGTATTCATTATCCTTTATTTTGGCGCTCGTCTTGAGATACTTAACTCCATATATATTGGATATGACATTCTTCACTTTGTTCTCGGGACCTTCAACTGTTACGGTAAATCTTGAAAAATCGGTCAATGACTTTGACAAATTCTCAGGCGTATCAATTGCGGCTATTCTCCCCCTGTTAATAATAACGACCCTGTCGCATACCGCGCTTACTTCAGGAAGAATGTGAGAACTCAGTATAACAGTGTGTTTTTTACCCAGTGCCTTAATCAGGTTTCTTATTTCCATGATTTGTTTAGGGTCAAGACCCACTGTCGGCTCATCCAGGATAAGAACCTCCGGGGAACCCACCAGCGCCTGGGCAAAACCTACTCTCTGCTTATAACCTTTTGACAGATTTTTAATGAGCCTGTGGCTTACATGCGTTACTTTTACTAGTTCCATGATATCTTTTTTCTGGCTTTTCCATTTTTTAAGCGGTATCTTTTTCAGAGCGGCGCAGAAATCAAGATATTCGTTAACAGTCATGTCGGGATAAAGCGGCGGTTGTTCCGGCAAATATCCTATATGTCTCTTCACTTCAACAGGGTCTTCCAGAATATCAATTCCCATGATTTTAACAACACCGGATGTAGATGATATGAAACCGGTGATAATATTCATAGTAGTTGTTTTCCCGGCTCCGTTAGGACCTAAAAAGCCAAGGATTTCTCCTTTCTCGACATTGAAACTGATATTGTCGATAGCCTTAATACGTCCATATTCCTTTGTCAGGTTTTGAATTTCTATCATATAATACCTCCCTGTACCAGCGCTATTGCTTAAAAAAAGCGGGTTATAAATGTCTGTTGAAAACCATTAAACCCGCTGCGGACAGAATCTCGTTTTTATTATGCATTAAATTAATGAACAATTTGTGAACATATTGTTAATAAAATTTTATTTATTATCAAATAAATGTTAAATCCCCATAATATTGTATCCTGAATCGATGTGCAATATTTCCCCGGTCATACCGGATGATAAATCGCTTAAAAGGTATACGGCAGCGCCTCCCAGGTCTTCCAGGGTCACATTGCGTTTTAAAGGAGCTTTTTCTTCCACCACACCAAGAATATCGCTGAAATTTCTTATTCCTTTAGCGGACATCGTTTTTATCGGACCCGCTGAAATGGCATTGACACGAATATTCTTTCCTCCCAGTTCATGGGCGGCATACCGTACGCTGGCTTCCAACGCCGCTTTTGCTACCCCCATAATATTGTAACCGGGAGAAACCCTTACCGAACCTGTATAGGTTAATGTCAGGATGCTTCCGCCCTCGGTCATAATAGCCTGAGCTCTCCTGGCCACTGCGATGAATGAATACACGCTGATGTCCATAGCTATCATAAATCCGTCCTTTGAGGTATTTACGAAGGTATCCTGAAGATCCTCACTTTTTGCAAACGCTATTGCGTGAACAACCCCATGAAGCGTTTCGTATTTGCTTTTTATCATGGAAAAAAGATTGTCCAGGTCTTCTTCCCTGGATACATCGCACTGAAACGCATCAATTTCTCCCATGTCAGAGGTTAATTTTAGAAGGGATTCTTTTTCTCTGTCGCCTAAGTAAGAAAATATCAAATTTGCGCCCTGGGTCCAGGCGGCCTGCGCAATTCCCCAGGCAATGCTCCATTTATTGCGGACTCCCATAATGAGTATATTCTTTCCTTTCAACAACCCGGACATATTGTAACCTCCAATTATAATCTAATAATATTATCTGATTATACAATAAAATATCATTTGTTTCAAGGGTTATACTTGGTGTCATATTTCTTCCGACAGCTTGAATATATACCAAATTGCCGTTTCTTATTACATTATTACTTATTAATTGTGCTGTAACTTACATATATGGTTATTTTTTCCTTTTCCTAATGTAGCATAGTGTTGAAAAATGTCAAAAAATGTTTCAAACCCGCTCTACATGCGGTTTTTATTGACTTAATGTAGAAGTTGTGTTATCATTTATGTTGAAGATTGTCCTTATTGAGGAGGGCCTTACAAATGAAAAATATCGAGAAAATACGAAGCAGGTTATACAAAGCCATAGCTGACGGAGACAACAAAAATACCATACTTAATATCAGCAGACATCTGGACAACTTAATAGTTCAGTACATGAAAATACAGGCTAAAAAAAGCGTAAGTTAAGGGTGTTTTAAATTAACACCCTTTTCTTAGTTTTTTATTTTAATTTTATATATTTTTTTTAATATTTTATTAATATTTACTTATGCAATTGCCTGTGTCACAGGCTTTCCAGGAATCGTCTCATCCGCACCAATGCTTCTCTTATATTGTCGATTGAAGTGGCATATGTAGCTCTCACAAATCCCTCTCCGCAAGCTCCGAAGGCATTGCCGGGAACCATTAATACTCTTTCCTGCATTAACAGACGCTCACAGAACTCATCGGAAGACAGGCCGGATACACGGATATCCGGAAATACATAAAATGCTCCTAACGGTTCAAAACAGTTTAATCCTATCTTTCTGAAACCGTCAACCATTACCAGTCGCCGGCGATTGTATTCTTCCACCATACGCCTGACTTCCGGCTCACCGTTTTTAAGAGCCTCTATTGCCGCATACTGTGCCGTTGTCGGGCTGCACATCAGGGCATACTGATGAATCTTTTTCATCTGTTCCAGGGCATCGGCAGGACCACAGGCATATCCTATTCTCCAGCCTGTCATGGCAAACGCCTTTGAAAAGCCGTTTATTACTATAGTCCTGTCTTTCATTTCAGGAAATTGCGCAATTGAAACATGTTTGCCTTCATATGTCAGCTCGGCATATAATTCATCGGAAATCACAATAATATCCTTATCCTTCAAAACCTCGACAATTGCCTTATAATCATCGTAATCCATGGTGGCTCCTGTCGGGTTATTGGGATAACCTATTATAATCGCTTTTGTTTTATCGGTAATTGCATTTACAATTTGTTCCGGTTTAAGTTTGAAACGGTCTTCAGCTTTCAGCTCAACTGTGACAGGAGTGGCTCCGGCAAACATTACGCAGCCCTTATAAGCTACAAAGGAAGGTTCGGGCACTATAACCTCATCCCCGGGACCGACAAAAGTCCTTATACTTATGTCAATTGCCTCACTTCCTCCGACTGTGACCAGGATTTCATCCTTCGGATCGTATTTCAGTCCAAACCTGTTATTCATGTAATTTGAAATTTCCCGGCGCAGTTCTATAAAACCGGCATTTGAAGAATAATGGGTCTTTCCTCTTTCAAGCGAGTATATGCCTTCCTCCCTGATAGTCCACGGCGTTTCAAAATCCGGCTCGCCTATGCCCAGGGATATAACGTCTTCCATCTCATTTACCATGTCAAAATATTTTCTGATCCCGGAAGGAGGAGTCTCCAAGATATTCTTTCTTACCATTTGCTTTATATTCATAGTACAACAGCCTCTCTATCGTCTTCATATGTTTTATTGAAGATTACGCCACTGTCTTTATATTTCTTCAATACGAAATGAGTGGCACAGCTCATAACAGAGTCAATGGGAGCCAGCTTCTCGGCTACAAAGAGCGCAACCTCTTTCATATTCTTGCCCTCGACCACAACAAACAGGTCAAATCCTCCCGACACAAGGCTGCAGGCCGTTACCTGGGGATACTTGTAAATTCTTTCGGCAACCTTGTCAAAGCCCTGACCCCTTTGAGGAGTTACCTTAACTTCGATATATGCAGTTACATATTCATGGTCTACCTTTTCCCAGTCAATCAATGCTTTGTATGCAAGAATTACTCCTTTCTCATCCAGCTCTTCCATTGCAGTTTTAACTTCATCGGCCGTTGTTCCCAGCATTACCGCTATCTCTTCCACGGACAGCCTGCAGTTATCCTTTAAAATGCTCAATAGTTCTTTTTTCATGGAATCAGACTCCTTTCATATTTTTATATGCCGTTATAATTTCATTAGAACAACGGGTGGATTTCAGGGAATAGTGTTTATTTAATAAAGCCCTGCTGATAATAGCAGGGCTTGAGGTTAATAATTATTGATAGTCCACCCGTATTAAACGGCTCCGATTAATTATTTATACCCTGGTTATTATGGCTGTTTTCGCTGTTTTCCCCGTATTCTGTTTCTTTGCTTTCTATGTAGCCCTCGATTTCATTCAAAAGTCCCTGATACTTAGTAAGCATATCGACTATTTGAACCTTCATGGTCTTAATATCCCGCTTAATATCAATTATCTTTTCTCTTTCTTTTTCAAGGACCGCTTCAAGCTTGCTCTGTTCCTCCGCCGCTCGTTCCTTTGCTTCTCTTAAAATCGCGTCAGCAGTTTCCTGCGCTGTTATAAGAGCGCTGGCTATCTTTTCCTTTTCCTTTGTAAGTGTTTGGCTATCTTCAGCCACAGATTCGTAACGAGCTTTCATCTCGCGAATCTGGAGCTTTAAATTTGATATCTCGTCGTCCTTTTCTTTTAAACGCAAATCAAACTCATAGAGTATTTTTTCAATATATGCGTTGACATCTGACTTTTTGAAACCAAAAAGAGCGGTACCAAACTTCTTCTCACCTGACATAACCAACACTCCCCTTAAAAAATGATCTATTAATCGGAATAAATCCGAATTAAATATATTTATCCAGCAATTCTTTCAAATCTTTTTTCGAACGGGCCCCGACAATTCTCTCGGCCTGGTTTCCGTCCTTAAAAACAATCATGGTGGGAATACTCATAACATTAAACCTAATTGCCAATTCATTCTCCTCGTCTACATTTACCTTGCCTATTTTAAATCGCCCGTCATACTCCTCGGCAAGTTCATCAATGATAGGCCCGACAATTCTGCAGGGGCCACACCAGTTAGCCCAAAAATCAACAAGTACAGGAACAGAAGAATTCAAAACCAGCTCTTCAAAATTGTCGCTGTTAATTGTTAAAACCTTTTCAGAAGCCATGGTGTTAATCCTTTCTTCCTTATGTAATGATATTGGTAATAATATTGTTTTATCTAGTTTATAATATATTTCAATTATTTACAACAAAATATTTACCCATAATGTGTTAAGCAAATAGTCCTAATATTATAAATTTTACTATAAAAATAATACTATAAAAAATATCAGATTGTTGGTTAATTTTTTATTAATTTGTGTAAAATAGAACGAACTCCCTGCCGCCTTATAGTGTAATCCGCACATTGATATTTTTTATCTGAAAACAGTATTATAATGGTTAACAGTTTACGAAAAACAGTTGTATTATTATTTGTAGAATTTGGGTATATATAATGCTATGATTTGAAGAAACTGGAGGCTAGACTAAATGTATAAATACGGGAAAATAAAAGTTACAACCACGTTGCCTGACAGGCTTGCAGGACTTCGTGACATAGCAAGAAATCTCTGGTGGTCATGGAACAGTGAAGCCACTGATCTCTTTCGTGAAATAGATTTGGCTCTTTGGGAAAAACTCAACAGGAATCCTGTTCGTTTTTTACAGGAGATCAGTTTAAAGAAACTTGAAGAAAAGCTTTCAGATAACGAGTTCATGAACAATTACGAAAAAGTGCTGAAAAATTTTCAGGATTATTTGAACCAGGAGGATACATGGTTTAATCAAAACTACCCTGACTATAAGAATGAACAGATAATTTATTTCTCGGCAGAGTATGGGCTTCATGAGGTTCTGCCGGTATACTCCGGCGGTCTTGGCGTATTATCCGGAGATCATTGTAAAACCGCCAGTGACCTGGGTTTGCCATTTACAGCCATCGGCCTGTTTTATAAACAGGGCTATTTTGACCAGCGTATTAATGCCGAAGGATGGCAGGAAACACATTTTACAAACTTAAATTATTCGCAGCTTCCCGTATGGCCTGTTTATGACAGCAACGGAAAACCTCTTATGATTTATGTTGAATTGCCGGGCCGTGTGGTTTATGCACGTATATGGTGTATAAATATCGGGCGGGTAAAACTCTATCTCATGGACACCGATGTGCCTGAAAACAATCAGTACGACAGGGGGCTGACCGACAGGCTCTACGGCGGGGACAAGGAAACCCGCATTCAGCAGGAAATCCTGTTGGGCATAGGCGGAATCCGCACTTTGGACGCTTTAGGTATTAAGGGTACGGTATATCACATGAATGAAGGCCACTCGGCCTTCATGGCGCTTGAGCTTGCCCGCAAACTGGTTATGGAAAAGAATATGCCCTTCAGGGAAGCCAGGGAAATCGTATATTCTTCAACTATATTTACCACTCACACTCCTGTACCGGCCGGAAATGACAAATTCCCGCTGGATATGATAGACCGTTATTTCAGCAATTATTGGGGGCAATTAGGACTTCAGCGGAACGAGTTCATCAGCCTGGGGCTTAAACCTGATGAACCTAATGTATTTAACATGGCCGTTCTGGCTATGAACATGGCCGGCCGCAAAAACGGGGTCAGCAAGCTCCATGGAGCCGTTTCGAGGCATATTTTCAACGCCGTCTGGCCGGGGATACCCGAAGATGAAGTCCCAATCACTCATGTCACCAATGGTATACATACCATGACTTGGTTGGCGCCGGGATTCAAATACATTTTTGACAAGTATCTTCCTGCCGACTGGCAGAACAGATTATATGATCCGTCAGTCTGGCAGCAAATTGATAATATACCTGACGAAGAAATTTGGAAAACCCATCTTGCGTTAAAAACTAAAATGATTCGCTTTATCGTCGAAAGGCTTAAAAAGCAGTATATAAAAAACGGTGTGCCTTTGCATGAAGTTAACGAGCTTGACAGCATACTTGATCCTCAGGCACTTACCATAGGCTTTGCCAGACGTTTCGCGACTTATAAAAGGGCTAACCTTATTTTCAGGGATCTCGCAAGACTGGAAAAAATACTTAACAACAAAAGCATGCCGGTTCAGATAATATTCGCCGGAAAAGCTCATCCTGCGGATTACCCGGCTCACCAGATCATTAAGAATATACATGATATAGCCAAAAGCGAAGGCTTTAAGGGCAAAATATTCCTTGTGGAGAATTATAACATGACGGTTGCCCGTCACCTTGTCCAAGGTGTTGACGTCTGGATGAACAATCCCCGCCGCCCGTTGGAAGCCAGTGGTACCAGCGGCCAGAAGGCATGTATAAACGGCGTGTTGAACTTTAGTATACTGGATGGCTGGTGGTGCGAAGGATATAACGGAATGAACGGCTGGATAATCGGTGATGAAACGCCTTTTGACAATGAGCAGCATCAGGACGATTATGACAGCAAATCTCTTTATGATACTCTTGAGCGTGAAATAATACCTCTTTTCTTTAACCGTGAAAACGGTATACCTGTAGGCTGGATAAAACGGATGAAGGAATCCATTAAATCCCTTGCTCCACAGTTCAGCACCCATCGAATGGTTAAGGACTATACAGAGAACATGTATATTCCCGCTATCATCAGAAATATTAAGATTCGCGAATCCCAGTATGAATTTATCCACATTCTTGCTGACTGGAAGCAATACGTTGAGAGGAACTGGCCCCAGGTAAACATAATCGCCAACCAGGATATTCACGGTCTTGTAGATCATAATATGCTCTCAGGACAGGAGCTTAATCTGAACGTGACTGTGCAGCTTGGCGTTTTAAAACCTGAAGACGTCCGGGTGGAAGTATACTATGGCCCCCTGGAAAACGATAAAATAGTTAACGCCTCGGCGGTAGAAATGAGAGTAGTCCGCCAGACAGATGCCTCAACCTATTTATATGAGACAACCATTTGCATCCTGGACGGCGGTGAGTATGGATATTCATTCAGAGTGCTTCCTAAACATCCAAACCTGATGAATAAGTTTGATTTGCCTCTTATTAAATGGACTGATTCGTAACATAACTATGGGGCTATTCTATGGGAAATATATTAGAATAGTTTATGTCGGACTGCCGCTACCGGTCTTACATTAATTGACACGGTAAAGGCAGTATGCTATAACGAGAGTAAGGCGGGATTACTATCTCCCTCGTATTTCAACGATTCGGGACCTATTAATTCTTTCGTCAGGAAGTTTAGAAATGAAAAACAGGCTGAGTTTTATTATAAAGAAAATTAAATTTGCCCCTGCCTCAAAAATGACGTGTAGGGGTTTCTCTCTAAGTCGGGATAATACCGTCCGTTTCGGGTTTTGGCCCCCAAAAACCCGTCGTAAATCTTTTATTTCGGCGACGGGTAAGGCAATTGCAATGCTTGCAGTTATTGCACTTCTGACCGCTTGTCTGGAATTTTCGCTGCACAACGCTGCATTTGCCGATGACGGTTCCAATAAGCCCAAAACTGATGCGGTTTCGGCCATGCTTTTCGATGCCCGCAGAGGTCAGATACTTTTTAAAAAGACTTCTGACGAAAAATCTTATACGCCTTTGGCAAGCCGTATTATGACTACCCTGATTATTCTTGAAAAAGTTGATTTGGAGACCATGATAATAGCCAGTAAAGAGGCCGCCAATGCGGAAGGGGCAACGCTTAAGCTAACAGTCGGCGAAAAATACAGTACAAGGAATCTTCTGACAGCGCTTTTGCTCACCGGATCACCGGATGCTGCCATCACCTTGGCCGAATATGTCGGCGGAAGCGAAGAGGGCTTTGTCAGCATTATGAATGAATATGCAGCTAACCTTGGCTTGTCAAATACCAGGTTTACAAATGTTGTGGGAAGATATGACGAAAATCAATATACCACCATCGAAGACATGCATGCACTCATGAAATACGCCTTGTCCAACAGTAGCTTCAACAGGCTGTTCGGCACCCAGGCCAAACCATGGTATGATGAGCATAAAACCATGGTCCTTACAAACACAAACAATATGTTCTGGAGTTATCCGAGCACCGACGGCGGCGCTACCGCAGGTTATGATGCTGATTTTCAAAGTATTGTGACCACAGCCACCAAGAACAACATGCGCCTGGTTTGTGTTTTGTTGGATGTACCCACCAAAAGCATGTATAACGATTCCATAGAAATCTTGAATTATGGTTTTGATAATTTTCTCCACGGGACCCTTGTGACGGCAGGCAGCGCCCAGCAGGCTATAACAGTGGAGGGTCAGTCCTTGAACCTTATTGTTACGTCCGATGTTTATTATGTACATCCAAAAGGCGAGGATTATATTAAAGACGTTGCAATAAATGTAGATCAGTCAAAACTTAAATTGCCTATTACAAAAAATACTGTTGTGGGCATGCTGACATTTATCCTGGAGGACGATACGGCAATAAATGTCGAACTTTATCCTGACAGGGAGATCCTTCCGCAAAAAACAAAACGCCAGATTTTAAAGGAAAGATTCATGGAAAATCGTGAATTGGTCTATGTTATAATCGGTCTTATCATTATTGAACTGATAATGGGAACCTATAAGCTTTTTAACTTTATCAAAAAAAAGATTATTGGTTTTAAGGCAAAAAAAAACTATAGGCAAATGGGAGCCCGCGGCAGAAAGTAAAAGTAATTGTTTCAAAATAAGGTATATAAAATTCAGAGGCCATACCAGGCCTCTGAATTTTTATAGCAATCTTTTACAAGACCAGTCTCTTTTATTTTTCTTTATACATACTCAAATACGCCTGTATAAACTCATCAATTTCACCATCCATAACCTTTTGAACATTGGCATCCTCGTAACCGGTCCGGTGATCCTTTACCAAGGTATAGGGACAAAATACATATGATCTTATCTGGTTTCCCCAGGCAATATCCTTTTGCTCCCCCTGTATTTGGCTGAGCTTTTCTGCCTGCTCTTTTTCTTTCAACTCAAGTAATTTTGCTTTAAGCATTTTCATGGCCGTTTCACGGTTCTGAAGCTGTGATCTTTCATTTTGGCAGGCTACGACTATCCCGGTTGGTATATGGGTAAGACGCACAGCAGTTGATGTCTTGTTTACATGCTGCCCACCGGCGCCCGATGAGCGGTACACATCCATTTTAATATCATCCGGGTTAATCTCAACAGTTACCGAATCATCCAGTTCAGGCATAACTTCCATCGACGCAAATGATGTATGTCTCCTGCCCGACGCGTCAAACGGTGATATTCTGACCAGGCGGTGGACGCCTTTTTCAGATCTTAAATATCCATACGCATAATCACCCGTGATTTGCGCTGTTACACTTTTAATACCCGCTTCTTCGCCGTCCAGCATATCCAAAACCCGAACCGTAAAACCATTTCTTTCAGCCCAGCGTGTATACATCCTGAAAAGCATCTGGACCCAGTCCATTGCCTCGGTACCTCCGGCGCCAGCGTGCAGGGTGATTATGGCGTTATTGGCATCATATTCCCCTTTCATAAGGGTTTCCAGCCTTAATCTTTCATATCTTGATTTAATGTCTTCAAAGCCGGTGTTTACTTCTTCAATAATCGTTTCATCTTTTTCATCCAGTCCAAGCTCAACGAGCGTTATTAAGTCTTCGCAATCCTTCACCAGCTGTTGGTAATTCCCCAGTTTATTCTGAAGGTTCTTTGTGCGCTGCAAGATTTTTTGGGAGTTTTCCGTGTCATTCCAGAATTCTGGTTCTGATGCCCTGAGTTCCAATTCTTCCAGTTCTTTTTTCATTGCGGGCAGGTCAAAGTGAATCCCCCAATTCTTTGATATCCTTTTCAAGGCTCTTAAGCTCCAGGCCTTTCTGTTCCAATTCTAAAAGGCTCATTTCCATCATTCCTTCCCGTAAATAAAATCTGCTTGTTCTAATGCTTTTCTTATTATACTTGCAATCACGGTATTTTACAAGCTCGCCGGCCTCGCCGGTATTCATTGCTTGTTAAACCGCTATAATCGACATATAATATTGTCATGGTAAAAGAAGTGAATTGCTTTAAATGTCAGCACTATTATGTAACATGGGATAAAAACTACCCGAAAGGCTGTCGCTTTTTTGGGTTTAAAGGGCAAATCATGCCTTCCAGAATGGTAAGAACAGCCAGCGGTGAAGAATGTAAAGGATTTCTGCCAAAAAACCCAAGCGGCAAACGATAGTATATAAGAAGATTTCTGAGACATTTATTAACAGGATTATTGATCCGTCAAAAAAAATAAGGGGCTGTCTCAAAAAAGTAACATGTCATTCCGAGGTTCGTATAATAGCCTCAGAATTTTCAAAACGACAATCTGTTTTGAGACAACCACATTATTTTATCGGTGATTTCAGCTTATCAGCAGACGCCACGATTATCGCATCTTCCACAGCCTCTTCCGTCAAAAATACCCGGGCAGAAGCATATGATAAGAACAATAATGATGATTATCCACCATATATTGTCGCCACCGAACACGCCTCCACCACAGCAGCAGCAGTCTTGTTTACAACAGTCACCCATAATGACACCCCATCCTGATTCAGCCTTCTACATCTTATGCAAATGGCTATTGGGGTGACACTTTACCCGTTAAATTTCCTCAACATCTCCTCATATAGATTTTTATACTCTTTTGCGGAATTTTGCCATGAAAAGTCCTGAGCCATACATCTTCTGACAAGGTTCTCCCATTCATCCCTGTTTCGATATATTTCAATGGCGCGGGCTACTGCATCCTTCATCTCGTGAGCATTGTAATTCGCAAAGGTAAATCCGGTCCCTTCTTTTGTAAATACATTATATGGTTTTACCGTATCCTTTAATCCCCCTGTTTCCCTTACAATAGGAACAGCGCCATACCGCATGGCAAACAGCTGAGAAAGGCCGCAGGGCTCATACAGAGAGGGCATAAGATACATGTCACTTGCCGCGTATAAACGCTGTGCCAATACACCGTCATACTTGATATTGGCTGAAACCTTTCCGGGGAACTGGCTTTGGGCATATAAGAAGAAGTCTTCGTATTTCTTTTCTCCCGTACCCAATACAACGAACTGGATTCCCAGATCAATAAGTTCCCACAACATATGTCTGACCAAATCCAATCCTTTTTGATCAACCAGGCGGGATATTAAAGAAACAAGCGGCACATCGGCTTTTACTTCCAACCCGAGCTCCTGCTGCACTTTTTGCTTGTTTACATATTTACCGCTTAAATCATTCTGATCGTAATTTGCATAAAGACGTTTGTCGGTTTTCGGATTGTTAACCGTATAATCTATTCCGTTAATAATCCCGTATAAATCATTGGAACGTTTTTTTATAAGATCCTGAAGATTCTCCCCAAAAAAGGCATATTTAATCTCTTCGGCATAGGTATGACTGACGGTACTGATTGTCGATGAATAAGAAATACCTGCCTTCATGAAGTTTACATTATCATAGAACTCGACCCCGTCTATGTTGAAATACTTCCAGTCCAGGCCCAGGAGGTCACTGAAAACACTCTTTGGAAAAACTCCCTGGTATTTAAGGTTATGTATTGTAAATAAAGTATGAATATTCATGTAGAATCCGCTCTCCCTATTTCTGTATTGAGCGTCCAGGAGAAGACTGACCATACCGGTCTGCCAGTCATTAAGATGTATGATGTCCGGTTTAAACCCTATAACGGGCAAAACTTCCAAAATAGCTTTGCAAAAGAAACTGAACCTCTCTCCGTCATCATATAAACCATAAATTCCATTCCGGAAAAAGTAATACTCGTTATCTATAAAGTAATAAGTTACACCGTCATGCTCCAGTTTGAATATTCCGCAATACTGTTTTCTCCAGGTAAGATCAACCTGACAGCTTCCAATGAACTCCATCTTGGAAACATATTTCGTATCTATTTGACCATACTTGGGTAGCACTACCCTGATATCGATATCCAAGGCTTTAAGCGCCTTTGGAAGGGAACCTGCAACATCTGCCAAGCCGCCGGTTTTAATAAAAGGTTCTACTTCGGACGAAGCCAGCCATACCTTAATTTTTTCCACGGCAATAAATCCTCCCTTTGAAAAATGTATAATTCCATATCCTTTAATCTATAGTATACCACTTAATACCTGAGAATCATCAAAGGCCTGTTACGAATAATACATTAAATAATATTTAAAACTAATTCTAAACTAAAGCGGGAGGGTTGTTGCATGGAAAAAAACAAGAGGGATGAAATTACGAATAAGAGCCGTGCTTATCTTACTAATGCTGCCACAGAAATCAAAGAAACCATAACCGAGGGACAGATTCCTTTTGCATCTGATTTAGCGGTAGAGGAGGCACGGGACTGGGTAAATAACGGAAGCCTGCTATAAAAGGGGGCTAATGCCCCCATGAATTCAATCAAACTTTCAATTAACAAATGTATAGTTCATGCCGGAGTTATTATCCCAGTTTTCTGCCGAATCCTTGAAGGCTATATTGACATTTTTCCCCTGTTCCAAGGGAATAATGCCCCTAAAAACATCCCCTTCCTTTTTTAATTGTATGGTAGACACACCTTCCCAGTTCTGATTGCTTCCATATCCATACACGCCATGAACTTCCTGTGCTCCGCATTTTGCAAGCAGACCGGAATAACATATCTCTGCCTGCGTTTCTGATAGTTTTTCAAAGGAAACTCCCGATTTGGAATATGATTGTATACCGTATTTCGAGACATCGCTATTTGTCAAATTCTCGGAGTATTCTTCTTTAAAACTCTTGCTGTTGTTCTTTTTTGCATTTGTCTGCTTTGTGTTTTTGGCATTATTCATCATCATGTTGTCGAAAATACTCATATATAAAAACCTCCTTTCGACTATTTATTATTTGATTTTTTTCTTTTTTTATTACATGGCAAGAACAAATAAATGAGTTAATAAATGCGAAAGGATTTAAATTCTTCACTCCGCTTACTTCGTTCATAATGACATATTATGAACTTTTTCAGTAAATGGGGACGGTTCTTTTGGTTGCCCTATCTTTGATTTTTTTCGTTTTTTATTAAATGATGACAACACAAATCTGATTCTACATTCAGATCAGGGATGGCAGTACCAGATGAAACACTATCAACTACATATTTGTAGCCTTCCGTTATATTGGTTTTGCATCTCTTTAGAGCATCATGAGCGCTCCTTCTTGGCCGGAATCCAAAGCTATTGTCTGAAAACTGCTTCTCAAAGATTGGTGTCAAAACCTGACATATTGCCTGTTGGATAAACCTATCAACGACTGTGGGTATCCCCAGTTTTCTGGTCTTCCCATTTTCTTTGGGTATTTCTACCCTCCGTACTGGTTTTGGACGGTATTTCCCGTCCCGGATGGACTGCAAGAGTTCCTCTCGGTTTTCTCTCAGGTAGGGCAGAAGTTCATCCACCTCCATACCGTCAATTTCACCTGCGCCTTTATTCCTTTTCACCTGCTTGTATGCTCGGTTCAAATTTTCTCGGCTTAGAATTTGCTCCAGTAGTTCTTCCGTCTGCACGTTTGTGTTGGTGATGTCTGTTTCAGTTATCTTTGATGGCTCACACGCTTCCGCATACTCTCTACGTTCAGCAGTTACCATTTGCGGATAGCCTCCATTTTGGAGTTGTCTGTGCTCTAATTCGCCATTTCCAGTAGCTTTCATTGACCTTCACCTCCTCTGGTTCAGCCCTTCCTCAATATCGTCGACAATACTGAATACTATGGCCTCTGCTGACTTCTCACGACAAATCTTGTATCACCCGGGCTTCTTACTCTGTTTCCACCCGTCCGTGAGACCTCACCAGATAAGAACGCAATCTTTCCCTCCACCTATCTGCCACATTTACATTGCTTGGTTCCGGATAGTTATTGGGCTTTAGTTTGTGTTGCAACCTTACCCACCTCGCACTGCCATATGTGATTTCTGTCCGTCAGACCGGAGGTTTGCCGCCGACTTCCTTCAGATTCCACCTCGCGGTGGACACCCTTGTCTTAAGCTATACACTTCCCACTATCAGGGCGTGTTCGGGACTTTCACCCGTTAGATTGCGCCCATGCTGGGCGCACAACTAAAAGGACTGAGTCCGGTTGAATACCGAATTCAGTCCCTAGAAGTTGCTTAATAAAACTGTCCAATATTTGGGGTTCAGTTCAAAAGATGTTCCCTTTAAAAAGTGTTAAGGTTATCTATATCCTGACAATGAATCCTTCAATGCTCTTTCTTGAAAGAAATTGCTTGGACTATTAAAACGGTAACTATGTGGTTTACCCTCCAGGTATTGTAACTCTCTCAAATTCATCCCAGCAATTAAGCGGTGCAGTAGCGTCTATTCCCATCTTGGTCGTATGAATCCCATGTACATCACGCCCAAATCCAACTGCATTTGGAACAATTAAAACACCCTGCTCTGCCCTGAGCCGTGTTGAAAGTGCCCAGAATATATCCTTCGGGTTATATACATCTACATCATGGTCTACGACAATAAAGTTCTTCAGGAACTTGAAGCTTCCGAACGCGGCCATCATAATATTTTTCGGCTCAAATTCCAACTGCTTGCGGATGGATACAGCACCAGTCAGATAATTATTACATATTGCCAGATTAATACCTTTCACGTCAACATTCATTTCCTTAAAAACTTTATAAAGCTGGGCTTCACGAGGTGTAGCCAAAAGGGTAACATCGTCTTTGGAACCGGCGCTTATAGCCTGCACAATCGGATCATTCCTCATGGTTATTGCAGTAATGTGGAAGACATGATTATCCATTACCGGTATATAAAACTCCATGAAATCTCCGAATGGTCCCTCGGGTTCCAGCTCATTTGGCGCCAAATAACCCTCAATGACAACCTCTGCACGGGCAGGGACCTCTAAGTCTACAGTAACGCATTTTACCAGTTCCACCGGTTCACCCCGAAGGCTTCCGGCAATATCAAATTCATCTACTTCCCTTGGAGGCCCGCATGCAGCTGCTAATAAATCCAGGGGATGATTGCCTATTGACACCGCTATCTCTAAATTCATATTGCGTTTCTGTGCCTTTTTATAATAGCTTTCCAGATCCTGTGTGGGAGACATCCTAAGTCCTGTTTTGTTAGGGCCTTTCAGCTGCATTCTGTTAATAGAGCAGTTGCGAACACCGGTCTCCGGATCCTTTGCAATAACTATTCCCGCAGTTATATAACGCCCGCCGTCTTTTGCTCCGTGAACAATAAACGGGAATTTTTCCACATCAATATCATCACCTTGAAGAATAACTTGGTGAACCGGAGCATCTTCTACCATTTTTGGCTTTATTCGTCCGGCATATCGCTCAGCAAAAACCTTCACTACTTCATCAATGGTACAGCCAAAAACCTCCGCCAGGAATTGCCGGCTGCCAAAGAGGTTGTTTACCAGCGAGTAGTCATAACCGGTAATGTTTTTAAAAAGCACCGCCCTGCCCTTTTCCTCCTGCTCTTTCATAACAGCAGGAATGCCTAAAAGTTCAACAGGCTCATTAATGATGTCAATCCATTCCTGATCTTCCAGCATATTTAAATAATCTCTCAGGTCTTTTATCATCGCTTCCTCCTTTCCCGGAACCCCGGCAATTACATCGTTTTATTCTTCTGATGCAGCTTTTTCTGCATTGGAAGAAAGCTCCGGATTATTGTTTCTTCCATATCCTGTTACAATCATTATGATAAGCATTATCAGCATGATGATGGAATAGAAATTATGCGTAAGTACATTTGTCGGTGATATGGAAACCCCTTCCACGCTTGACGCTGCCAGCTGAGCAGGAAGCACGGTATGTACAGTCCACGGAACCAGTGCCGCAAGAGCTATACCACCGCAGTCCATAAGATTTGCACGGCGATATTTATTTATACCTACACGTTCTCCAATTTTTATTATGGTATCGCCCAGGGCTACCATTCCTACGGCAATTACTCCGGTAATCCATGCCATGATACCAACTGACAGGACGATGGATACTTCTGTGCCTCTTACACCTCTTGCAACCTTAGCCAGTTTCTCGCCTACCAGGTCAACCAAACCGCTCTTCTCCATAATACCCAACAAGGCAAAAACACCATACAGCATCATTACCGTACCGGCTGATCCCGTAATAGCATCTATAAATATACCTCCAACTTTGAAGCCTCCCGGATATGAGAAGATGTCAGAAAACTTAAACAAACCGGAGGCCAGGCCAACAATAATGCCTGATAATACACCATAGGACAGGGCAACAATCAGGTGTTTGCGCATGAAGCAAAGAATCATGATTACTATGGGTGCGATCAGCATGACTAACGACAGCGGATTCGGCGTAAGATCAGCACCGGCTTCGCCGGCAATCTGGCCGCCTCTGCCTGCAAATAACAGTTCCACAAAGAATACAGCAATGGCTACCGGTACAGAATACCAAACACGGGTACGGACAACACCTCCCATGTCTGCATGTTGAGAACCGGCGGAAGCAATTGTTGTGTCAGAAATCGGCGCTAAATTGTCTCCGAAAAGCGCTCCGGAAACCAATGCTCCGGCCATAAACCCCGGATGTACGCCTGCCATGACTCCGACGGGAAAAAGAATCGGGAATGAGATAATATTGGTACCCACCGATGTTCCGGTAGACATGGAAAGTATACAGCAAATAACAAAACTAGTCGCCGCAAAAAGCCCGCCGGTAAATTTTGCTTTGATTACAAATGCCGCCAGAGTATGTATCAAACCCGCGGATGAAACAAGTTTGCCGGCAATGGAAGCCAATATTACCGCTACTGAGATGATGCAGAAAATTGGGCGCGTAAGGCCGGTCACCACAGCCTCACCATATTCCTGCTGCTTCTTTGCAAATGGTACACTTGCAATTACAGCCACGAAGAAGGCAATGACATAGCCATTTACATTCGACTGGTTTATTCCTGCGATTACTATAAAAATAATTGCGATGATTACCGGAATAAACCTTCCGAATTCACCAAGACGAAAATCGAGTTTTTTGCCGTTCTCAGACATTTAGTTTACCACCTTTCTAAAAATAGTTTTTTATAGTTTTTCCGGCTTACACCACCCGGAAAATACCAGATTTTTACATCGCCCTTTATCTCTTTATCAGGCTGGTAATTGAAGTTAAAGACCGTCTGATGCTTGCCTTTTCATATTCATCCTCTCTATAACACTTTAAAGCCCCTGTAGGACAAACCCTTACACAGGCAGGTTCCATACCGTGCTTAAGCCTTTCATAGCAGCCATCACACTTGACCATTTTCCCGTTTTTATCAAATACGGGAATAGAAAAAGGGCAAGCCATGGAGCAGCTGCGGCATCCTATACAAACAGAATTATCATATAACGTCAGTCCTGTTTCATTGTCCTTTTGAATGCATCCGGTGGGACAGGCCATAACACATGGCGCATCGTCACAATGCATACAGGAAACCGAGAAATAATGGCAATAAAATTTTTCATCCGATGTCCGGTCTTCGTATTCGAATACATTTCTGAATGCCCGCTGATTATCGGGGGTATCGTTCTGGTCCATGCAGGCAACAGCACATGCTCCGCATGAACAGCAAAGCTCCAAATCCAAATCAAAAATTATCTTACTCACGGCACTTCCTTCTTTCTTACATTGCATCGTGTGGTTCGATATCCCGGGAATCCAGAATACGGATCAACATTGTTCCCGTCCATTAAGCTGTTTACATCCGCTTCACTGTATCCATGATACATATTCACCATTCCTGCCAGCACCTTGCCGGTTACATTCGCCTCTACATATATCGTACCGTTAGGCGTAGATATCTCTACTGTATCTCCCTGCTCAATACCGAGCTTTTCTGCGTCCTCTGTGCTTATATCAACTGCAGGATTCGGACGCAGCCTGCGGAGCCACGGTACATTATGTGTCCTTGAATGGATAGCACCCGGAAGCCTTGGTCCTGAATTCAGAATAAAAGGATATTTTTCCTCATCCCAGTCGTTGAGGGAAGAAACATATGTCGGCAAAGGGTCAAGCCCTTTATCCTGGTACTTTGCTATAATATTTGAATACAGCTCAAACTTTCGGCTGGGGGTATTGTATCCCTTCCTGGTAAACTCTCCTGGTTCATATTGTCCCACAATATCCCCCATATGTACAGGCAATCCTGTCTTTTTTAACTCTTCCACCGTAATGGGAATATCCTGAAGTATATATTTGATGCACTCCTCGTAACCCTTTTCCAGCAGCGGGTCGTTCAGTTTAAGGCAGGAGGCAAGCTCACTAATGATTTGCACGTCATTTTTTGATTCATATAGCGGTTCAATTACCGGATTTGTATACTGTAAATAGCCCCCGCCATATGCTTTAAGCTCACCGCGCTCAAATGAGCTGCAGGCGGGCAGGACTATATCGGCAAGCTTTGCCGTATCCGTCATAAAAAGATCTGTATTCACTATGAAATCCAGCTTTTCAAGGGCTTTTCTAAAAGCCCCGCTATCCGGAAGCATGCGGTAGTTCATTCCAAGCGCGAAAATTGCTTTTATTGGATATGGGGTTTCCTCATTAATCTGTCTGGTCAGATCTGTCGCCTGACACTCATCAACAAGCTCATCCCAGAGCGGGAACCTGGCAGCGCCTACTTTAGGCCTCATTCCTGGTTTTTTAGTAGCATTAATAAATTCCTGTTCTCTTGTTTTAAAACCTGCGCACATGTAGTTATATGTAAAACTTACCGGAATCTGACCGCCGGGCCGGTCATAGTTTCCCGTAATTGCGCTCAAAGCCATTATAGCCCGGTAGTTCTGAAAACCATTCTTATGATGTGCCAGCGGAGCAGCACTCTCATTTATGGCCATTGGTCCGTTATGAGCCATCATATAAACAGTATCTTCGATATCCCTGGCAGGTATGCCTGTAATTTTGGATACAGTATCTATGTCGAATTTTTGCACATATTCCCTGTATTGTTCAAATCCAAACACATGGTTTTCTATGTAATCTTTATCAATCCACCCGTTGTCAATAAGTATCTTGCCCATCCCCAAAGCCAGGGCTCCATCCGTGCCCGGTATAGGACGCAAATGTATATCCGCCAATTGTTGTGAGGCCGGAGTAATACGGGGATCAATAATAATTACTTTCATTCCCCTTTCTTTTTGGGCCATGACAGGCCCGAGGGCCAAATGTCTGGAATAATGCGGATTATATGCCCATCCAACAAAAACTCCGGCATTAGCGACATCTGCAACAGAGAAATTTCCCACGTTAACATCCCACACCATAAAAGTGGAGGTTTGGCAGGTGCTTGATTCAGTTGCATAGTTGGGAGAACCGAAACTGTATGCAAAACGATGCAAAAACGGTCTGTACCATTTGGAAAAACCGCTGAAAAACACTACTGATTCTGCCCCGTATTGTTCTTTCACCTTGTTAAGCTGTGCAGCAATTTCGTTATATGCTTCGTCCCAGCTTATTGGCTTAAATTCGCCAGACCCGCGGGGACCGACTCTTTTCAGGGGTGTTTTTATTCTGTCTTCACGGTAGATATATTGGCGGTTCCCAAGGCCTTTTGTGCAAAGGACACCTTTATTCATGGGATGATTCTTTGTGCCTTCTATCTTTATAATCTTACCGTTCAGCACATACGCATCTACGCCACAGTGAAATGTCGGGGAACAAATGTCACATATTGAGTGCCTTATTTCAATGCCGGTTTCCTTACATGGTATTTTTGCTTTAATCAATCTTTCTTTTCTGTTCATGGCTTTACCTCGCTAATAATAACCTTTTCAAATTGTTACCAATCAGGACTCCATCACTTTTAATTCACGCAACAAACGCAGCGGCATACCGGTATTTATCAGGATCCCTTTTTGCATTGGCCCCATCTTATCTTTTATGCCTGAAAACTTTTTAATCATGTAATTTTTAATCGCACCGCTTATGGCATGATTATTCAGTATATTGACCAGTAATAAACATCCTTCTTTTTCTACAGCGTGAAATATAAAGTCCTCTCTTTGCCAGGTAATTGCCCTTCCCTGAGCTTTTACATCACCTATACTTACAAAGTCCAATCCCATAAAATGTGTTATATTGTTAAGAATACTACCCGAATAGTCACTGATACGCCCGGCCATCCTTTCGCCGGCTGTTCTTCCCTGGTAAGCTGCATTAGACCAGAGCCCGAATACCTGATTGCAATCATTCTGGATATCATATGCGGTACAACAGTCCCCGGCCGCATAAATTCCCTCTGCCGAGGTTTCCATCCCGCTGTTAACCAGAATCGCATTGTCTGTTTTTATTTCTCCAGGGTTGATAAAGCCGATATTCGGTTTCATTCCAATCGCCATAACAGCGATATCGGCTTCAACAGACTTAGCACCACACTCAAGATAAATCTTATTATTGATTTCTTTTATTCCTGTTAAAGGCGCACCTAATTCAAAACCAATCCCTTTTTCTTCAATACGCCTTTGGATTTCCCATGCCACTTCCTTAACGGCTGCCCGCGGGAATATATATGGGGCCATATCAGCAATCAGGCATGGAATACCCATCATGCTGAATATTTCAGCGACTTTGATTCCTACCATCGATGCGCCGACAACAATGGCTTTTTCTATATCACCCTTTTCCAGTCGCTGCTTCAACCTGACAGCATCATCTACTGTCCGCATATAATAAACATTTTTTGATTCAATTCCTTCAATTGGCGGTATAACAGCACTGGCCCCGGTAGCTATAAGGATTTTATCAAATTTAAACTTCTTCCCGCTGGAAAGTGTTATTTCCTTTGCAGCATCAACTTTTATGACCTTAGAATCCACGTGAAGTGTCAGTCCCAGCTTTGAAGATATTTCGCTAAGGCTGCCAAACGGGAACAACCTTTCAAAAGATATCTTATCTGCTACGTAATAGGTTGTCAGCATAGGGTTTGCAGGCGGAAAAGGGCTATCCGTAAAAACATGGATTTCACCCGAAAATCCGTTTTCCCTCAATGCTTTAGCACAATGATACCCGGCACATCCAAAACCAATGATCGCAACAGTATTCATAATAAACCTCATACTCAGCATATATTCAATCTACCGTTTTTGATGTCTTTATAGGCTGTTACCCTGCCTCACCCGAAGAACCACAGGTGTTTTTCCCAGATGAATTATATTAATGGCTTATAATGTCATTCTTGAACTGGTTCGAGAGAAGCCTGAAAATGGCGAAGAATAGGAGGTTCCCATGTAATCCTGTAACCGTGTTTAATTTCATGTGCCCTCTCTTTTATTGCTATAAGTGCATCCACGATAAAATCCAGGTGAGCCTGGGTATAAACACGCCGCGGTATAGCAAGGCGAGTAAATTCAAACTCTGCCTGGAGCTGTTCACCAGTATCAGGATCATTTCCCAGCATATAAGAACCAATTTCACAGGTACGGATACCGGCCTCCTTATATAACTCTACTGCAAGAACCTGGGCGGGAAATTCAAAGTAAGGAATCTGGGGATACATTGCCCGGGCATCAATGAACACTCCATGCCCTCCTACCGGCGCCTGGTAGGCAATACCGGCGTCATCCAGTTTTGATGCCAGATACTCCATTTGTCCTATCCTGTATTTAAGATAGTCTTCATCTAATCCTTCATAAAGTCCTATAGCAAGTGCTTCCATATCACGCCCGCTTAGTCCGCCATAAGTATAGAATCCTTCATAGCTGATACAGTTTGCTTTTATTTTAAGAATAATCGGAGAGTCGCCGTCTTTTACACCAATTATTCCACCCATATTAACAATGGCATCTTTTTTGGCTGACATTGTAAACATGTCGGCATAACTAAACATTTCTTTGACGATATCTCCAATTGCCCTGTTTTTATACTCTTCCTCGTCTCTTTTCACAAAGTAGGCGTTTTCGGCATAACGGGCAGCGTCTATAATTAACGGAATGCCGTATTTATTACATACTGCAGATACTTCACGCATATTTTTCATTGAGACCGGCTGGCCCCCGGCAGAATTATTGGTAATGGTCATTACCACAATAGCTATATTTTCCTTCCCTTTTTCTGATATGATTTTCTCCATCTTCCCAACATCCATGTTACCTTTGAAAGGTGCCCGTTTTGAGGGATTTTTGGCGTCTTTAACTACACAGTCTATGCATCGCCCACCGGCAAGCTCAACATGTGCGCGGGTAGTATCAAAAAACATATTGGAAATTGCATATTTCCCTTTTGATATTAAGAGAGGAAACAAAACCTTTTCTGCTGCACGTCCTTGATGAACCGGCTGAACGTAGTCATAGCCAAAGATATCCTTTACTGCATCTATCAGCTTGAAATAGCTTGATGCTCCGGCATAGGATTCATCACCCCTCATAATACCCGCCCATTGCTCAGTGCTCATAGCATTTGTACCGGAATCAGTCAACAAATCTATGTAACAATCTTCACTACGAAGATTAAACAGGTTATATTTTGCTTCTCTGATCTTTATCTCGCGTTCTTCGCGGCTCAGTATGCGCAAAGGCTCAACAACCTTTATACGAAAGGATTCTGGAACATATTTTATTGCCATAACAATACCCCCAATATTTAGTATAAAATATTTATGCTGATACCCCGGTCACCTGCACAGGCTGGCGGACAGTATTTAATAACATAATGCACTGGCTTCTATTTCAATAAGTACATCCTTGGGCAAGCGAGAGACTTGGATAGTTGAACGAGCCGGATAATTCCCTTCATTAAAAAATTCTTGATAAACTTCATTCATTGCGGCGAAATCATCCATATTTGACAGGAAAACTGTTGTTTTAAGTACGAGATCCATGCTGCTTCCGGAAGCTTCTAAAACAGCTTTGACATTTTCCAGGCATTTATATGTCTGTGCTTTGATTTCATTTTCTACAACAGCCCCGGTAGTTCTATCAACAGGCAATTGACCTGAGATAAATACAATATTATTGCCAATGACAGCCTGAGAATACGGCCCAATAGATGCAGAACCGTTAGTTGTACATACAATCTTTTTCATATCGCATCATCCCATTAATTATATATATAATTATATTATATTTCAATAATATATTATCACGACAATAAAATATTGTCAAATATATTATAGCATAATTGATAAATATGTTTTAAGAACTAGCCCATATTTTATGAATTTTTTACATATTTGTATATTATTCTATCACAAAAATAATAATTATTATAAAATTTTATCACATTGCATTATTGCTTTCTCAACAATTTTATGTTAATGTGTTTTTAGTACTTTACTTACTTTTTTCTAACAGCAACTCTATAGTGAAGGTGATATAGTGTCAAAAAAAATACTTCAACAGTTTGTTATTTTAGTAGATTTTTTAGGAAAAGCTTTGGGACCTGATTACGAAATTGCGCTTCATGATATATCCAATCCTACAAATTCAATTATTGCCATTGCTAACGGACATATAAGCGGACGCAGCATAGGCTCTCCTTTAACTAATATAGCTTTACAGTTGATTTCTGATAAAAATTTTGAACATGAAGACTATCAACTCCATTATAGCGGCCTTTCTTCCAACAACAGGCGACTTCGCTCATCTACAATGTATATTAAAGACGAGAATAACAACTTGATAGGGCTTTTATGCATAAACTTCGATGATTCCCGTTATCAGGATGTCAGTGAAAGAGTGATGAGATTATGTCATCCTGATTTTTTTGTAAGAACAAGTTTTGCCTATGATACGGAAAAACTACAGAACGGCTCAAGCTCAAATAAAAAGAATAGTGTTGTGGAACGGTTCTATAGCTCAATCTCTGATTTCATCGACGAAATGATTGACCAAATATTGTCTTATATGGGTACAACCTCAGAACGTCTTACAACAGATGAAAAAATAAGTATTGTTGAAACTCTGTACAACAATAATGTTTTTTATATGAAAGGTGCTGTCATTTATGTCGCAGAAAAGCTTAATTGTTCGCAGGCCACTATCTACCGCTACATAAAAAATATAAAAAATAAGTCTTCGGACCCGTCTTAAGTTTTGAAAAAAGAGCCTTTAATAAATGGCTGGATTATACAGGGAGTGTGTTATGAGGATTATTATCGCAATGACAGGGGCTTCCGGTGCAATCTACGGTATTCGGCTTTTATCGTATTTATCGAAGATGGAGAATATTGAGGTTCATTTAATAATAAGCTCCTGGGCACAAAAAAACATAGAATATGAAACAAACTATTCACTGGAACAAGTGCGTGATATGTGTGATATCTGCCACGATGAAACTAATATGAGCGCATCCATTGCCAGCGGCTCCTTTTCCCATGACGGCATGGTTGTAATTCCCTGCAGCGTCAAGACTCTGGCCTCCATTGCCGTGGGATACGATGATAATTTAATAAGCCGTGCCGCCGGTGTCACCATTAAGGAGGGGAGAAAACTGATTCTTGCGGTAAGAGAAACACCCTTAAGCCCGATCCATTTGGAAAACATGCTGAAACTCTCCCGCATCGGTGTGACGATTATGCCTCCTGTTCCAAGTTTTTATTCCGGCCAGAAAACAATTGACGACCTGGTAGATACGTTTATCGGGCGCGTATTAAATCAATTAAACATTCAAAACTCTCTTTATAAAAGCTGGAATGGTATAGTTTAATCTATATAGGGTGAGTAAGTTAAATGAAACACATGAATTGGGAAATCTGTGATGGAAAGTTCTCTTTGTATGCGGAAGCCATCATAATACCTGACGGGATCTGTATATACCTGGGAGGCGGCGAGCAACCACATATTGGATCAGTCATATTATCTGAACCACGGCAAAGCCTTATCCGGGACGGGAGCAGAAGCTGTACAAGCAGTTTGTTAAACCGCATAGGCCATAAGGATGAGGTCTTTGCCAGATCATTGGCAGAACAACTATGTGTCGCCATAGGAGTACCTGTGAGCGTAACTGCCGGAATCCACATCGAGTTGGCTACTGAACAGGATATTGAGAGATTAACTTTCAATTTCAAAGTTCTAGCCGAAAAAATCGTGAGTTCCATGTCAGAGCTGTTTTCAGGTAAAACTCTAAACTGACAAAAACCTCTGTTGCATTTTATCCGCAAATCACCTATAATTCATTGATTAATAAACGCTTCAATAAGTTTTACTGCGTTTTCCACATCTTTCATATCAACTATCTCGGCAGAATTATGAACATTCCTGGTAGGAATGGCCACTCCTCCCGAAGGAATTCCTCCCGCAGTGGTATGGATACTTCCTGCGTCGGTACCTCCCTGGGACAGGATTTCAAACTGGTGAGGAATATTATTCTCAATAGCGCATTTTATTAGGAGATCTTTCACCTCGGGATGGGCAATGACGCTTCTGTCCTTTATTTTTATCGCAGGCCCGGCTCCAAGTTTTACAGCCATTGGTTTACATTCAGGCGTATCCCCTGTCGCCGTAACGTCAACTGCTAAAGCCATATCAGGCATCAGGCCGTATGCCGCCGGGCCGGCTCCCCTGAGGCCCACTTCTTCCTGCGCGGTAAAGACATAGTAAATCTCGTTTTCTGTCTCAGGCTGATTCAAGGCTGTTTGTACAAGAACAGCGCATCCAATCCTGTTGTCCATGGATTTTGATATAATCCTGCCGTTCTGCAATATGGTTCCTGCCTCAAACACCGCCATATCTCCCACATTTACAAGCCTTTCGGCATCTTCTTTTGAGCTTGCCGCAATATCAATATACATTTTTTCAAGCTTAATATTTTTTATATCATCAATATTTTCCTCGTACCAAACAACACCCACAGACCCGTTTTCAAAGATTACGCGCTTGCCAAGAATGACGAATGGATTAAGTCCTCCCACATTGCTGAATCTTAAAAACCCGTTTTTATCAATAAATGAAACAATAATCCCTATTTCGTCCATATGGGCGGCCAGCATGATCTTCTTCCCGCTGCCTTTTTTGATACATATGAGATTTCCCAGGACATCTGTTTTGACTTCATCGACCTTATCTTTAAGCATATCTCTGATAAGATCGGCCACTTTTTTCTCATTTCCTGACGGACCAAAGGTTTGCGTAAGTTTATTTATAATATCAAACATATTCTTTCCCTCCTTGTTCGCGATAAAGGGTAATTGATGCCGGAAGTGTCTCCAGGACCTTCTTTGACAGCTTGATCATATTTTCAAAATCATTAATATCCATAACAGATACAGGCGAGTGTATATACCTGCAGGGAAGCGCTATTACTGCAACCTTTGCCCCTGTGCCGCCAGTCTGGATTTTTCCTGCGTTTGTGCCGCCCGTAACGGTCTGTTTGAACTGATAAGGTATATCATTTAATTCGGCGGTTTTAATTATATGCCTTAGTAAATCCCTGTCGGCTATTACAGTCCTGTCCATGACGGTCAGCGCAGGTCCTCTTCCGCAAACGGTACTCATGCCATATTCTTTGGTATCAGGAACATCGTAGCAGGTAGTGCCCTCCAGTACCAGCGCAATATCAGGCCTTACCTGGAAGGTTGATGTTCTCGCGCCTTTCAGCCCGATTTCTTCCTGCACTGTAAAGCATCCGTATATATCACATTCATACTTATGTTTTAAAAGCTCAATAAGCACCGCGCACCCCGCCCTGTCGTCCAGGGCCTTAGCCATAAGCTTGTTATCACCGAATTCTACCGGGTCATATGCGAACGCGGCCAAGTCTCCAATCTCAACCTTTGACGCAGCCTGATCCTTGTCCTTCGCCCCGATATCTATCGTAAGCTGTTTTTTATCTACGGTGCCGCTTCTTTCCTTTGAGCTTTGAAGATGAAGGGGTTTAAAACCGATAACACCCGGAATCTTTTTCTCTCCGATTCTCACACGTTTTCCAACCAGTACCCTGTCTTCGATTCCGCCAATGGTCCGGAATTTCAATAAACCATCCGAGTTTATTTGTGTAATCAGGAGCCCAACCTCATCCATATGGGCATCCAGCATCACTTTTGGACTGTTCCCGGTGCCTTTTTTATAGGTAATCAGATTTCCTATATTATCAACGTAATAATCATCGACATGCTCCTTTATCCTGGAAATTATATAGTCCCTTACCGGTTTCTCTTCACCCGATACACCATCCAGGGCAGTAAGCTTTTTTAAGTTTTCCAATGCCTCTTTCATTCCTTCGACCTCCCTGCGATATATCGTGCCGCCAGTTTGCCTGTAGAAACAATATCGTTGACAGATACCATTTCCACGGCTGTATGCATATACTTGCATGGTATCGAGAGGAGTATCACCGGGATTCCCTCTCTTGCAACAGCATGTACTGCTGCTTCTGTTCCTGTGTCACCGGCTTCCGGGTCTATTTGATAAGGTATGTTCTCTTCCCTGGCAATCTTTATGCATTCTTTGGCATGCTTTCTGCTTATTATAGGTCCTATGGCCACCGTCACCCCTTTATCCAGGGGAAAAGCTTCATCACTCGGCGCATCCGGCATATCGCCATGGCAAACGTCTATTACGATCCCCAAATCGGCTTTTATATTGTAAGTTGTGCAAACAGCTCCGATAAGGCCAAGCTCTTCCTGGACCGTCGCCACAACATAGACATTATCGTCATGCTTAAGCTTTTGAAGCTCTTTCAATATTTCAACAAGGGCAGCCACACCGCTTCTGTTGTCCAGACTTTTTCCGGCTATCCTGTTATTCAAAAGCTCCTGAGTAGGACTGTTGAATGTAACCACATCCCCGATACTGACAAGTTCTCTTGCCTTTTCCCCGTCATAGCCTATGTCAATTCTCATATCCTCCATTTTGATTCCTTTATCCTTATCTTCGGGAGCGATAAGATGCGGCGGTTTAACACCGATTACACCGAAAAGGTCTTTCTTACCATGGACAGTTACTTCCATGGCTCCTATAGCTTTGGCGTCAACGCCGCCGATTGCCGTGAAACGCAAGAAGCCGCTGTCCTCAATTCCTGTTACTATAAGCCCGATTTCATCATAATGCGCTGTTATAAGGACATTTTGAGGGTTCTCAGCCTGTCCTTTCTTAAAACCTATTACATTATAGAATGAATCAACACTGACATCATCACAATACTGACGAAAAAGCCCGGCTATTATCTCTGCCGCCATATTCTCTCTTCCGGCAACAGCCCTGATATCACTGAGCTTTTTCAGTAGTTCACCGCACTCCATTTAAACACCTCGCAATTGTATTTAAGAATAATCTTTAAGCCATAGAGTAATATTATACCATAAGTTAAAACATAGCAATTACTGCTATGTGCGGTCGAAAACTTCCTGATTATTAAAATGTTCAAAATCATTGGTAAAATAACTTTGTTAGTTTTCTCAAAAGGAGAACTTTTATTAAAAAGAGATCTTTCGCTACCTCATAATGATTTAAGAACTTTATGCAATACGGTTCCTGCCAGGAAGACAAATGTATATCAACAAATACAGGGGCGGACTTCTGCCACTCCTGTATCTTTATATAAACCTGTATTGTTTTTTATATTTAAGAAATTACAGAATCGAACTGCAGCGGGCACATAAGGTAGGATGATCGTGATCATTACCCACCGTTTCGGAATAAATCCAGCAACGCTCGCATTTAGTACCGTCAGCAAGCTTAACTTCGACTTCAACATCAGTATTGCTGCCTTCTTCCAGTTCCACTTGCGAAGTAATAAACACGGTAGGAAGCATGTCAAGATTCTCTTTAAGCAGCTTGAATGTTTCCCCGCCAGCCTTCAGTATAACTTTCGCCTGAAGCGACTGACCAATGAGCTTTTTATTTCTGGCTTCTTCCAATGCTTTCAGAACGCTGTCCCGAACCTCAAGGATCCTGTCCCATTTCTGATCCAGCGCTTCGTCCTCATATTCCGCTTTAACTTCAGGCCAATCGTTCAGCATAACGCTCTCGGCATTGTCCTTGTCGGTATGAGGCAGATACTGCCATATCTCCTCCGCAGTAAAGGCCAGAACCGGCGCCAGAAGCCTTGTAAGGGTATCCAGTATAATATACATTGCTGTTTGTCCTGAGCGCCGCGCTTTGCTGTCTGGTTTCGAAGCGTACATCCTGTCCTTGGTTACATCCAGGTAGAAACTGCTCATGTCAACAACGCAGAAATTGTGGATAGCATGGAGCATAACGTGGAACTCGTATTCGGAATAAGCTTTTTCAATCTTTGCAACGAGCTGATTAAGTTTAAGGAGAGCCCACTTGTCCAGTTCTTCCAACTCGCTGTAGGGAACACTGTCCTTATTAGGATCAAAATCATAAATATTCCCCAGTATAAATCTTGCGGTATTACGTATCTTTCTGTAGCTCTCGGTAAGCTGCTTCAATATGTCATTTGAAATACGGATATCCACTTTATAATCGCTGGAGGAAACCCACAGTCTTAAAATATCGGCGCCGTACTGCTTACAGATATCCATCGGGTCGATGCCGTTGCCCAGGGATTTACTCATTTTTCTTCCCTGGCCGTCAACAACATAACCATGAGTAAGAACCTGACGATAGGGCGCTCTTCCCCTTACTGCGGTGGCTGTTAAAAGGGACGACTGGAACCAGCCTCTGTGCTGATCGCTGCCTTCCAAATACATATCTACCGGCCATCCTAACTCCGAATTTGCCTCGGCTACCGCGATATGACTGGAACCCGAGTCGAACCATACGTCCATGATATCTGTTTCTTTCTTAAAATCGCTGCCGCCGCATTCACATTTGAAACCTTCAGGCAAAATTTCCTTGGGCTCGTATTTGAACCACGCGTTCGAACCTTCTTTCGCAAAGAGGGTTTTAATTGCCTCTATTGTTTCATCGTTTATTATTTCCTTGCCACAGTCTTTACAGTAGAAAATCGGTATGGGCAGGCCCCAAAGACGCTGACGTGAAATACACCAGTCACCGCGATCTTCCACCATCTTAGAGATTCTTTCTTCGCCCCACGCGGGTATCCATCTTACTTCCTTAATAGCATCCAAAGCCTGCTTTCTGAACTTATCGATGGAAATGAACCATTGCTCGGTTGCCCTGTAGATTATTGGCTCTTTACAACGCCAGCAATGCGGATATGAATGGGTAATCTCCTCTTCGGCAAGCAGCAGGTTTGTTTCTTTGAGAGTCTTAAGAATTGCTTTATTGGCAGCTTTATAGAACAGACCCTCAAAAGGTCCCGATTCTTTTGTCATGTGCCCCTTATCATCCACCGGTACAACTATACCTAATTCAGGGTATTTTTTGCATACATCAAAGTCCTCGGCACCATGGCCGGGAGCGGTATGAACGCAACCGGAACCGGCATCCAGGGTTACATGATCCCCTATTATAACAAGAGAATCACGATCCAGAAAAGGATGGGCACAGACTACATATTCCAAATCAATGCCTTTAATTTCGCCCAGAATTTTGTAATCGCTGATTCCTGCGGCTTTCATAACGTTCTCGGCCAGTTCCTTGGCAACGATATATCGCTCGTTATTAGCCTCAACGACTACATATACAAATTCGGGGTTTAATGATATAGCAAGGTTACCCGGCAAAGTCCAGGTAGTGGTTGTCCATATTACAACATACAGATTTTCAAGACTGTCTACAATTCCTTTCAGCTTGCCCTTGTCATCCTTTACAGGGAACTTTACATAAATCGAGGTGCCATGATCATCCTGGTATTCTACCTCAGCTTCTGCCAGGGCGGTTTCGCATGACGCGCACCAGTAAACCGGTCGCATTCCCTTATAGATACAACCCAGTTTTGCCATCTGGCCGAATACCTCAATCTGTTTTGCCTCAAATTCAGGCTTCAGGGTAATATACGGATTATCCCAGTCACCTATAACACCAAGGCGTTTAAAGGATTCCCGCTGGATATCCAGGTATTTCATCGCGATCTCTTCACAAGCCTGGCGGAACACCACCGGTCCTACCTCATGGCGTTTTAGTCCTTTTTCCTTAATTGCCTGCAGCTCCGTAGGAAGTCCATGAGTATCCCAGCCCGGAATATAAGGCGTATAATACCCCTTCATATCGTAGTAACGTATGATAATATCTTTCAACACCTTATTCAGTGCCGTTCCCAGGTGAATATCACCATTCGCATATGGGGGGCCGTCATGGAGTACAAATTTCTTACCCTTATGTTTGTTCCTTTCAAGCCGCTTTCTGTAAATATCTTTCTCCTGCCACGACTTTAATATTTGCGGCTCTTTTTCGGGTAACCCCCCTCGCATGGGAAAATCAGTTTTCGGCAAATTCAGTGTTTTTCCGTAATCCACTGACATTTTATCAGTCCTCTCTTTTTATTAAGTTGTACATAAAAATATTGCAAAACGCCTGGATACACTATATTATTACCATAATAATAAAGCCTTTCATCCATGTATGGGACGAAAAGCTCGTATCCGCGGTACCACCCAAATTACAGTTAACATTTAAATCTTTTAACTGTCACTCACAGGGATAACGGCTCTTGACCGGCTCACCTTAATAGGGCGGAAATCAACCGCCTGTTCAGGCTGCTGCTTACGGGAGATATTCAGATTCTTTTTCCTGCGGGTTTTCACCGAGGGTTTTTCACAGAACTAAACCCTATTCCCCTGCTCTCTTTAAGGAAAATTACAGAATCCTACTGGCCCGATCATCGCATTTCTCATTTTATCATTCAATAAATTATATTCTGAAAAGACAACATATGTCAAGGCTTGATTCCTCCATCAATGCGTGCCGGTGCCAATAAAGTCGTCAGTGGCACGGCGGTCTGCGTAATACGCGACTACATCTCCCGTTATTAGCTGCCAGCCGCCCTGATTGATATCATAGCCTTCCAGCGCCCAGCCGTC
>JAAYFU010000033.1 GCA_012728095.1 Clostridiaceae bacterium
TTCTTGTTAAGAGTCAGGGCAGCTTCAATACCTGCGTACCCGGCTCCGATAATCAGAACCTTTTTTGCCATGAAATTTCCCCTTTCAGTATGTAATGGCGTTTAAACTAAATTTTAATTTAAAAAATACCATATATATTTAGTATTTTACACGATTATTTTTATCAAAAACAAGAAAAAGATTCATCGCTATTATTGCTGTTAAAATACCGGTTACAAGGCCGGTAATTAAAAGTATGGGCAGGTAAGCAAAAATTGCCGTATTTTTCATCATCAGGCTTGCCGCAACTATTTGGCCGGAATTATGAGCGGCAGCTCCACCCATACTGATACCCACAAGTGAAAACGCTTTTTCATACCCCAGCTTTAGTATAATCATTATAACCAAAGCAAAAAAAGCGCCTGACAATGAGTAGATTAGGGAAGACATACCTCCGAAAATCAGTGATGCCAATACGCATCTCAATACAGTAATGGTAATGGCCGAAGGTATATCCAAGTAAAATAAGGCAAACATGGTTACAATATTTGCCAACCCTAATTTCAGGCCAGGCACGGGTACCAGCAGATTAAGAGGAATAAACCTTTCAACAAAGGACAGTACCAGCGCCAAAGAGATTAATATGCTGTTTAATGTAAGTTTTTTCAATCTTACCACCACTAATTATGTATTTTAATCATGAAAGCCGGTGGGTATATAGGTAATATTGTTACTGAATAACAGGAAAAATATAAACTATTTTTATTTTACAATTATATCCGTATCGGTCTGGACACCCTCAATTTTAATTATAACACCTGCCGGAAGACATACCGCCATTTGTCCCGGCTTGTCAATCCAGCCTGTATTGACACAAACCTTATCCGGGCATTCGGCGGAAAGAAAACGGATTTTCCCGTTATTAACCTCAATGGTTCCCGGATATTCACCGTAGTAGTTTATCAAATAGCGTTGGGAAATCCTGGTCAAATCAACTCTTTCGATGACAGTATTATTTTGTAAAATAATGGCTGTTTTTTGATTAGTATCGTTTTGGTAAAATGCTGCTACAAGTAATGCGGCAACAAGAACAATCACCAAAAAAACGATAAAATCGCCATACCTTAGTTTTAGCCGCAATAACGGTTCCTCCTTAATCACGCAGCCTAATTCCTGAATTATATAAAATAATACATTACAAGTCAATAGACGCTAATAAGCTTAAATTATACGAATTTATATTATCATTGCCTAATGATAATAGACAGATTCGATTTAATGAGTTAAAATAAACCAAAACAGGAGGGTTAAAATGAGAATATCAGAGCTTTACAATAAGAACCGTAAAACATTGGCATTTGAAATTTTTCCTCCAAAACCTGATATACCGTTGGATACGCTTTTCAGTTCTATTGAAGGTTTTAAGAAACTATCGCCTGACTATATCAGCGTAACCTATGGAGCCGGAGGTAGCCAACGAGGCAGAACTGTAGAGATTGCATCAAAACTCAAAAATCATTACGGCATCGAGTCCATGTGCCATTTGACTTGTGTGGGTCATTCTGTCCAGGAAATCGATGATTTGCTTGCTCAAATTAAGAAAGAAAACATAGAAAACATATTGGCCCTCAGGGGAGACCCTCCGATAGACCAGCCGGATTTTAAATTTGAAAACGGTGCTTTCAAATATGCCAATGAATTGATCGAACATATAAAAAAGACAGGCGATTTCTGCATAGCAGCAGCTGCATATTTGGAAGGGCACTCTGACAGCAAAAGGCTCAGTGATGACAGACGATACTTAAAACAAAAAGTCGATGCGGGAGTAGATCTACTCATTACACAACTTTTCTTTGATATCCGGCTGTATTTTGACTTCCTGGACAGATGTGAGCAGTTGAATATAAAATGTCCTGTAATTCCGGGAATTATGCCGATTTTCAGTGCCAGGATAAAGACGATGACTGCCAGAAGCGGTTGTTCCATCCCCGCAAGACTGGTTTTGATAATTGATAAATACCAGGACAGTCCGGAAGATTTAAAGAAAGCCGGGGAAGAATACGCGGCTTATATGATAAGAGAGCTTTTGGACGGGGGAGCCCCCGGTATACATCTCTATACGATGAACAAGCTTGAATCCACTATAAACATTCTCAAACTCGCAGGATTGCGCTAGAGAAGGATCTTTTCTGCTCAAAACCTGAACAACAACGTAGGTTATAAATAAGGCGGGTGCAAGGTTTCTCATCGAGATAAGCCGATCTGCTTCGGAGGAAAGACCACTGAGCGGTAACATCATTGAAATGTATGAGCGACCCGTGAGAGGAAGACCTCTCGTTAGGGACATGACGGAGCGCAAGCGGAGGAATGTCATAAAACGGCGCTATTGATCTTATAGACCTGGATGCTTAAAGGCGTTCGAGATGAGATCCTTGCGCCCGCCCAATTACTGACATAATGTCCTTCGCTGATGCTCATGATAACATCATAAGTGAGTGCAAGATTCCTCATCGGGATGAGTCATTTGTTATTGCCTGTCGGCATACAGCCGGGCTTTTTTTATGGCAGGCATGAAAATGCCTGCGGCTGTTACACCCGCAAAAAACTGTATCATGTTCATGGGTACGCTCATAAGCGCAGCAATAGGGCTGTACATGAAAGACTCTACAATAAAATAACCTATTACCATGCACATTCCGGCACCGCTCATACCAAATATTGCTTTCATATTGAAAATATCATTGCCGCCTCGTTTAGAAATAAAGTATGACAGGACCGATAATGTGATTATAAGGACCGCCAGCCCGGCAGTCAGATAAACAGGGAAATTATCAATGATTCTTGATGTTTGTTGAATAGTTTCTAAATCTGCGTCTGTACCGGAAAGTGAGTTCACAAGATTCTCTTTACCGATAATTGCAATTTGATTTTTCAGGTATATGATACTACCGGCAGAAAAAGCTATCCAAACAGCAAGAGAAGAGAGTACAGATGCTACCGCGGCTTTTTTTGTCCTGCCAGAAAGTAATAATCCCATTATTATAGCCATTACGGATTTTATAATTAAAGTCGGGACAGCATAATGGGCATAACCTGCAAGGAGGTCGGCCAGCATTGATCCAATCCCGGAGGCGAAAGCGCCGAAAAACGGCCCGAGAATAATGACAGATAAATATATCATGCTGTCACCGAGATGAATATATCCGGAGGTATAGGGAACAGGAATATGAAACACGAAAGTCAAGGCAAATACAAAGGCTGTCATTAACCCTGTGATGATATATTTCTTGGTATTCTTACCCAAAGCGGCACCCCCTGATGGTAACTTTTCATGATAGTATATCATTTTATGATTAAAAATGAAATCTATGGCATATAAAAAAAATAAAGTTTCAAAAGCTCTAATTTATGCAGTTTGTGTGTTTTCGCTCTCCTTATGGAAATAATCATGTTATTGTATTATGATATTAAGTAATGAATAATTGACTGTGATACGGGAGATGTGAACAAATGTTTAAAATGTTTAAAAGAAAAGATGATAATAAACAAAAGCCGCCTGTTGAAGGCCAGGCATTTTTGATTACCGCTGGCGACAGCATTGAAGCAGATATTATAGAATCAAAACTTTCAACAGCCGAAATACCTGTATATAGAAAGTATAGGGAGCCGGGAGCCTATCTGGAAATAATTCTTGGAAATACTACTATGGGAATTGATTTATTTGTCCCTGAAGAAAAAATCGAGGAAGCGAAAGCCATTCTTGAATCAGCAGCTGATGTAAGCGATGATGAAATACTTGCCGATCCTTCTTTTAATAATCAATCAATAAAAGACCAGAATGAGCGGAACCTGGATAACCTTGCCAATAAAGTTGTTATAATGGCTTCAGTTTTTATTGCTCTGATTCTAATCATAATTGTTTTATACGCGGCAAACGCTAAATAACGGCTAGTCAACGATCACCGAACGGTTGGAATTTACAAGATACTCACCTTGAGGTACGTTTATAAACAGATAGATTCCCTCGTGATTTGTTCTGGTATAGGCAACGGGAACAGGTGATTGATCAGTACCCACCCGGTACAGGATAACATCGGCATTAGCCAGCGGCATTTCATCACAGTCACATATTACTCCCATAATAATACCCTTTGAAGCTTTAAGGTCTTCCTCCAAAACAATATTTACATTAATTATGGATTTAGGCTTCTTAATTTCTACTGGAAAGTATTCGCTGAAAAAACCTGTGGCATTTATTTTTAAAAAATATGAGCCTGAATCTGTGACGCGGAATACGAACTGGCCAATGTCATTGGAAAAGGTAATGGATAAGAGTTTTGGCTCAGTTTCTGTAACCAGGTAAAGCTCGACAGAAGCTGATTTAACTGGTAAGCCGCAGGAGTTCAGTACTTCACCTGCTATAATTGAACAGGTATTAAAATTATCAGCAATAAGTGTGAAGTCAATTTCAATTCTTTGGTTTATTCCCAGTTTAAATGGTACGGCATCAGACAATAAAAAACCTGGGGCCTGTGAATAAGCTCTGTAATCAATTTCTGAAGGAATAATTGGAAAATTGTACTTGCCGTCATTGCCCGTATAGGTACTGGCAATTACAGTACGGGTTTCGTCCAGAACTATTATAACGGCATCAGAAACAGGTTTTCCGTTTGCATCTCTTACGGTGCCCATAACTGTTCCTGAATTAATATGAGGATTCCTGAAAAGTGTTAAATCAAGACGTATAGTTTCAGTAATACCGTTAATCTTTTTTCTTATCGACTGAGCTGGAATAAATTCATCTTTAATAATTGACATGGCAAAGCCTCCCCAAAACCGATTGTTATATAATATGTGATACGATCCTAAAAAGTGCTTATACACTGGTTTTTCACAACGAATAAAACAGAATCATATACTGTTTTGTGAAGGATAAATAGGGGGATTATTAAATTGAGTAAGACTGTTGTTCCAACTTCGCCCCAGACAATAGTTATTACCGATGAAAACCAGGAGATCCTGGAAAAAGTAGTGCTGAGCGAAATGACCTGGGATGAAAATACCGTCATGGGAAACGTAAGCGACAAGTATACGGGAAAACCAATTGAAGGTGTTTGTATAAAGGTTTGTGATCAGGAATACAATCCGATTGCTTATAATTTTTCCGATATTGACGGTAATTTCAGCATAGAAGGGAGTTTCGGTCCGTCCATCAGGATAATAGCCGCTAAAAAAGGCTATGAAACAATTTCAAGTGATGCCATCCCTACTGAGAGTCTGAACAAAAAGGCGTTAAACCTGGAACTAAGTCCCGCACCGAGCCATGGTCTTGTTATATTTGGCAGCATAAAAGACACACAGCAAAAGCCTATCCCTGCTGTAAGAGTTACCATTTTCAGAGGCCAGAGTCTTAACCCTTATGACTTCACTTTTACTAACCAGGAAGGGCTTTACATTTTTGATAATATAGAACCGGGAAATTATCGAATTTCCATACAGTCACAGAGTTATATCGAAAGAATAATTAACATTGAGGCAGTAAGAGATCAGCATATTATAACGCTGGAACCGGTATATCTAAAGAGAAAACTTTTAAAGGGAACCATATACGGTATTATTACCGATAAGAATAATGTCCCCATAAGCAATGCCCTGGTGGTTCTGTGCAACGGCAACAATTTACCGGTCCAGTTTACATATACAAATGAGGATGGCATATATACGTTCTATAAGCTTGAACCCGGTACATACAGCATTATCGCGAAATAGTATAAAAAGCCAACAAAAAAACTCCCGGTTTGCGGGAGTTTTTATACGGCTTATATGGTTTAATTAATCTTCCTGTTCTTCTTTCACGCGAATTTTACCAAGAAGATTTATCATTATAAAGAATGCGATTAGAGCGCCAAAAACACCTGCTAATCCGAGCACTGTAATCTCAAGGCCTTGCAATAAAAGCTCTGTATTCATTATTAATTCTCCCTTCTATAACGAGTTTCCATAAGTCCCGCCGTCAGAGGCGGGAGGGAATAAATTACGGTCCCAGGCCGGGGACAAATCATACCTCGAGTTTAATAAATATTGGTTTAGAGTATTATGAGCCGGCTATTCTGCCTATCAGGACAAGTATCATACTACCGGCTATAACTGAACCTAACTGACCCGATACATTGGCTGCCACAGACTGCATAAGCACAAAGTTGTGTGGATCCTCTTCTTTAGCCAATTTCTGAATAACGCGGGCCGACATGGGGAATGCGGAAATACCTGCTGCTCCGACCATCGGGTTGATTTTTTCTTTTCTGAAAAGGTTCAGGAATTTTGCAAATAAAACTCCGCCTGCTGTATCGAAGATAAATGCAACCAGGCCCAGTAACATAATCAAGAGTGTATTCTTTGTCAGGAAGTCTTCGGCGGTCATAGTTGTACCGATTGTAATACCCAACAGAATGGTTACCAGGTTAGCCAGGGTTGTTTGTGCTGTTTCAGAAAGTCTTGACAGGACTCCGCATTCTCTGATCAGGTTACCAAACATTAAAGCTCCTATAAGCGCAACACTTTCAGGGGCTATAATACCTGCGATAACAGTAACAATGATTGGGAAAATGATTCTTGTTAACTTGCTGACTTCCCTTTGCTTGAATTCCATGCGGATTTGTCTTTCTTTCTTGGTAGTTAAAGCCTTGATAACAGGTGGCTGGATGATTGGAACCAGTGACATGTAAGAATATGCAGCCACCGTCAGAGGTCCCATTATACCTTTGCTTAATCCGAAAGCGCTGCCGACATAAATGGTTGTAGGACCATCAGCAGCACCAATAACACCGATTGCACCGGCTTCTTTAAGATTAAAGCCTAAGAGCAAAGCTACCATCATTGTGGCAAAAATACCAAACTGGGCGGCAGCTCCGAAAAATATCATTGAAGGTGTTTGGAATAACGGTCCGAAGTCACACATTGCGCCAACCGCAATGAATATCAAAACAGGCAGAAGTTCATTTGCAATGGTTGCGTCATAGAGTACACCGAATATTCCCGTTTCCCCGGTTACAGGATTCGTTACGATGCTGGTAAAAGGAATATTCGTCAAAATCGCGCCAAAACCGATTGGAAGCAACAAAGCCGGTTCGTAATCCTTCTTTATCGCCAGATAAATTAAAATACCGCCAATTGCAAACATTATTAACATCTTAATAAGGTATACCGTAAGAGAAGTGCCGGCAGGTAAGCTTTCGATAAATTGAGCAAAATTGAATACCATCTGACTTTTGTCCTCCCTGAAAGTGAAATGTTCTATTTATTTTTAACATTGTTAAAATCTTGTTTATTATATCATTTGCATAATTAACGGGCAATAGAAAAAGCAAATGAATTATCGCCTATTTAGGCGATAAAACACGTGTCATGCTTATTTCTGGCTAATTTTAAGATAGTATATTCCGTCTATGGTTATATTCTTGCACTCAATACTTGTACTTTCCTGAGTAAATTTGTTTTTATAAAAATCTTCGGCAATTTTCCCGTAATCGCCGGCTTCTTTGGCATCCACACTTGTTTCTATATAAGAATTCAGGTCATTGAAAATCGTGATTATTTTGCCTAAATTTTTAAGATTCATGTGCTGTTCAACAAAAGCTTTCACAAAAGCTACCTGATTATTCTTCCTTTCGATATCTCCGATGCTTTTATACTTACCTTTTTCATCGACTCCCTGACGATACCGGAGAAACCCTTCTGCGGCTTTTCCGTCCAGGGTCTGTAAACCTTTTTTAATATTAATTTCAAGATTTTGCGTCGGATCACTGTATTTCATAAGATATGGAACCTCTATTTCTACTCCCCCGAAGTAATCCACAATTTTTCTGACGCTTGAAGGTTTTACATATATATAGTCATCTATATAGATGTTAAATATTTCTTCAATCAAATCTGCCACAAAATCATATTCCGGATTGCCAAAGCGGCCTTTGCCGTCCAGATAATTTACTCTTTTCCCAAGAAGATGAGCCGCATTGATTTTATAAATTCCTTTCGACTTGGCATAGGAAGACCAGGCCTTTTTAAGATCCAATTTAAATTTATCGCTGTATTCTACATAAATATCCCTTGGCAAATTTATGAATTTAATAACATTGTTTTCATCATCCAGGCTTACTATCAAAAGAGTATCGTAATTGCCGCTTGTTTGATCGGTGCCTATAACAAGCACATTTATATTGTCCTCGTCTACCAGATCCTCTTTGTAGCGCTGATTATTAGTCAGGTTATATGGTTTCATGGAGCTCTTTCTGCGGGCTCTAATAGCATCCGCGCCACTCTGGGTACTGACAATCCGACTTATAAACTGGATTACCGGGGCATCTTTAGCAACATAAATATAAACACCAATAACGCCTACCAGAATTATGGCCAGAACTATTACCAGTACCAATAGGCCGTTACCTTCATTATTTTTACTCATTTTGTCCCACCTTAACTGAAAAATTTCTCTACACATTTTTGCACATAGCGTGAATTGTGTCAATCTTGTTTACATTTAATCCCAGTTATTGTATAAAAATAATATAAGTCTAATGGTTGTAGTATCCAATAAGGCGGTGAGTATAATGAAAAAATTTATCGAAGTTTTTAAAAAATTCGCAATGAAAGGCAACGTTGTAGACATGGCAGTGGGTGTTGTTGTCGGTGGTGCTTTTGGTAAAATTGTAACTTCTCTGGTTAACGATATTATAACTCCTTTGCTCATCATGGTTACAGGAAAAACAAAACTTGCCGAATTAAGCATTCCCCTGGCCGGTGAAAAGGGCACAGAGAGCTATGTCGGCATAATGTACGGACAGTTCATTCAAACCGTAATTGACTTTTTAATTATTGCATTGAGTATTTTTATTGTTATTAGAATCATTGGCAGATTCAGAAGGAAAGAA
>JAAYFU010000034.1 GCA_012728095.1 Clostridiaceae bacterium
CTGACAGACGGCGTACAAGCGCATAATACCATTGATTATCTGTCCGGCGTATAGTAAAATATATTCTCCATCCGGAGGTGCGGCCATAGGCTGCGATGCGGTCAGATGTACCGTCCGTTACGGATGCACGGTTCGGCGGGGTGTAGCGCAGCTGGTAGCGCGCTTGGTTTGGGACCAAGATGTCGGGAGTTCGAGTCTCTTCACCTCGACCAGGACGATGCAGATCCAGGAGATTGAGATTCGGGATCTGCTTGTCTTTTATTCAATAATTCGGATACGTATTCCAGTCCTTTTGCCGCGATAATGAAGACGGCAATAATTATGAAATCCCTGTATCTCGGCTGTATTTCGATGAACGAGTATATTCCGATGTTGAACATGACAACTATAGTCATAAAAAAGATTGTCTCGTTGTACATACCGCTCTTTATTCCGTTATTCAATACTTATCAAAACATCTTTCTGGCTCGATTTGTTCGCTCAATACCCGGTATGGATTTTTTCCGGTTATTAAGCAGTTGGTGTCAAAATTCTTGATTTTTAGCGCTTATTCTAAAAAAGATGCTATTAATTTGTTTTTATTTCCATTATAAATGGGTAATAATATAGCGATATAAATATTAAAGTAAACTGAAAAGCTACTGACAGGGGGAGGATTATGAAGGATTCACTTATTTATCATGTACAAAAGATCAATAAGATTTTAAGCTTAATGTTCCTGGTTTTAGCAATTGTCATATTGATTGCCGGCATTGCTACACGTACAGTTACCGCCAATATTGTTCCTCTGGCGATAATATTTATATCAGTATTGGTTGCCTTTTTTTTAAGATATAAAAAGAAAGACAACGCGGCTGCATATGTTTTGGTGGTTTCTGCCCTGTTGCAGTCATTATCTTTAATGTTTATTTCAAAGGGTATTGTGTCAAACAATGTAGCCGGATTTTTGGTTATGTTGCCAATCGGTTTTGCCGCACTGTATTTTAATAAATGGCTTTATGTTATTGTTGCAATTATAATTAATTTAGCCATGTTTATTGTGCAATTCTCTGCACCAAATGTTGATTTTACATCTTATTTGTTCGCTGATATTTTTCAAATCCTTGTAACTGTTATACTGTTCTTCCTGGCAAAAGAAGGCGGAAAACTAATTGAGAACGCCAATAAAAAAGAAACACAAACAGAGGATACTTTAAATGAACTTAAAAAAACCATCGATACAATAAAAACAACTGCGTCATCATTAAACGATGATATCTGCAAAAGCAATGAAAGTCTTGTAAAGATTCGCGAAATGAGCAATTCAATAACATCAGCCACCCAGGAAATCACCACCGGTGTTGTCGGCCAGAGCAGAAGTGTAAGTCATATTAATGAAGCCATGAAAGAAGCAGACGGGAAAATATCCGAATTGACAAAATTCTCAGAACAACTGAACGCTGTTTCGTCGAATGCCATCGATGTTGTAAATAAAGGCATGGAAGATATAAATTCAATGGATAATCAAATGGCGATCATTAACCAGGCTGTTACGCGTTCATTAGAGACAGTTGAGGAACTGAATAAAAATATGGACGAAATAAATAATTTCCTTTCCGGTATTACGCAAATTGCGGAACAGACAAATATGCTTGCTCTAAATGCTGCTATTGAGGCTGCCAGAGCCGGAGAATCGGGCAGAGGATTCGCAATAGTTGCGGATGAGGTCAGAAACCTGGCAGAACAGAGCGCAAATACAGTAGCGCAAATTAACCAGATAATTCATCAAATAAAAGATAAAACCAAAGATGTCCTCAGCGAAGTCAGCAGAGGCAAAGCGGCGACCCAGGATGGAGAAAAGGTTGTAAAGACTGTTAATGAGAGCTTTGGAATGATTCAAACATCGTTCAAGGATATAAGCAGGTACATAACTGATGAAAATAACAGGATTGAAAATATTGCTGACCTGTTCTCAAATATTCGAAAAGAAGTGGAAAGCATTGCGTGCATATCCGAGACGCAGGCTTCCTCGACAGAAGAGTTGCTGGCTATTTTACAGGAATATAATGCAAACGTTGAAAACTTATACAGTTTGATGCAGACCATCAAGAGTTCCAGCGATGATTTAAACCTTGCCGTTAAAGATTCCGAATAAGAACAAAACGATTCTATAGAAGCATGGTGAACATTTTCCTCAAGGGGAATGCACACCATGCTTTTTTGATTTCAGAAATATTTTTTATGGGAAAAACCATGCATCTGTTTAAAAAATGTGATGATTTATGTTGAAATGCACAGTATAATTAAGTTTATAAAGTTACAAACAAAGGAGTCCGTATATGAGTATATTAAAATTCGACAGATTTGATATGCTTAAAAAACCTATCAGGCAGAGACATTTTTTGAGACCAATTACATGGTTATTAAGCTATCCTGCTGTGTGGGCTCATCGCGTTAAAATAATCAAGGTAGGGATGAAAGGACTCAAACCCCCATACCTGTTATTGTGCAACCATAATTCCTTTATCGATTTTAAAGTGACAACTGTAGCCATTTTCCCTCACCGTGCGAATTATATAGTGGCAATAGACGGTTTTATCAGACGGGAGTGGCTTCTAAGGAACGTGGGATGTATATGTAAACGTAAGTTTACAAATGATACGATACTTGTCCGGCATATGAAAAGGGTTGCCGAGAACGGAGATGTAATTGTGCTTTATCCGGAAGCCAGGTATTCGCTGTGCGGCACAAACGCGGTTTTGCCTGAATCACTGGGAAAACTGGTCAAACTGCTTAAGATTCCTGTTGTAACTTTAATAATGCATGGACATCATGTTAATTCACCTTTCTGGAATATAAAAAACAGGAAGGTAAAACCAATGGAGGCTGTATTGACTCATTTAATAACAAAGGAAGAAACTGAGACACTGGACTATAAAGAAATTAATGAAAGGATAAACACAGCCTTTAAATATGACGACTTTGCGTGGCAAAGGGAGCGCAAGATCCGGATAAGTTATCCGGACAGAGCAAAGGGCCTGCATAAGGTGCTTTATCACTGTCCCAACTGCTATACCGAGTATCACATGATGTCTGACGGGAACAAGATATGGTGCGAAAGCTGCAAAAAAGAATGGGAGATAGTCCGAGTATGGGGGGAGATTGCATAGATCTTAATACGTTGACCGACACTTTCTATATATATCCTCAGTGCAGCCATTTTTCGGTAACGAAGATTGCCCTTGCAACCGAGGAAATATATAAGTTATGGCGAGCCGGCTCCATTAATGCAGTCCCTTCGCCACAGAGCGTTTAATGTGCTATTTAGCATTAACAAGCCGGCATTTGCCGTCATATCCTGATAAGATGGGCGCAAATACGCTATTTACGAATACCGCCGCAGAATACTTCATTATACCTTTCAATCTCTCTTTGAATGGTTAGTATGGCTTTTTCGCGCCCTTCGACCTCAGTGACTTCTGTCTCCACTTTCTCCAGTTCCTTGTATACGCTGAAAAAGTGGGTCATCTCAAGGGAAATATGTTTAGGAAGTTCTGAAACGTCCGTATACCCGTTGTAGCTGGGGTCGGTAAAGGGTATGGCAATGATCTTGGAGTCCTTTCTGCCGTTATCGATCATGGTGAATACTCCGATGGGATAGCAACGGACCAGCGTCATTGGCACAATTGGTTCAGAGCAGAGGATCAGTACATCCAGAGGATCGTTGTCGTCCCCGTATGTGTGGGGAATGAATCCATAATTGGCGGGATAATGTGTAGAGGTTGACAGAATACGGTCAAGTATCAGCATACCTGTTTCCTTATCCAGTTCATATTTTGTCTTGGAGCCCTTCTGTATCTCGACTACCGCAAAAAAATCATCCGGCTTGATTCTTTTTGGGCTTATATCATGCCAAATATTCATAATCTACTCCTTCTTTTTTTATGGATTATACCATAGGAACAGCGAAAAAGGCGCCCTATTCGGAATGAAATAACTATTTCGTTTCTCTTTATCAAGTATTATACATAATATTGTTCAAAATAAACAAAATCCGGTTCCTGTAAACACGGTCGAATCTGTGATTCGGGTATATAAAACCCGGACTTAATGAATTTAACGACAATTTGAAATATAATAGGAAACGGAAAGATGCATTCGGGGGTGGAATAAATGAACAAAAGGAACCTGGCTTTATTGACGGATTTTTATGAGCTTACCATGGCACATGGATATTTTAAGCACGGGCTGAAAGATAAGATAGCATATTTTGACATGTTTTTCAGGAGTATACCTGACAATGGCGGCTTTGCGATAATGGCAGGCCTGGAGCAGCTTATAGAGTACCTCAAAAATCTTAGATTCGATGATGAGGATATCGAATTCTTAAGAAGCAAGAAAACCTTCTGTGAGGAATTTTTGGAGTATCTTAAGAACTTTAAGTTTAGCTGCGATATCTGGGCAATTCCGGAAGGAACCCCGATATTCCCCAATGAGCCTATAATTACGGTCGCGGGTCCTGTTATTCAGGCCCAGTTTATCGAAACAATGCTTCTTTTAACGATTAATCACCAAAGCCTCATAGCAACGAAGGCAAACCGTATTGTCAGGGCGGCGCAGGGCAGGAGTGTTATGGAATTTGGCTCACGACGGGCTCAAGGGTATGACGGAGCCATTTATGGGGCAAGGGCCGCATATATCGGCGGATGTGTCGGGACTGCGTGTACAATCTCAGATAAAGAGTTTGGCATTCCGGCTATCGGAACTATGGCTCACAGCTGGGTTCAAATGTTCCCGACCGAACTGGACGCTTTCCGCGCTTACGCACGGACATACCCAGATAATTGTGTTTTACTGGTGGATACCTACAATACGCTGAAATCAGGAGTTCCCAATGCGATAAAAACATTCAGGGAAGAAATTGTTCCGAGAGGTTTCAGACCCAAGGGAATAAGAATTGACAGCGGCGATATTGCTTATCTTTCCAAAGAAGCCCGGAAAATGCTCGATGAAGCAGGATTCCATGACTGCAAAATAGTTGCCTCAAATGCTCTTGATGAGAACATTATCAGGGATATGCTGATTCAAGGGGCGCAGGTAGATATATTCGGTGTGGGAGAACGTTATTATCGGGATTATTAAGCTCTTCTCTAAAATTCATGACATTTTTCCAGGTTTCATGGAAATCTGAAATGGTAAGCGAGTTTTCCTCCTCTTCTTCATCGAATGGGAATATAATACTTACTGTACCTCCTCCTTCTAATGTCTGTGTGATCCTATTGCCTTCCTGTGTCACTCCTTCCAAATCACCAAGAGGATTTTCCGCTTTCGGAGGCAGATTGTCCGGTTTGCCCGGGGAATAGGTTTTTGAGGGATCAGAGGCCTGCCCCGGATCGACAGGGGAGGTTTTTTCCATACCCAAAAACCTGCCTTTAAGTTCGACAGGACCTAACAATAGATTGACAAAGCGAACAGTAGCCTGTGCACCCTTTATTCTTACGGTTATAGGAACTTCCCATAAATCCCAGCCGCCTTCCACAACGGCTGCTCCCAATGCCGCATCTTCCTGTACGGACAATTTAGCATTTCCCCAACCGATGTATCCATCGAATACGGGTGGTTCAAATTCGGTAAGAGAAACAATATTTATGCCGTCCTTATGAGCAACGACCTTTGGCGCACCTTTTTTGAATTTCGGGATTATTGTAAGTGTCAGGTTATTATCAGCAGTTTTCAGTAAAAACGCCAAAGGTACTTCCTCATCGCCAAACTCGGCTTTTTCTTTAGCAATCATGAACTGATTTATATGCATGGCACCGAGATATAATCTTGGGACATTATATATATTTGACAGCTTCTCTCTTGTCCGCTTAGAATCAGCATAAATATAATAGGATTCATCCAGACTTTCGAGATCCATGACATTGTTGGCGCGTATCTCATGGCCTTCTGCTTCAATGCGCCAAATATAACTTTGCTTTGTATAACGATCATATTCGATTTCTTCAATGTATTCCTGCCGATTGAAAGGATCATAATAGACGCCATAGGCTGAAAAGCTGTCTACCTGCGTCATCAGTCCATATAAGCCGTCCGAGGTTTCAAGCAGTACACAAGGGAGAGGCCAGATTTCTTTAAAATCATCTGAATAACCGACAATATAGGAGTTTTCAGGCAAAGGTTCCTTCTGCCAGTATTCTATGGGTATCTTGTTCGCATTATACGTAGTGGTTTACCTCTTTTTCGGCATTGTAATAAAAGAGATTGATGTTTCATTGAACTTTTTTACTGCGGTACAAATGCTCTTTACGTGCTTGATAATTGGAATAATGCAGCAAATATTTATACCCTTAGATAAGATCAGCCCGTTAAGATGTGCTGTTTGGATTGCTTCGGGAGCTGTCATTACAGTTCTTTCCGAGCTGGTGTTCAGGTGGTTCAGATTATTTCCGGCCTGGTGTTTTCCGGTGTTTACCGTTTTTATGATTTTAGGTATGCTGTTTATGGTGTTAGCTATTTATCTTGAACTTCACAGGGAAACAAAAAATCTGAATCACAATCTTGAAAAATTCCAGAAAAAACGAAAGCCTGAAATTATATAGGGATTATCTTTTGATCAGTATAGAAAGTCTTTTGAATAAACTGGTATATAAAACAATAACAGCAGCCGAAAAATTTAATCTTCGGCTGCATCGTTTGATTTTAGCAGTCAACGATAACATTTTCATTCAACGTGGATTATTGCGTTCAGCTGCCTCTGCATCAGCCTTCGTTTTGTGGACTGTTCCGTGGGGATGCTGGGGCGGCGCATAAACAGAATACAGCTTAAGAGGTATATTACCGGTATTAATTATATTATGCCATTTTCCTGCAGGTATAATGATGATATAGTCATCCTCAACATTTGCCTGATAATCCATTCTGTCCGGACTGTCCCCCATTAATACCAGTGCCTGGCCCTGCTCAATACGTACAAACTGATCAAGGTTCGGGTGATTTTCCACTCCTATGTCTTCTCCTACATTAATACTCATTAAGGTTAGCTGCAGATGTTTTCCGGTCCATAAAGCAGTCCGGAAATTAGTGTTTTGCTTAGCTGTTTGCTCGATATTAACTGAGAAAGGCGAAGGACCGTAATCTTTCAACTGAATTTGATTGCCGTATTGGTTCGACATAGGCATTGGATTAAAATTTTGCATATTGAAACCGTAAGGATATTGATAATAATTGTACGGATCATATACGTTGTATCCTGGTCCAAAGATGGGCGCGCCGTAATAAGGAGATGAATAAGAATTATAATAATTGTTCATAAAAATCAATTCCCTTCCTGAGCTTATCCAATTCATATTATGATTTTAGATAAGCCGATGTTCTTCCCGGGAAGGGAATTGTTTAAGATTCTTCACTTCGCTACACGTTCAGAATAACAATCTCCGTGCCATTCTGAGTGCCTCTTATGTCATTCTGAGCACCAGCGAAGAATCTTAAAGATTCTCCACTTTGCTCGTTCAGAATGACACTAATGGAGCTGTACTTCGACAATCCTATATCTATAAATATCTATAAAGGCAGATAGGTATAAGGAGTTTCAATATATTCTTTAATCTCTTCAAAAGTATTATAATTACCCATGGCAATCATAGTCTTGGCAACAAGGGTTTCGATGTTGAAATCACCTGCTATGATTATTTTATCCCGGGGAAGCAGGCTTCCTACCTCGTATACGCCATACTCCACGCCTTCTTCCATGCATTGGGTGGTAATAACCACAATTATGCCGGCTTCTATAAGTTCGTTGATCTTCATGGCTATACCCTGTTCAGTATTAGGTATTCCCCCCAGGCCGAAGCTTTCAATAATCACTCCCTCATAATGCTCTTTTACGAAATCAAATATATCTGTGTGCATACCGGGGATTAACTTAAGAACAATAATACGATCATTATACCTTGTACGGATGAAAAGAGAATCATTATTTTCTTTTTTCAGGAATTGTTCCTTTACACGTGTGTCATATATGACCTTGTTATGCTTGATATTTGCAACAACCGGATAATTTACGCTGACAAATGCGTCATATGACTTAGTCTTTATTTTGGTTGCCCTTGTTCCGGCGATAAGGTTTCCGTCAAAGCAAACAAATACTCCGGAAATATCTTCCATGGCGAAATGGATTGCATCGGTGAGGTTTTGAATACCATCGGTATAGAATTCCGTAATAGGATATTGGGAGCCGGTAATAATAACTGGTTTATTCAGGTTGTGAAAAATATATGTTAAGGCTGCGGCAGTATACGCCATGGTGTCGGTTCCATGGGTAATTACAAAGCCATCGAATCCCTGGTAGTTATCTTTTATTTGATTTGCGATTATAAACCATTTATCCGGAGTCATATTGGTGCTGTCAATGTTCATTACGGTATAACCCTCAATGCTGCAAATACCCTCAGGAATATTGACAAGTTTTATAAGTTCGTCAATTTCCAGCTCCGGTCTGAGACCCTGTGCGTGTTTTTTTGATGCTATTGTGCCTCCGGTTCCAAGAATTAAAACCCTTTTCATGTTTCACCCCTGCTTAAGTCTTATTGATAATATTTTAGCATAAAAACTGGCATTTATATTTTTATGGCGCTCAGACAATAATAAGAAACTACACATGTAATCAATATAATAAAAATTAACTTTACAATGGGGGGGTGAAAACAATAAAAGACATGAAGAATAAGCGGAGACTCAGGAATGAGAGCATAAATTCAAAAAAAGCACTGAATAAATCCCTTGAAGACAATGTTAATCTATTCATGGAGTTTTTTAAAGATGATGACACTGTTTCGGTAAGATATTTTTCCAACCGGGAACAGGACATGATAAAATTTTGCATAATCTACATTGATGGGATGGTAGACCCGGAAACAGTTAACAGAAATATTCTTCAGCCCATAATTCAGAGAACCTTTCCAAAGAATTTTTATGGAAATATGGATGTGGTTCTGGAACAGATAGTCATTGCCAATAATGCTGAAAAGCTCTGTAATGTTGACGAACTCGTGGTGAGGATATTACGCGGTGAAAGCGTATTATTGATGGATAAAAGCGATGAAGCAATCGCCATATGTACTAAGGGCTGGAAGTCAAGATCTATAACAGAACCTGAAAATGAAAAAGTACAAAGAGGTCCCAAGGAAGGTTTTGTTGAACCCGTTCTTGTAAATTTATCCATGATCAGAAGGAGACTCCCGACACCCAATTTAAAGTTTAAGAAATTGGTTATTGGGGTGCAATCTAAAACCGATGTATACGTTTGTTATTTAGACAACATAGTAAACAAGCAAATTTTGGACGAACTCCTTAAAAGATTAAAAAACATCAGTTATGATGGCATTCTTTCAACAGGCACCTTAGGTGAACTGATTGAGGATGCTCCTTATTCGTGTTTTGATACAATCGGCAGCACTGAAAGGCCGGATACTGCCGCTGCATTAATGCTCACAGGACGTATAATTGTTTTGGCGGATGGAAGCCCTACGGCACTCACATTACCTTTCTTGTTTGAAGAGTATTTTAGATCCAATGAAGATTATTATATAAATATCTATTTTTCTTCAATATCCAGAATAATAAGAATACTAAGCTTTATAATCACCGTCTTGGCTCCGGGGTTATATGTGGCTATACTTACGTTCCACCAGGAAATGGTACCAACTCCATTGTTATATAGCCTGTCGGCGGCAAGAGAGGGAATACCTTTCCCAACCATTTTGGAAACTTTGGGATTGCTTTTCGTATTCGAAATCTTAAGGGAAGCAGGATTGAGAATCACTCTTCAAATGGGTCAGTCCATAAGTATTTTAGGTGCTCTGGTCCTGGGCACGGCTGCAGTTGACGCAAGAATAGTCAGCGCGCCTGTAATAATAGTTGTTGCCATTTCAGGCTTAACAGGAATGATGACTTTAAAAATAAAAGGGGCTTCCATAATAATAAGACTTATCATGGTGTTATTGGCGGGATTCCTGGGGCTTTACGGAATGGTTTTCGGAATCATGGCAATAGTGTTTCATCTTTGTACATTAAGAAGTTTCGGCGTACCCTATTTATTGACGCTTACCTCATTAAAACCCGAAATGGTATTGGATACGGCTATAAGAGCGCCTATTTGGTTTTTAGAAAAAAGAATTAGATTTATAGCAGGAGAAAACAGGGGACATATTGGTGAGAAAGAATGAATAGTTTAAAAAAATTATTAACATTATTATACGTTATTTTATTTATTATGCTTTGCACGGCCTGCTGGGATTACAGGGAGGTGGACAGATTAACTATTGTGGCCGGCATAGCTATCGATAAAGCATACGATGATGATCTTTTGCTCACCTTTGAAGTAGCAGATTTGCTTGGTGCAAAATCAGATAAACCCATTAAATCGGTGATAATGGAATCACGAGGCGAAACCTTTATGAGCGCCATTCGTAATATCCTGAGTAAAGATAACCCCAGGTTATATTTCGGGCATACAACAGTTGCGATATTGAGTCGGGATATAGCCGAAGAGGGAGCAATGAAAGTAGTAGATTTTTTACTCCGGGACGGCGAACCGAGGTTAAACATAAATCTTTTCGTGTCTGAGGAGGAAACTGCAAGTGAATTGTTTAAATATAAACCTTCCCTGACGGAATTGTTTTCTGTTGAGTTAACAAATATAATGGACGAACAAAAAAATCTGGCCAAAGCTATACCGGTTCCCGCATACAAATTTGTGAACGCGGTATCCGGGGAAGGTATATCGGCAGTATTGCCATCTCTTTGTATTGTTGACAATGCTGAAGGGAAAACTGTAAAAGTATGCGGAACGGCAATTTTTAAAGAAGACAGGCTGCAGGGGTTTATCAGCGGAGAAGATACATTTACTTTAAGTTTCATTTTAGATGAAGTGAAAGGAGGAGTAATCGTCGCAAAAAAGGATTCGGAGACCGGTGAAAAAAAAGTAACACTGGAGATATTGGATAGCAAAACAGAAATAAAGCCTGTATATTCGGATAACAAAATATCAATAGAGATAAATATTGATGTAAAGGCATTTTTGAATGAAAACATGGGAGGTATAGAGCTAAAAGGCGAAGACAGAAGAGCAGAATTAAAAAAATGTGCGGAAGAGCAAATGAATGTAAGAATTAAAGAATTAATTAAAAAAGTCCAGGAAGGTTACGGCGCGGATATATTCGGGTTTGGCAACAGTGTTTACAAGAATATGCCAAAGGTATGGAAGGAAAAAAAAGATGAGTGGGGTAATATATTCAGAGATTTGGAAGTAACGGTTAATACAAATATAGAAATAAAACACTTAGGTCTTTTATTAGAACCTATTAAGATTGGAGATTAATAATTTATGCCTACTACTTTGGTTGTGGTAATTGTCGAAATTATATTTATAATTATTGACTTGATACCGCAATATAAAAATAAGGAATGGGGAAGCTTCTTTTTGTCAGCGGCACTTTTGCTGGTTGCCTTGGTTTTTGTATTTCTGTTTGAATCAAAAATTCAAATACCTGCTCCAACTGATTATATAGAAAAAGTGTATACTTTTATTCTCGGATTGGAACAAAAATAATAATATTGGAGGAAATGTTTTATTGAAAGAAGTTATAAGCGAGAAACAGGCCATCATCATAATGTCGACTTATATTATCGGCAGCTCCGCAATTCTGAGCGCAGGTTCACAGGCTAAGCAGGATATATGGATAGCCTATATTATAGCCATGGTAATGGCAAGTATAATAATTGCTGTCTATGGTAGGATATCCAGTATTTATCTTGGAAAAAACATATATGAAATAATGGAACTGGTTTTTGGAAAAGTAATAGGCAAAATATTTCTGCTGTCTTTCATGTGTTATTCTTTTACATTGGGTGCGCTTGTAATCAGGGATTTTGCCGAATTTGTAAAAATAGTTTCCCTGCCCACGACCCCACTTTGCATATTTGCCTATTCCGCTGTTGTATTAATTATTTGGGCTGCCAGGGAAAGCATAGAAGTTCTTGGCAGGTTCCTTTCTATTTTTTTTCCTATATATATTTTAATGATCAGCACAGTTACCCTTTTATCATCTTCACTTTTTGAATTCGACAATTTAAAACCTGTTCTTTATGATGGATTTAAGCCTGTATTAGAAGCTTCATACAGCATTTTTACATTTCCTTTTGCCGAGGTCGTGGTATTCTTAAGTATAATGGGAAATCTCAATAAAAACGGCAGTATATATAAAGTGTATTATTGTTCACTCTTGATTGGAGGCATCGTTTTATTTGTGATTGCAGTCAGATCGCTTCTGGTATTGGGTGTCCCCAGCAAATTATTGCAGTATTTTCCGTCTTATACTTCAACCCGGACTATCAGGGTAGGAACCTTTCTTCAAAGAATTGAAGCTTCTATTGCAATAGTTTTCATGATAAGCGGATTTACAAAAACTACAGTCTGTCTGCATGCTGCAACGAAAGGGCTTGCTCATTTATTCAACATAAAAAACTACCATAGAATTGCCGCTCCGGTAGGAATTTTGATGGCATTGTATTCACTTTATATGTATGGGGACGCGGTAAAAATGTCTGAATGGACTGCAGAAATTTATCCGTATTACGCCATTCCACATCAGATTATTTATCCTGTATTAGTATGGATCGCTGCAGAGATTAAATCCCGGATAACGGGCAAGAATAATGCCACCTTAACAGAAGACACCGGAAATACTGAGCTGTCTGAATCGAACAGTTCATGAGCGAGTGTTGTTCAGTATGACATGAATAAGCGGCTGCATTCTCATTAAGATACCTGCAGCCGCTTTTCATACCGGGATGGCTGTCCTTTTACTGATATGGTTTTAATTAAGAGTGAATTCAATGGTAGCGGTAAGCTCGCTGTCATCAATCTTTTCGGTTTCGGAAGAAGCCAAAATCTTAATAACTGCCTTATAGCTGCCGGATGTGAGCTTTTCTCCGTCCTTATTTGTCAGATCCCATTCATCCTGCCATTTCAATGATTCGCCGGGATTAATGGTCTTGTACAGCAGAGCCAGGGTGAAGAATTTACCGTCGGAATACCTGTAAACTTCATTTCCGGACTCATCTGTTACAGTGATTTCGAATTGCTGGCCTGATGAAAAGTTCAACTCTACGGGTTTAGTATAATGACTTATCAACTCCATATCAAAAACAACTTTTCCGTCTTTGATTTCATGTGATGCCCTGGTTTCCAGTCTTCCTTTAACTATTGAAGGAGCTTCTTCCTCCAGTGATTGTTCCAGTGATTTGCTGATTGCCTTATCGGTAAAGTATATCAATGTTGCCAGTTCCCCATAGGTAGTATTGGTTTTGGGGTCAAAAATACCGTTTCCTCTGCCCCTGGCTATATCATTCAGATAAGCTACGGTTATGGCGTGATTATACTTGGGGTCAATTTTATCGGTATCTTCGTAAATCAGCACCTGGATTGTCATAATCTCATCCAGGTTGTTGCCGGTCTTTTCTGCCCATATCCGGGTAAATTCATATACAATGGCTTCTCTGGCAACAGAGTCGGGAGAGCCTTCATAATTCTCGTCTAAAAAGAGCTTGACCGCCTTTTGGAAATCCTCGACTGTAATATAAGAATTCAAATCTTTAACGCTAAATACAGGGCTGATGTCATTCTTTAGGGCTAATTCATCGACATATTTTACGGCCCAGTGGTTGGATGCTCCCTGTGCAGCCGCGAAAACAGGGACGGTTAAAACAAGCGCCATTAATAAAGCAATTGATAAAGTAAATAGATTTCTTTTCATGTTATCACTCCTTAGTAAAATGTCTTCAACTAAATAGACGAGGAATACACATGAAGGTTCAGAACGAAGTGGAATATTTTTGAACTTGAGACTATGCGCCTGCCGACTTACTGGCATAAGATCCTTCGACTACGCTTCGCTCCGCTCAGGATGACATGTTGGTGTCATTCTGAGTGCCCCCCATGTCATTCTGAGCGTCCCCTATGTCATTCTGAGCGTAAGCGAAGAATCTTATTCTATCTATATGTCATCATACATCAACTCAACTCGAACATCCCTGTATAAAGCTGATAATACTTGCCTTTGGCTGCAATCAGGTCGTCATGGTCCCCACGTTCGATAATTTCTCCGTTTTCCAGTACCATAATGGCATTGGCATTGCGAACGGTGGAAAGCCTGTGGGCTATCACAAAGACAGTCCTGCCTTCCATAAGAGTATCCATGCCCTTTTCAATCAAGGCTTCGGTTCTTGTATCAATTGAACTGGTGGCTTCATCCAGTATCAAAACCGGCGGATCTGCCACAGCTGCTCTGGCAATGGCCAAAAGCTGACGCTGCCCCTGACTGAGGTTCGATCCGTCAGCGGTTATCACGGTATTATAACCTTCCGGCAAATGTTTGATGAATGAATGGGCATTTGCCAATTTCGCCGCCCTGATAACTTCTTCATCAGTGGCGTCAAGCCTTCCGTAACGTATATTCTCCATAACCGTATCAGTAAAAAGGTGCGTATCCTGGAGAACCATGGAAAGCGTTCTTCTAAGATGGGCTTTCTTGATTTTATTAATATTGATGCCATCGAAGGTTATTTTTCCGTCCGGCACATCATAAAACCGGTTTATCAGATTTGTTATGGTGGTTTTGCCCGCGCCGGTGGAGCCTACAAAGGCTATCTTCTGTCCAGGTTTCGCATACAGGGAAATATTTTTCAGAACCGTCTTATTTTCTTCATATCCAAAGGTTACATCCTCAAACCTTACATCACCGCGAACAGGGATATAGGAAATGCTTCCGTCGCTTTGAGGGTATTTCCATGCCCAAATTCCATCCTTGCTTTCCGCCTCAATAACTTCACCGTCGGCATTGTATTGTACTTTTACAAGCTCAACGAAGCCATCATCTTTTTCCGGTCCCTCATCCAGCACTTCAAAAATTCTTTCGGCTCCCGCAAGAGCGCTTAAAATGGAGTTCAGCTGTTGAGACATCTGTGTGATGGGATGTGAAAAGGAACGGGTATATTGAAGGAAAGAAGCAATAGTTCCCAGATCAATGCCTGCTCCGTTTACAGCCATTATCGCTCCTATGGCTGCCGTTATAGCGTACTGCAGATACGAAAGGTTGCCCATAATGGGCATTAAAATATTGGCGAAGGTATGAGCGTTTGTGGAGGCAACGGCCAGTTTATCATTAAGTTTTTCAAATTCCTCCAAAACTTTTTTTTCACGGCTGAACACCTTAACGACCTTTTGTCCTTCTATCATTTCCTCAATGTACCCGTTTAACCGCCCCAATTCTTTTTGCTGCTCCTGAAAATATTTTCCGCTTTTCTTACTTAAAAGCTTTATAATATTCAGCATCAGAACCAGCATCAAAATAACCAGAACAGTAAGTACGGGGCTTAATACCAGCATCATGACAAAGACGCTGATTACGGTAAGCCCCGATGAGAACATATTGGGAAGGCTTTGACTTATCATTTCCCGCAAAGTATCTATATCATTGGTGAACCTGCTCATCAGCTCGCCATGAGTATGTGTATCAAAGTACTTGATGGGTAAAGATTCCATGTGGGAAAACAAATCAGTCCGCATTTTTTTCAGTGTTCCGGTAGAAATATTGATCATGATCCTGGCATAGAGGTAGGATGCCAATACTCCAGTAAGATAGATCACACCCATCAGGGTCAGTATGGAAATAAATCCGGACAGATCAGGATTCTTATTCCCGATAAAAGGCACAATATAATTGTTTATAACAGGTTTCAGAAAATAAGTTCCTGCCACCGCGGCCAATGAGCTTATGATAATGAGAATTCCAACAATAATAAGCTGGAATTTGTACATTGACATATATTTAATAAGCCTTTTTATGATTCTCCCTGCGTTTTTTGGCTTAACTACAGGTTTGGTACTTGGTCCCGGTCTTGCCATACCCTAAGCGACCCCCTTCTGTTGCGACTCGTAGACTTCCCTGTAGATGGCATTTGTAGCCAGCAGCTCTTCATGGGTTCCTATGGCGTCTATTCTGCCTTCGTCCATTACAATAATCCTGTCGGCATCATATACCGAAGTAATACGCTGAGCGATAATTATGGTAGTGATATTTGAAATTTTCTGGGCAAAAGCCTCCCTGATCTTGCTGTCGGTATGAGTATCAACCGCGCTGGTGCTGTCATCGAGTATAAGTATTTTCGGCTTTTTCAATAGAGCCCTTGCTATAGTCAGGCGCTGTTTCTGGCCGCCCGACAGGTTAACTCCCCCCTGGCCCAACTGGGTATCAAAGCCGTCAGGGAATGACATGATAAAATCATAAGCCTGGGCGATTTTACAGGCTTCAATGATTTCCTCGTCAGTGGCATTCTCGTTACCCCATTTTAAGTTTTCCTTTATTGTACCGGAAAAAAGGACATTCTTCTGAAGAACCATTGCCACGGCATTTCTTAACGTTTCAAGCTTATATTTTCTAACATCATGGCCTCCCACCAGGATTCTTCCGCTGAGCACATCATAGAGCCTTGGTATAAGCTGGACCAGTGTTGTCTTTGCGGAGCCTGTGCCACCGATTATACCTATGGTCTCGCCGGATTTGATATCCAGGTTTATATCGTGCAATGTCAAATTCTCCGGGTTTTTACTGTAGCTGAAATTGACATTTTCGAACACAATGGAACCATCTTCAACTTCAAGATCTTTTCCCGAAGGATTATCCTTTATATCCGTTTCTTCGTCAATAACCTCAACTATCCTGGTTATAGATGCTCTGGACATAACAATAATGACAAAAGCCATGGTAATCATCATAAGAGATATCAGGATCTGGGAGACATAGCTGATAAAGCTCATTAATTCGCCGGTTTCCATGGTTCCCCCGATTATCATTTTGCCGCCGAACCACGAAATCGCGATCATACAGCCATACATTACAAACTGCATTATAGGCATGTTTAAAACCAATAATTTTTCGGCTTTCAGCTGGGCCAGACGAAGTTCGTCGGCAGCTTTCCTGAATTTTTCGTTTTCATGGTCTTCTCGCACAAAAGCTTTTACGACGCGAATTCCTATCAAGTTCTCCTGGATCATGGCATTCAGCCGGTCATATTTTTTAAGCATCGCCCTGAAAAGGGGAAAAGCTGTTTTGCCTATAAGAATAAAAGCCGTACCCAATATGGGAATGGCGACTAAAAATATAATACAGAGTCTCGGGTTTATAGTATAGGCCATGAAGGTGGCGCTGATTAACATTATAGGAGCGCGTACCAGCATCCTTATTGATATTTGAAAAGCCAGCTGGGTATGGTTGATATCAGTTGTCATCCTGGTAATAAGAGAAGCGGTACTAAACTTATCCACGTTTGCGAAAGAGAAGCTTTGTATCTTTTCAAACAGGGTTTTTCTAAGACCTTTTGAGAAACCTACACTGGCAATAGCAGCGGTTTTTCCCGCGAGAGCTCCAAATAATAAAGAAAACAGGGCCATTATTATCATCAATACGCCGATTTTCAGTATATATTTGATATCACTGTTCTTTATCCCTATATCAATGATTTTTGACATAAGAAAAGGTATATTTATTTCAAGAATTACCTCGGCGATTACCAACAGAGGTGTAAGAAGCGCATATTTTTTATACTCTCCCAGGCTTGGGAGAAGTTTTTTTATCATCCACAATGTCCTCCTTTTACCACGAGCACATTTATCCAAGTAAGTAAAGCAATTGGCCGATACCTATACCAAGATAGTTTCCAATCGCGTAACCTAAAATTCCGCAGAGTATGCCCGGCAGAATAATCTCATCGTTATGTAATGCATTTGCTACCGGAATAATGAAAGCCGGACCAAAAACCCCTGCGGTTGAAGTGATGATCATGGTGTGATAGTCTATCTTCCAGATTTTTGCCATGATTATGTGCAATAATACGGTACCGAACTGGATTACCAGCAGCATTCCCAATAGAACCAATGAATTGCTTACCGCGGAAATATCAAAACATAAACCCATTCCTACAGAAAACATCAATAAGAAATATTGTCCGGTGCTATAAGAACCGGTGGCATATCGTATTTTTCTAACAAACGATAAAATTATGCCGAAGCTGGTTACCAACAACATTATAAGAGCCGTATATTCTCCTAGTTTAGCTAAACCGGTATTGCCGTACTGGCTTGGAAGCAGCAGGCATATGCCCATTGAAATCAAGACACAAACGATGGAGACAGACACAAGACCTACACGGGACATAAAGGCTTTTAATGGCTTTACACTCTGTTTGCTGCCGCTGAAAGTTTCAGCATAGTACTTAGCCTCTTCAGGGTTATAACTGCCAACCGGTTGATACTCAGGCAGTACCTTTTTCAGTAACCTCGGCATTATTGAAAGCAGCATGAAAAAGTAAATACCTCCGCCAATCATGTCTGCTGTTTGCAGAAGCATAATCCGTTCAGGTCCGGCATTGAGGCCATGTCCGATTGCAATCATGTTAGGCGTACCGCCGGTGTAAGTTCCAACAAGCATACCGCTTATATTATGCGCATTCGGCAGCATATCTTTGAATATGAAAAATGAACCTATTGCCACTACTATTACTGCGACGATATCAATGGTAAATGAGATCAGCATCGGTTTAGCCAGCTTTTTAAGAGCGGGCAGATCTGCTGAAAACAAAATCAAAGGCATTCCTATCAATACCAGGATCGAAGAAATATCGGAAGCAAGAGTCATATCAGCTCCTGCGTTCTTTAGAGGCGTACTTAATAAAAATCCTGTAAGATAACAAATAAAAACAGGCCCAACGGTTTTCAGAAATGAGAGCTTTTCGGATACCAGCATAATGATGCGAGGGAAAAATACAATAACCAGGATCATTATCAGAGTTGCCATTATTAGTCCGCCCCCTCTTACTAAGTAATATTTCTAAGTGTATCACAACAAATTATATATTAAATAAGAATTACTGCACAATAATTTTGTAAAGGTGAACTTTAAAATGCGTAAAATCTATAATTAATATAAATTAATCTGCTGAATATCATTGCGACTGCGGATCGTTTTGATGACTATTCTTTCAAAACTGCATCACTTGGTGTATTTTAATATATGATAGAATTAATCATAGTTATATGTATGGTGGTATAAAGAATGAATATCGTTTTTTTCGATTCGGGAATCGGCGGGTTATCTGTGCTCAGAGAAGCGCTGATGCTTATGCCGAACGAAAATTATATATATTTTGCCGATTCTGACAATGCGCCTTATGGAACAAAAACCAAGGAGGAAGTCAAAAAACTTACTTTCAATGCGGTTCAATTTCTCAACGAAAAAAAAATAAAAGCGCTGGTTATAGCGTGCAATACTGCTACAAGCGCTGCTGTAAGAGATTTACGGGAAACATACGACTTTCCGGTAATAGGAATGGAACCGGCAGTTAAACCGGCTGTTGAGAAAAATAATAACAGGGGTAAGCGTGTACTTGTTATTGCAACAGCCCTTACTCTTAAGGAAGAGAAATTTCAAAACCTTATTGCAAGGTTTGATGCGGAACATATCGTTGATATGCTGCCTGCCCCAAAGCTTGTGGAATTCGCGGAAAGGTTCCTGTTTTACGGGCCGGAAGTATCGGATTATATTAAAGAGATAATGCCTGAAAATTTAGATCAGTACGGCACCCTGGTACTTGGCTGCACCCATTTTCCGCTTTTCAGGCGAGCCCTGGAGGAAAATCTGCCGAAGGATATTGACATAATTGACGGAAACAGGGGCACCGTAAATCATCTGATGGACATTTTAAAGAATAATAACCTTTTAAGCCTGTCCGATAAAAAAGGCAAAGTTACCTTTTATAAATCCGGAGTTGAGGTAACAGATAAAACTCTGTTGGAAAAGTATGAAAAAATACTATACGGCCGAAACTTGTGATTCATTACCAAGCTTAAGGACAAATTTCTTAAACGTATCTCCCCGTACTTCAAAATTCTTGTACTGATCCCATGAAGCGCAGGCAGGGCTCAGAAGGATGACGTCACCGTAATCAGCCGAATCGAATGCAGCTTCTGTCGCTTCTTCAAGGGTTTCAAAATCCTTGCAGGGTATATTGCATTCCTGGGAAAATTCGGCTATCCTTTTACGGGTTTCCCCGTATGCCACAATAAGTTTTACGTTTTCCAAATAGTCCTTCAGTTCATTAAAATTGTGGCCCCTGTCCAAACCGCCCATCAGTAATATAGTGGGTTTATCAAAAGATGACAGGGCAATTTGTGTGGATGTAATGTTGGTGGATTTTGAATCATTATAAAACTCAATGCCGTTGATTGTTGTTACATATTCAAGCCTGTGCTCGACCCCGCCGAAAGTTTTTAATACCCTGATGATGCTTTCGTTGTCAACGTCAAACTCCTTAACGACCGTTATTGCCGCCATAATGTTCTCGTAATTGTGACGTCCTTTAAGCTTTATATCATTAAGGCCTATTATCCTTTCATTTTTATAATAAATTGCGCCGTCTGCTATCGAGCAGCCGTCATCAATCCTTTGACGGGAGGAAAAATACTTTTTGACTGATTTTATATCTTTGGCTACCTCGTGAGATTCCTTGTCATCATAATTCAGAACCGCTATGTCCCGCGGGGTATGATGATTGAATATTCTTTTTTTTATATTTTTATATGCTTCATAGGAACCGTGAAAATCCAGGTGGGCTTCGGATATATTCGTCAAAACCGATATATCGGTTTTAAAATCCGCCACATTGCACAGCTGATGATCGGATACCTCCATAACCGCAATATCGCCGGGCTTTAAAACAGGGATAAATGAACATGCCGGAAATCCTATATTCCCCATTAAATAAGCGCTCTTTGAGGCTTCCTTCAATAATCTGTAAATTATCGTGGTTGTGGTGGTTTTTCCGTTAGTGCCTGTTACACCAATAACTTTTACGCCTTTTGGGAAATATCTGAAGGCGAGCTCCAGCTCATTTATTACGGGTATGCCAAATTCATCAGCCTTTTTTACATACAGATGGTTATTTGGTATGCCGGGGTTCTTAACCAGCATCTCGAAAGTATTGTCAAAAATATCTTCCGGGTGGCTCCCTAAAACGATTTTAACGCCTAATGATTCCAGTTCTTTTATATGCTCGGGTTTTTGTTCCTTGTTTAAATCATTTATTATGACATCGTAGCCTTTACCGGCCAGGAACCTGGCTGCCTCATATCCGCTTCTTGCCATTCCCAGGACAAAGGCCCTCTTTTTATTTTCCATGATAAACCACCTCATACTCAGTTTATTATACATTGAATATACTTGACATGAAATATAACAGTTATAAAAATTCATGAATATCTTAATTATGCGAAACTCAGGGAAGAATCCATAGGATGACAGGTATATCCATTCTTAAAACAAAGAATGGCTTGGAATATATCTATTTTCCCGGCCATTCTTTTTTTGCGCAAGTATTATGCGTCGTGCCAAACAAGCTAAACAATCAGTATTAACGCTTATTGTTCTTATTTTCCTGGTTGTTTTTGTTGTTTTCCTGATTATTGTTACGATTTTCCTCGTTTCGGTTCTGTTTGTTGTTTTTTTCCATGATTTCACCTCCTATACCCTTTAATATTGGGAAATTTTCTTAGTATTATTCACGTACTTAGCATGAAATAAAATTATTTTTGAAAAAGATGAAGATTAATAGAAGCATAGTAGGTTTAAGTTGTGATAAAAATATGGAAATAAGAACTATTTTATTTTAAGGAGATTATATGCTGCTGATAAAAAACGGGAGAATCCTGACAATGGCCGGACCAATCTATGAAAACGGAAGCATCCTGATAGACAATAAGAAAATCATCAAAATAGGGGAAGAAATAGACGCTGATGAAAACGTTCTTTCCGAGGTAATCGACGCCAGCGGCTGCTGGGTGCTTCCGGGGCTGATCGAATCCCATTGTCATGTTGGCATAATTGAAGAAAGAAAAGGTTTTGAGGGTGATGACTGCAACGAAAGAAATGAGCCAATAACTCCTTACTTAAAGGCAATAGACGCGATAAACCCCATGGATTCGGCTTTTCATAACGCCTTAAGCGCAGGGATAACGGGCCTTATGGTGGGTCCGGGAAGCTCCAATGTTGTAGGAGGACAGTTCGCTTTTATAAAAACGTATGGCAGATCAATAGATAAAATGGTAGTCCTGGAGCCTGCTGCAATGAAGATTGCCTTTGGAGAAAATCCGAAGTCAAACTATGATAATAAGAACAAAATGCCTACCACCCGCATGGCTATTGGCGCAATGCTGCGTGAGGAACTTTTTGAAGCGAAAAAATATTACATTAAAAAGCAGAATGCCAAAAAAAACGGGGATAGCTTCGACGAGGATTTCAGAAAAGAATGCTGGATACCGGTACTGGAAAAGAAAATCCCCCTTAAGGCGCATGTCCATAGGGTGGATGATATTCTGACCGCCATAAGGATCGCCAGGGAATATGATCTTGACTTGACGCTGGACCATTGTACTGAAGGTCATCTGATTGCCAAAGAGATAAAAAAATCCGGTTTCCCTGCCATTATAGGGCCTTCATTGTCCACGAGAAACAAAATAGAGACTAAAAATGCGGATTTCAAGACACCTGGCATTTTAAACAAAGAAGGCGTAACCGTAGCCATAATGACGGATCATCCGGTAACAAGAATACAGGATTTAGTAATATGCGCCGCCTTTGCAGCCCGGGAAGGCCTGGGGGTGGAAGAAGGCCTTAAGGCTATAACAATTAACGCGGCAAAAATATGCAGAGTTGATGACAGGATAGGCAGCCTGGAGGTAGGCAAAGATGCGGATATTGCGATATTCGACGGACATCCCATGGATATTTTTACGAGAACATTATATACGATAATTAACGGGGAGATCGTCTACAGGGCAAAGGATATGAAGTCACAGAATCATTCTCAATGACCGCGTTTTTACTTGTTTATAAGGTACAGTCCCAACATGCAAATAAGTATACCCGCGATTTTTGTCAGGGTAATAACTTCGTGATAAACAACAGCGCCAATAAGCACAAGGCAAATAGACAGGATTATACTGTGGACAATATGGCCGCTGCTTATGTTCCATCCTGCTTTATACATATAAATCGAGCCGGCTTCAAGCCCTACGATCGCGATTCCCAGGACAAAACCGCTCCAGTTGATGCTTTTTAATTCATTCATTATGTTGCCGCTTTTGTTGAGGGTATAATACAAAACCAGGGATACTAAGGCTCCTACAATATATGTAACCGTTAACGAAGCAAACGGATCTATTGCAGCCGGAGTTTCCTTTGAACAAATATTATAAAAAATATTTGATATTACAATCAGCGCTATCGGCCAGACCATAGCAAATGTCATAGTATATAAACACCCCTGAAAACAAAAATCCGGCAATCAGAACGGCCTGACTGACGGTAGGTGGATATCTTTTCTATATGATAATTCAGTTAAATTCAAAAAACAAGCGTACTTTTCAAATTTAGGCGAAACAGCCATAGTTTATCCGGTAAACACTGCGGCATTTGCTTAAACGATTGGATCAGGTGGTTTAAATAGTTTTTTAAATGGATACGAATCGTTCTACACATTCCGACAAAGCGGTATCAATATTCTTAAGAGAAAGCTTTCTTGCGTTTAAGAGTATTTGCCGGCCTTCCATATTCCTTGTATAAACAACATCATAGGGTATCATCCTGGATTGAAATTGTTTTTTCAAGTAATCAACGTACTCTCTTTTCTGGGCTATCAGGTCAGGGCAGGGAGTGGCAAGAGATATCAGTTTAATTCTGCTTTTTGATTTATAAACAAGTAGATATTTTTGTTTTTTTATGGGAGCTGTCATTTCTCTTAAAGCGGCTGCGAAAATTTCCTTTTCACGCGCTGTACCGCCGGCAAGGCTAATGGTTATCGAATCTTCACTGCCTTCGGTTTCTACTTTTACCCTGACGCCTTTAGATCTTATCAGCCCCATATGTATATAGGTTTTCAGAATTGCTTCCGACTGTATCTTTAATCTTTTTTTGGGGGATGTAATTCTCGAAATAAACATTTTACTTTTTACCAGGCTTAAGAACAGGAAATTATACGCTATAAAGCCTGGGAATAAGGCAAACGAGTATTTCAGCATCATTCCGGGAGAAAAGGTTAATCTGAATAGTATCCAATATAAGGCAATACCTATTGTAACCAGGATAGAGTAAAGATGATTTATAAAAACGACTTCAGGTTTAACGTTTCTCTTAATCTCCGTTTGTTTTTGCATTTCATATGGTTTTACACCGTAACATGGTTTTGTTGTACCGTGACAATCCTCACCCAGAGCCCGCAGCCATTTTCTCTTCATTCCTTCCCTGTCGTTTGCCAGGCTCAGCATCATTTTGTTTATCCTGTCAATACCTGCCTTATTAAAGGGAGGGGTTATAATACTGATCCTTTTTATGCCGTTTTCTATAATATCCCTGGTAAAATGAGGACCTACAAAGGTTTTGAATCTTCTCTCCAGTGTTAAAAAATCGGAAGAATTATAGACAGCATCACCCAAATGTTTCGTAGACGCCATCGAAAACCTATTCTTAAACAGATTAGCGGGTTCAACCGTTACCAAATGCCATATATTCGCTGTTTTGTCTTCATTCGTCGGGTCTGTGCGGATAGCCCGGCCCCGCATCTGGTTTGACAAAACGTATGAACCCACAAAGCTGGCAAGTATTAAACTGTTTATGTTAGGGGAATCCCAGCCCTCTCCCAAAAGTGATTTCGTTCCTATCAGTATCTCAATCAAGCCCATCTGAAACGCGCCGGTAATAATCTTTACCATGACGTTGCTTTTGTTGATATTTTCAATCACTACATACCCATCAACAAGCGGCCGGCAGTTAAAACTGACACGGTTTTTTTCGGCTATGGAACTGATTTCGTTTAGCGTGGCTTCAGGCAGAATAACCAGGCTACCTGTCAGGACACCTATCTTAGCCCTCGTGCCAAGACTTCGTCGGACGGTTTCAAAAATAGGTACGATACCTATCTGGGTAAAAGCATTATTTGTGCCGATATCCGATAAATAATTTTTCCTTATATAATCGCCCAGAATAAGCATTCTAAGCTCATGGCCCATATTATTGAACTCTGAGATGCATATTTGCCTAATACTCTCAAGCTTGCCGATGGATTGAATCATCAGCTTGTTTATCTTTTTATCGTATATATTCCTGACCTTGTTTTTTTCAATCAGCTTTGCATCATGGAGCCTGGACACTATGGCATCGTAAAGGTCGGAAGGAAATAATTCCTTATGGTCAAAAATAAACTGGAAACCTGCGTCCACTACGATATTGTTTCTCTGGTTTAAAAACAATGACCTGATATCAGGGGGTATATACTCATTTGAATAATTTAAAAGATTTAAAAATCCTATAAAGTCTTCCTCGTCGTCGAAACATATGTCCAAATATTTGTCCGGATCTTTGAATACCAGGTTTTCATTGGCCAACCTGTAAAGAAGGCCTTCACTGGCAAGGTCGGCTACAAAAGCGTCAATTTTTGAATCAAATTCATATATTGCGTTTAATTCATCTTCGCCGGGATAATTAAAGTAAATATAATCCTGGTGATAACAAAGGTTTTTTGCCTTGACCAATTCAGGCACAAATATTTCATCATCGATTTCCCCGCAGACAGAAACATATTTGTCCCATTCTGCCTTGCTAGAGTCATAGGGGGGTGTGGCAGTCAACGCGATTATCTTGTAACCTTTGCCGAGTTTTTTTAAGAAGGTTTCCAATGCTCTTTGCCATTCGGCGCGCAAATGGTGAGCCTCATCCAGACATATGGTCTTGATACCTGCCTTTTTTATTTCATTCAGTATATCAAAATTCTCGTAGTCTTCGTTTTCGTTAATATTATCCCATGAATCGGTTGAATCCTGGTCTGTTTCATCGTAATTTGAATCAGCCGGCATATCTTCTTCATTATTGCTTTTGCTGGATGTATTTCTGTTTTTGAGCCGGTTAAAAGCCGAATAAAGAGTCTGATATGTAATAGAAGTGATAAATTTGATATCTTTCAGTGATGTGGATACATAATCATCGAGATTGTGTTCCCCTATGAATGATTCGGCAAAACGCTGCTTCCACTGATCTCTTATGGACAATGTAGGGGAAAGAACCAGTGCAGGCTCGCCAAGACGGCAGATCAGTTCCAGCCCTAATATTGTTTTTCCCGAACCGGGTGCGGCCACAATATGTATCCGATTATCCTTCAAATGGATCAACGCATTTTGAAGAACTCTCATTTGGTAGTCACGGAATGTTTTGTTGAAACGGAATTTTTGCCTGGTATCATAACTTACATATTTCATGTTAATAATACCGTCCCCAAAATATTCATCTGCACTTGTTTACAAATATACCATAAAAAAGAATTAAATTAAACAATAACCGAAACTGTATAACAGGCAGAGACAACCGTTGACAAGCACACGATATTGAAGTAATATATAGCCACAAATGAATATAGCGTGTGTAATTGCACGAAAGTGCCGGTGCGGTAAAGCACCGAGGGAATACGGATGAGATTTCCGAGCTATCCCAATAACCGTGAAGCTGACGAAGGAGCAAAGAGCCACTGCAATATGCGGGAAGGCGCTCTGTAGGTTGAAGCCAAGCCGGGAGACCTGGTTACACATTTTCCACTTGGGGGCGGGGCAAGCTATTTCATCAATAGTGTATTCTATTTGCTTCCTATCCAGGGAGCTTTTTTATTTGCCCTTCGGTATATTCATTTGAAAATCTTAAGAAAGAGGTTTTCAAAACATGAAAAACAGAAAGATTCTCATCCTTTTACTCTGTTCCTTCATTGTAGTATCAACAGTCATTTCTGGCGGATGTACAAAAACGAGTAATATCGTACCGGAGAGTATATCCAGCCAAACCCCGACATCTAAACCGACTCATGAAGCTATTACGGAAATAAAGGACACAGCTATTAAAATCACTGATATGACAGGCCGTGAAATTGTATTGGATGGACCGGTCACGCGGGTAGTCGCGCTTACTCCTTCCGATTGTGAAATTCTCTATGCAGTCGGGGCAGGCGAAACACTGGTAGGCCGGGGTGAATTCTGTGATTATCCGCAGGAGGTTTTGAATGTGCCTGTCGTGCAATCGGGAGTTAATACAAACCTGGAACAAATCATCAGTCTAAAACCACAGGTTCTGTTGATGAATACCATGGCACAGACTGAAGAACAGGTGGAAGCGCTTGAAGCGGCCGGAATAAAGGTAGTGGTATCCGCTGCTTATACTATTGAGGAAGTGTATGACTCGGTCTCCATGATTGGAGCGCTTATGAACAGGGAAGCCGAGGCAAAAGCTGTAATTGCCTCCATGAAAGAAACATTTGCCGAAGTTTCCGCAAAGGCATCTGATTTCGTGGGAAAAACCATATATTTTGAAGTCTCTCCCCTTGAGTACGGCCTGTGGACGGCAGGCAGCGGCACTTTCATGAATGAGATTGCAGAAATGATAGGTCTTAAAAACTGCTTTGCCGATGTGACCGGCTGGTGTGAGATTTCTGAAGAACAGGTGCTTGAGCGAAATCCCGACTATATATTGACAGTTGCGATGTATTTTGGCGAAGGAACAAGGCCGGAAGAAGAGATCATGAACCGTAAAGGTTGGGAAAACGTGACTGCTGTCAAGAACAGGGCCGTTCTCAATCTATACAATAACGAGCTGTCCCGTCCTTCTCCGCGGCTTGCCGACGGCGCGAGAATGCTTTTTGATTTCATCAATGGCACGGCTGTAAAGGATTAAGAAGTCGATTAGATAAAGTTTAAGACTTTGATTAAAAAGGGATTTTCCGTCCCGTAATGGGGGATTTAAGTGATTAAAAAACAGGAAGGTTTTCGTATTTACGAATATATATTGTTTGCAGGGATAACATTCTTGGTTTTTATCCTTTGCGTATCTGTTGGCAGTGTCAGTGTGCCGCTAAAGGATATATTCACCATTATATGGAACTCTGTTTGGGGTATCCCGATTCCGGAGACAATCGCATCTCCGTCGATAATTCTGTCGGTACGGTTGCCGCGGGTCATTTGCGCTGCCCTTACCGGCGCATCACTTTCCCTTTGCGGCGGAGCGATGCAGGGATTACTGAGAAATCCCCTGGCAGACGGCTCCACGCTGGGAGTATCATCCGGCGCCGCGTTGGGCGCCGCCATTGCCATAGCGTTTGGCATAACCATGCCTTCTTTGCCTTTTGCAGGTACAATGGTCATGGCAATAGTATTTGCCTTCGTTTCTCTAATCGTAATACTTACCCTTGCATATAAAATGGATTTTTCGCTGTCTACCAATACGATAATTCTGATCGGGGTAATATATTCCATGTTCGTTTCCAGTATATTAGCCCTCATAATTACATTTGCGCCGGACAAAGTAAAACATATCACCTTCTGGACAATGGGGAGCCTGTCCGGCAGCAATTTTGACAATGCGCTGGTGTTGCTTTTTGCATTGGTCATATTCGGCGGAGGAATTGTTCTTCATGCCCGCGAATTGAACGCCTTTGCCATCGGCGAAGAAAATGCATTGCATATTGGCGTGAATGTAAAGAGAGTTAAACTTTTAATCATGATTTTTGTTTCCGGACTCATAGGCGTATGCGTATCAATCGGAGGGTCCATAGGATTTATCGGGCTGGTGACACCGCATATCGTAAGGATGATTACAGGTCCTAACCATAAAAGGCTTCTTCCTGCTTCACTTTTCGGAGGAGCGACTTTCCTGATGCTGGCCGACCTGGTTGCCAGGGTCCTGCTTAATCCGCTGGAACTGCCAATCGGTGTGGTTACGTCCTTTGTCGGAGCAATTCTGTTCGTCTATATATTTTATACTTCAAGGAGGAAAACCCATGCTTGAAGTAAAGAACCTGAAAGTACGGTACGGTAACCTCACGATTGTTGACGATGTCAGTTTTTCTATCAATGAGGGGCAATGGCTGATGATTGTAGGCCCAAACGGTGCCGGGAAAAGTACCATAATAAGGGCCGTATCACAAGGCGCGCCGTATACCGGAGAAGTGTTTTTATACGATAAAAAGATAGAGGAATACAAACCCTATGAGCGGGCGAGAATAATCGGAGTCCTGGCCCAAAGCAACTATGTCAACTATCCTTTTACAGTGCGGGAGGTTATCCGGCTGGGGCGTTACGCTTATGCTCCCGGCATATTCTCCCGCCAGAGCGAAGAGGATGAAAGATATATTTCAGAAGCCATTGAAATGACAGGGCTTGGATCTCTGCTGAATAAATCGGTCTTGACCCTGTCAGGGGGAGAGCTTCAGCGGGTCTTCCTGGCCCAGCTTTTTGCTCAGAACCCGAGGATCCTTCTTTTGGATGAGCCTACAAATCACCTTGACCTTTTGTATCAGAAACAGGTATTCGCACTGATACAAGATTGGCTGAAAACTCCGGGCAGGGCGGTCGTATCGGTGGTACATGACTTAAGCCTTGCCAGGGCGTACGGCCGGCAGGCATTGCTGCTTGACAAGGGAAAAATAAAAGCGTTGGGGGATATTGATGAGGTGCTGAATCCCAAAAATCTGGATATGGTGTATTCTATGGATGTGTATGCATGGATGCGCAGTAAGCTTGAACAATGGAGATAAGAAAGAAGGGAACTTTGGAAATGGATTATATAGTACAAATCAAAAACATAAAGGATCTGGACAAGGCATCAATGGAAAAAGCAAAGGCGAGATGGGACAATATCGCAAAGCCGGTAGGCAGTTTAGGAGAATTTGAGGACTTAGTAGTGAAACTGGCGGGCATTGCAGGAAGCGCTGACGTAAACCTGGATAAAAAGGCGGTAATCGTGATGTGCGCCGATAATGGCGTGCTTGCACAAGGGGTTGCCCAAACGCCGGGCAAGATTACTGCTGTAATGGCAGGTTTTATTGCCGATAAACGTTCTTCGGTATGTATAATGGCAAAAAAAGCGAATGCGGATATTATCGCTGTGGATATGGGCATGTTCACCCGGATAAGCAACAAGAATATCCTGGATCGCCATATAGCCGACGGAACGAACGATTTTACCCAAGGCCCTGCCATGACGAAGGAGCAAGCCCAAAAGGCTATTCAGATCGGTATTGAACTGGTAAAGGATTGCAAAGAAAAAGGTTATAAAATAATAGCCACGGGCGAAATGGGCATCGGCAACACTACCACTTCAAGCGCTGTCGCCTCTGTGCTTCTTGGTTTGAGTGTCGAAAAGGCAACCGGTCGTGGAGCTGGACTCTCGGATGAGGGCCTGGCCAGGAAGATCAATGCCATAAAACGGGGAATAGAGATAAACAAACCTGATGAAACCGATGCTTTTGACGTATTGCACAAACTGGGAGGATTTGATATAGCCGGACTTTGCGGTGTCTTTATTGGCGGTGCCATCTACGGCATCCCTGTGGTAATTGACGGGTTTATAAGCTCGGTGTCTGCGCTTGTTGCAGAAAGGATATGTCCCGGAGCCAGAAACTATATGATACCAAGCCATGTTTCCGCAGAGCCGGCATGCAAAGCCGTGCTGGAAGAGCTGGGACTGCATCCTGTAATACATGCCGGGATGCGGCTTGGAGAAGGCACCGGCGCGGTTGCGGTATTGCCTCTTATTGATATGGCGCTGGCGGTTTATCATGACCTAATGACTTTTAAAGATATTGGAATGTAGGTGAGCCTAATGCGGATACTGCTGACCGGAGGATCGGCCTGCGGAAAAAGCACATATGCGGAAAAGCTTGCGATGCGTTTTTCAACTCCCCGTTATTATATTGCCACCATGAGGATTTATGACGAAGAAAGCCGGAAAAAGGTTGAACGGCACCGGCAAATGCGCAAGACAAAAAATTTTATAACCATCGAACGCGATACCGATATTCATTTAATTGAATTATCCCGCCGCGGTACCGTATTATTGGAATGCATGTGCAACTTGACTGCAAATGAGATGTTTGACCGTTATGGAAATATCACGGATGTGTATAACAAGATTATTTCCGGTATTGAATCCCTTGCTTCCCAATGTGAAAACCTTATTGTCGTGACCAATGATGTGGGCAGCGACGGCGGGAAATACGATGAAAGCACACAAGAGTATATAAGAACTCTTGGCAGGCTTAATATTTCACTGGCGGAGCGTTTTGACTGTGTTTATGAGATGGTATGCGGTATACCCATCGTTTTGAAAGGAAGATTATTATGAGTTTTTTGCGGTCCATTGCTCTTGGATTTGCGATGTTTTCCAGGATTCCCATGCCCCGTGTTGAATGGACAAAAGAAAACATGCGGTATATGATCTGCGCATTTCCTTTTGTAGGCATGGTCATCGGCCTGCTTGTGTGGGTTTGGTTACGGTTGAGCAATTTACTGGCATTAGGAACCATTATCTTTGCTGCAGGACTAACATGTATACCCATAGCAGCAACGGGTGGTATCCATCTTGACGGGTTCTGTGATACGGTGGATGCGCTTGCCAGCAATGCTGAACCGGAAAAAAAACGTGAGATATTAAAAGATCCACATACCGGGGCGTTCGCAGTTATATTCGTATGTGCCTATCTGCTTGCATATTTTGCCCTTTGTACTGAGATCCCCCGTGAAGTCGACGCAGTATGGATTTTGGGAATAATACATATAATGATACGTTCAACGGTGGGATTCGGAGTCCTGTATTATCCCGCAATAAACTCCCAGGGATTGTTTTTCACGATCAGCAGTTCCAGCCGCAGGAAAAGTGCCGCCATCATTCTCTGCTTAATATTCGCGTCGTGTGCGGCAATACTGACGTTAATCGACGGATTATTCATGGGTATAGTAATAACGATGGTTACAATTATTTGCGCCATTTATATTTATTTCATGTCTAAAAATAAGTTTGGCGGCATGAGCGGAGATATTTCCGGATACTGGCTGCAAATTGCCGAACTTGCGGCGCTGGCTGCATTTATTATGGTAAGAAAGGCGGAAAGTATATGATATTGGTAGTTGGCGCAATTGCGTCCGGGAAAAAGGAGTATGTTAAATCTCTCGGCTATTCTGACTCAGATATTGCCGATGCCATATTGGACGAGCGCCCTGTATTATACAACCTGCAGGACATGGTATTCTCCGACCCGGAAGGAAGCGGGAACCTATACGATGCGCTCCTGAAAAAAGAAGTTGTAATTTGCAACGAGGTGGGAAGCGGAATCATTCCGGTTGACGAAACTGAACGGAAAGCGCGGGAAGCTACCGGCAGGCTTTGCAACCGTCTTGCGCAGGCGGCGGAGCGGGTGGTACGCCTCGTTTGTGGTATTCCTGTCGTTATAAAGGGGTAAGGATATGAGAATCATACTTATGCGGCACGGTATAACTGAGGGGAATTTACATAGACGGTATAATGGCAGGACTGACGAACCGCTGTGTGAAGAGGGAATTTTGCATGCACAGGCCGCAGGTGTTTTAAGCAATATGGCACATGTTTATGTAAGCCCAATGAAGCGGGCAATTCAAACGGCAAGAATTTGCTTTCCAAATGCGCAAATGCACATTATCGAGGATTTGCGGGAGATGGATTTCGGGGATTTTGAGGGGCGTACCGTTGATGAACTGGCATGTGATGCAGCTTATCTTGAATGGGTCAAGGGGAACTGTGAAGGGGAATGTCCCAACGGGGAAAGCATCGCTTCTTTTCAGAAGCGTGTACTGGCAGCTTTTGATATTGTTATTCGTGATGCCATTGAACGACAGTTGAAAGAGCTGGCTATAGTTGCGCATGGCGGCAGTATTATGGCTATTATGTCAAAATTTGCCGAACCGGCCAGCAATTATTATGATTGGTATGTACCCAACTGCTGTGGCTATGAAATAATCGTAGACCAGAAAACATGGGAGGTTATACCGCGTTTTTCAGGTCATAAGTATTTTGAAAGATTGAGATGACGAAACTTTACATAGACAGAGAGTTGATTCTCACGTCTTTTCATGTCGGTCTTCACAGATATCTAAAGCATGTTGTACTTTATATTTAGTTAATTTAATCAGCAATATCAAAATAAGCGCAAATAAGAGTAATGTAAGTGAAGAACCCCATATTGTGCAGATAGGCTTTTTATTTAATAAATTATAAAACCGCTTACAATAATAAAACCAACAAAAGGAATAAAAAAATGAAGCAAATGATTAAAATCAAATCTCATCATACAAACGCTTAGGGACAATCCCCCAGGAGCCTTATTACTTCCATAGGGAATGCTCCAAATAAAAATACTCCCTTCTGGTATCTTACAACTGATCATTACCAGAAAAGAGTATTTTTTCTTAATTATCATGTACAAAGATTATTACAGTCTCGTACCATTGTTGCATTCGTTTTTCGATATATGGATGATGCGTTTATATTATTATTTAATTATTTAGACAGACCCAATACTACCGGTGTAGACCTATATCCAATCCCCATACGGTCAATACCCATATCTATCAGTTTCAGAAAATGTTCTCTGGTTCTGATGCAACCTGAACCTTTGATTTTGCAGCGGCCTTTTGCTGTGTCCATCATAATCTGGATTACTTCCGGAGTAGCGCCTTTTACTTCTCCTCCCGTATAGAATCCTGTGGATGTTTTGGCAAAATCAGCGCCTGCATTACATATAACTTCAGTTCCTTTTATTATCTGCTCAACAGTAAGAGCATCTGTTTCCAAAATAACTTTTACAGCGGCGCCATATTTATGACAAACTTCTGTAACGGCCTTAATATCTTTCTCTACCTCATCGTACAGTCCGCTTCTCAGCCATCCGTAATTGGCAACTATATCAACTTCGAATATATCTCCGCCTTTTAAGCAGTCCTCAACCTGATATATTCTCGACTGTGTACTTGACAGACCAAAAGGAAAATCACATACAACACAAATCTTCGTTTCCGTTCCCTTTGTCATCTCACGGGCTATGTCCAAAGATGTCGGATTAATGCAAACCGTTTTACAACCAAAGTCAATACCTTCCTGTATGTATCTTCTAATTTCAGCTTGAGTAAACTCAGGTTTCAGGACCGATTGATCAATATAAGACGCCAACTCTTTTACTGTCATTTCACTTGCTTTTTTTACAGGTTTCATAATATTACTCCTTTCACAGTATGCTTGGCCCGAATGTATTATTTGTATGATACATTTATTATATATACTGAAATACATAAAATCAAGTATAATTTATACAGGTAATAATAATACCTGTATAAATTAATGGATAATTAAACATTTAATCTTAACCGGAAATACAATCATGAATTAGGCTTATACGTTAAGACGCCTCTGAAATTCTATTATATTTTTGTTTACAGTGTTATTTCTGTAGAGGTCAAGAATAAAAATGCATTTATCTGCACGGGTGATAGATGTAGTAAACTCAAACACATATCCTGTTTCAAGATAAGATATACGTTCAATTTTAAAACCCGGTTCCTTTGCCTTGCATTTGAGACGTTTTGCATTTTCACTGCTTATCAGGATGGCTTCAATTGTTTCAACAGCATGGTAAAGATGGAGTTTATAATAGTTGGTCAGTATATTATATAATGATGCCGTCGAAAAATCGTATTTTTCAATACCATGGCATAAATAATAAGGTATGTATGATGTTTCAAGTATTATGGGCTCATTATTCGCGCAACGAAGTCTTTTCAGGAGAAAGGCCTTTGATTGTCCGCGTGGAAGCTGAAGAAGAGTGGCAATGCTTTCTTCCACATCGACAACCTTGCACTGAAGTACAGTAGAACTGGGGATTGCACCGGCATTTCTGATATTTTCAGTGAAATTATACATATAGTTGATATTTCGTTTCAACTTCTGTTCGGCAATATATGATCCTTTTCCTCTGTATCGAATAAGCAGACCTTCCTCTACTAAACGATCCATGGCCTGACGGATAGTTGTTCTGCTTACATTTAAAATGTCGCATAATTTATTTTCAGTAAACATCTTATCCCCTGGTTTCAAGACACCTGCCTGTATTTGGATTTTAATATACGCTGCAAGCTGCTCATAAAGAGGTGTGTTACTTTCAGGCGAAAATTTGAAAGTTTTCTTGAAATACTCAACATCCATTCGTTTGTTCCCCCATCTGTGCCACAGTTATAGTTCTTTAATATATTTCAATTTTATATATCATGTTGTTGAAATGTTATCTCCCACATTTTACAACTAATGATATATAAAAGTTTTAAATAATTTTTTGTTTATTTACATTTCTAGTAAACAATTTACAAATAATTTCTTCATATTGCAACTGTTTTAATAAATTTTATTTTTCATTTAAACGATATGGACAAATATAACCGTTAGTGCTATAATCATTGTATCATACAAATAGTACAAATGCATCAATTATTTTTAGGGGGATCAACATGGAAAATGCTCAGGCGGTTTCAGCGAAATATTCTAAGTTGAAAGGTTTAAAAGAATCTTTTGCAAAGCTTAAATATTATGGTATCTTATGGGTATTACTCGTTATAGTTTTAATAGCATCAATTATTCAGCCGGAATTTATAAAATTTTCAAACATAGTAAATATCATCAGACAAATTGCTATTAATGGTATCATTGCAGTGGGTATGACATTTGTCCTGTTGACAGGCGGCATTGATCTTTCTGTCGGTGCGACGGTAGGAGTTGTTGCGGTTTCGGTCGCAATGATGTTCCAAAGAGGTGTCAATCCTGTACTTGCAATGATTATAGGATTGTTGATAGGTGCTGTAATAGGTTTTATCAATGGCCTGGGGATTACAAAAGGGAAAATAGTACCGTTTATAATGACTTTGGGCACATTGACTGCCTTCAGAGGATTGGCCTTATATATCGCAAATGGTTCCCCTCAGAGTTGGAGAAACAGTGGAGTAAATATCAAATTTCTTGGACAGGGTGATATTTTAGCGATTCCTGTTCCAGTATACATTTTTCTTGGCGTATTGATAATGGCGCACATAATATTAAAGTTTACTACATTCGGGCGAAGCGTGTATGCAATTGGTGACAGTCGTGAAGCGGCCAGGTTAAGCGGTATAAATGTGATTAAAACAGAGTGGATGGTCTATACTCTTTCAGGTTTTTTGGCGGCACTTTCATCTTTGATACTCATATCAAGACTAAGCGTCGGTGAGCCAACCGCCGGCGAAGGTGCAGAGCTTGACGCAATTGCTATGTCTGTTATCGGTGGCACAAGTGTCAGCGGTGGTGTCGGCGGAGTTATAGGTACTTTGCTTGGAGCTACTCTTTTGTCAGTTATTGCAAATCTTCTAAATATAATCGGTATTTCTCCTTTTATTCAGAGAATTGTAAAAGGCGCAATTATTATTCTTGCGGTACTTTTGGATACCAAACAGAAAAAATCAAAATAAGACAAATAAGGTCCCAAATCACTTGGGCGTGATTTTATCATAAAATTTATAGGAGGAAATTCTATGAAAAAAAGGATTTTTGTTCTAGTAATGACAGTTGTATTTGCATTTGCGATGCTGGCAGGATGCTCCAACAACACAACAAGTCCGGCGGCTTCCAACCCAGCAGAGACATCTTCCGGTTCTTCCGGGCCATCCGGTTCATCCGGGAAAAAGTTCAAAGTGGGATTCTCACAGGCGACCATGAATCATCCTTTCAGAGTTGCCATGGTTGAAGAAAACGTAAATTATGCAAAAGAACATTATCCTGAAATGGAGATTATCGTAACAGACGGAAACAATGACTCCGCAAAACAAGTCAGCGACGTCGAGGATTTAATTGCTCAGGGAATTGATGCGCTTATAATTTCTCCTCTTACTGCTGAAGCTCTAACCGACGTTTGTGCAAAAGCTATGGAGAAAGGCATTCCGGTCATAACCCTCGACCGAAACGTAAATACTGAAGTTACTACCTACATAGGTGCGGAAAACAAACCCATGGGTGTTGCATCAGCCAAGCTTCTTGCAGAAATGACAAACAAAAAAGCAAGAATCATTGAAATTCAGGGTACTGCAGGCGCATCAGCCACCATTGACCGCCATGACGGTTTTGTAGAAGAACTGGCAAACTATCCGGAAATGAAAATTATTGCAGAACAGTATTGCGATTATCTGCGTGAAAATGCTATGAAATTCATGGAAGACATGCTTCAGCGTTTTGGACCCGGAGAAATTGACGCAGTTTACGCCCACAATGATGAAATGGCTTTAGGTGCATTGGAAGCAATCAGAGCAGCCGGACGCGAAAATGAGGGAATAATATTGATTGGAATGGATGGAACAGAAGTTGCATTTGAAGCTATAAAGAATGGTTCTATGGCATTTACCGTTGTTTATCCATACTGCGCTCCTGAAGGTGTTCAGTATACATATAAGATTCTCAATGGTGAAAAGGTAGATAAACGTATTGTTCTTGATACAGCAATTGTAAGTGCTGAAAATATTGATGAATGGCTTGGTAAAGGGCTGTAATCTTTAAAGTAAAATATTTTACTTAAAATTAATTTTATTCTGATAACGACCAATAAAATATTCAAGCACTGTGGAGGGATTTCAATGCTGAAAATGAATCATATCTCCAAAGAATTTCCTGGAGTAAAGGCACTTGATGATGTTTCAATATCGGTTGAAAAAGGTGAAATTCATGCACTTATAGGTGAAAATGGTGCAGGAAAGTCCACTTTGATAAAAATATTATCAGGAGCCTATACTGCAGATTCCGGTGAAGTGATTATAGATGGAGAAATAATTAAAAATCCATCGCCCGCACTGATGATCGAAAAGGGAATAGCGGTTATATATCAGGAGTTAATGCTGTTGGAACACCGGACAGTAGCTGAGAATATTTTTATTGGTCGTTATCCTAAAACCAAATTTGGTTTTGTTGATTATAAGAAAATGAGAGAAGATACTTTGAAGATAACAAAGGAACTCTCTTTAGATCTTGATCCTGATGCAATAGTCAGTGATCTGAGTGTTGCAAAAAGGCAAATGGTCGAAATTGCAAAAGCTATGTCCCGGAATGCCAAACTGATTGTATTGGATGAACCTACTGCGGTTTTGGGTGAATCCGAGCTGGAAGGGCTTTTCAAAATCGTAAGGGAGCTCTCTCAAAAAGGAATAACTTTCATTTACATATCTCATCGTCTGAAAGAAATCTTCGAACTCTGTACAACCTTGACCATTCTTAAAGACGGTAAATTGGTTGAAACAGGAAAAGTGTGTGACTATAGTATTGATATGCTGGTAACAAAAATGGTCGGCCGTGATATGTCGGATATATATCCTCCTAAACAGCGCAACATCGGGGAAGAAATTCTCCGTGTTGAAAACCTTACAAGAAAAGGCATACTGCACGGTATCAGTTTCTCATTGAGAAAAGGTGAAATTTTAGGTATATCCGGACTTGCAGGCTCGGGGCGTACAGAAATTCTTCGGGCTATTATGGGAGTAGATCCTATTGATAGTGGTTACATCAGAATAAATGGGAAAATTTGCGAATTTAAGAATCCCAGGGACGCTATAAATGCTAAACTGGGTTTGGTACCTGAAGAAAGAAAGACACAGGGACTATTGCTTAAGCAGGATGTGACTTACAATACAAGTATTGCTTCACTTAAAAAATTTGTTTCAAAAGGTTTTATAAATACCAAGAAAGAAAGAAAAGCAGCCAAGGATTTTGTTGAGAAGCTTCGAACAAAACCTGGCGCTATAAATATAATTACACAAAACATGAGCGGTGGTAACCAGCAGAAGGTGGTACTATCAAAGTGCTTGTCCTGCGAATGCCAAATTCTGCTGGTGGATGAACCCACACGTGGTATAGATGTTGGTGCAAAACAAGAAATATACAATATATTAAATGAACTGACAAAAGACGGAATTTCGATAATAATGGTTTCTTCGGAACTCCCGGAGCTTTTGGGAATGTGTGACCGAATCATGGTTATGAACGAGGGACATATGACAGCAATTGTTGATGCAAAAGATGCTGACGAAGAATTGCTGATGTATTATGCAACATGCGATGTTTCGGCTTCAGCTTCAGCTTAACTTAATATGGTTAAGTTTGTTGAAAAGGGGTGAGTGATATGTTAACGAAGAAACTTCTTCCCGAAGGGATAACCAGAGAAGAACGGACAAAAAAGCTCAATGAGGCTATGCGGGCGGTTAAACCCGAAATATGTGTGGAACGGGCAAGACTTGTTACAGAAAGCTATAAGCAGACAGAAGGTGCTCCATACATATTACGGCGTGCTCATGCTTTGTCCCATATTCTTAAAAATATGACAATTTTTATCGAAGAAGATGAGCTGATTGTTGGTAATCATGCAAGTAAACCACGTTCAGCTCCGCTTTTTCCCGAGTTTGGATCATTTGATAAAAAAGAACTTGACTTAATGCCTGTCAGAAAGGTAGATACGCTGCAGATTACCGAGGAAGATAAAAAGTATCTACTTGAAGAGATTTATCCATGGTGGAAGAATAAAAATACAGGTGATATGGCCAAATATTATATTAATGAAAAAATCATGGATGTGTTGAATTCGCCATATCGCGTATTAGATCCCATAAGTCGTACCAGAAGCGGTTATGGTCATTATATACCAAATATTGAAACTGTATTGAAAAAAGGATTTATAGGTATTGAACAAGAAGCGAAAAAACATCTGGAAAACCTGGATATTCTGGATCCGGATTATCCTGAAAAAAAACACTTTTACGAGGCCATCCTCATTATAGTTGATGGTATAAAATGTTTCGCAAAGCGTTATGCAGATCTCGCAAGAGCAATGGCCGAAAAGACAACAGATAAAAGACGAAAAAAAGAACTTGAACTTATTGCTTTGAATTGCGACCGGGTGCCTTATTATCCGGCAGAAAGCTTTTACGAAGCATTACAGTCCTATTGGTTTACTATACTGATAGATTATATTTTCCAAAACGGTTCAGCTATATCGGGTGGGCGTTTCGACCAGTATATGGCTCCTTACTACGAAAATGACATCAAAAAAGGAATCATTGTCAGGGAAGAGGCAAGAGAACTCCTGGAGGCTCTTTGGGTAAAGCATAGTGATGTCATTAAAGTCGGCACTTTCAATAGTGCAAGGAACAACGGAGGATTTGCAACAACTATCAATATCGTGCTCTCAGGAGTTGGAAAAGACGGCAATGATGCGACAAGCGATTTTTCATATCTTTGCCTTGATGCGGAATCCAGTGTTTTTAATTCTGAACCCAATGTGAGTATCAGAGTTTCCCAAAAGACACCCGATGAGTTTCTTCATAAAGTACTTGAAATCCTTGTTGAAAAAGAAGGCGGTAAATTACCGCTGTTTAATGACGATGCCATTATTGATGCGCTTGTAACTGACGGTGCTTCCATAGAGGACGCAAGGGATTATGCTATAGTAGGCTGCGTTGAGCCTACTCCGAGCGGAAATACTATGGGAATCACGAACGCATGTTATTTTAATTTGGCGAAATGCCTGGAACTTGCGTTGAATGATGGTGTTTGCCCTTTCAGCGGACAGCAGATGGGACCGAAGACAGGAAAGGCAGAAAACTTTACCAGTTTTGATCAGGTATTAGAAGCTTATAAAACACAGGTAGAATATTTTGCCGATATGATGGTAAGCTCACTTAATTCGATCGAAAAGCTCCATGCTCAATATAGTCCGCATATTTATTGCTCGATGCTTCTGGATGGCTGTATTGAAAATGGTAAAGACTGTACTTTAGGTGGAGCCAAATACAATTACATAGGTGTGCAGGGAGTCGGTGTTCAGGACGTTGGAGATTCTCTGACAGCCATCAAAAAAGTGGTATTCGAAGATAAAAGCATTACAATGAAAGAACTTCTTGAAGCATTAAAAAGTAATTTTAAAGGCTATGAAGTATTACAGCAAAGACTTATCAACAAAGTACCTAAGTATGGCAATGACATTGATGAGGCTGATAATATGGTAGCCTGGGCAGCTGAACACTATTGTTCCTGCTTTGATGACAAGTATGATTTCAGAGGAGGAAAATTCCGTCCGGGTCTCTTCTGCCTGTCATCAAATACTCCTCTCGGGCGTCAGGTTGGTGCGCTCCCAAGCGGAAGGTTATCCGGTACACCTCTTGCAGACGGTGGCGTTTCTCCAAAGCATGGCATGGACACTCACGGTCCTACAGCTGCTGCAAAATCTGTGGCAAAAATAAATCATGCCCGTGCGGTAAATGGTGTGAACTTCAACATGAAATTCTTGCCGAGCATTTTGAAAACAAAAGAGGATCGCCAGAAACTCATAGATCTGATACGCGGTTATTTTTCGTTGGGTGGATTTCATATTCAATTCAATATACTTACACCTGAAAAACTCATTGATGCTCAGAAACACCCTGAAAGACACCGTAGTCTGGTCGTGCGTGTCGCCGGATACAGTGCGTTTTTTGTTGAACTGGATAGAGACATTCAAAACGAGATAATAGCAAGAACTCTGCAACAGGTATCATGAAAGGACGAAACAGCATGAGTATGTATGATCTATGCGCTATAGGAGATATACTTGTGGATTTCACACCAATGGATCCATCGCCCGCGGGGAATTTCGTATATGAATGCAACGCAGGCGGGACGGTTGCAAATTTATGTGCAGCAGCCGGAAAATTTGGTTTGAGAACATTATTCATCGGTAAAATTGGAAACGATGATTTAGGAAAAGCTGTAAGGAGAAAAGTGGAAGAATCTAACGTTGATATGAGTGGTTGCTCAGTGGACGACGAAGCTTTCACCACGCTTACTTTTGTTACTCTAAACAATGGTGAAAGAAGTTTTAGTTTTTCACGGAAAAACTCAGCCGATATTAACCTGAAACCTGAAGATGTACCCGAAGATAAAGCTCTGAATTCCAGAATCTTGCATTTTTCAGGCATGTGTCTTACTGATCAGCCAGTTAGGGACACAACGCTCAATCTGGTGAAAAAAGCACGTGAAAAGGGAATATTTATAACGCTGGATGTAAACTACAGAGAAAAACTCTGGAGAAACAGAGATGAGGCAGTAGAAATTTTCCGGGATTCTATTGCTCTGGTTGATTTGTATAAATCTTCAGAAGAAGAAATATTGCTTTTATCCGGAGAAACTGATCTTGAAAACGCGGCGAAAAATATTTCCGCTTTGGGACCAAAATTCATTATTGTTTCTTGCGGTCCGAAAGGAGCATTCTATTATTACAATGGTCTTTCAGGCCGGCTAAACACATACGATACTAAGCCAGTCGATACTACCGGTGCCGGCGATTGTTTTATGGCGGCTGTTTTGTATCAGATAATAAAACGCGGCGGGATAAAGGACATGACGAAAGATGAAATAGAGGGAATGATTGATTTTGCCAATGCAGCAGGAGCCCTGTCTATAACAAAACGGGGAGGAGTAGCTTCCATGCCCACTGTTGAGGAAGTGGAACGCTGCATGAGAAACATTCCGATACTGGTGGCGCCATGGTAAAAAAAGCTGTTGAATCAATAAAAGGTTTAGTATTCGATATTCAGCGTTACAGCATTCATGACGGTCCTGGAATCCGTACGGTAGTATTTTTGAAGGGTTGTCCCCTGCGTTGCAAATGGTGTTCCAATCCTGAATCCCAGGATATCAGGCCACAAATTTTCTATATTAAGTCTCGTTGTATGGGTTGTGGTCTTTGTGAAAAAAATTGCCCTGATAAAGAAGTGAAGCTCGAACATGATGGCCTGAAAATTGACTGGAAAGCCGCCAACAGAGGCGATTTAGCCTGGACGTCTGTTTGCCCGACAGGAGCCCTGGGGATCAAAGGAATATATATGTCAGTTGAAGAAGTTCTCAACATAGTGATGAAAGATGAGATCTTTTATAGGCAAAGCGGGGGAGGAATGACGCTTTCAGGCGGTGAGCCCCTGATGCAGCCCAAGTTTGCCCTGGGACTTTTGAAGATGGCCCGTGAAGCGGATATTTCAACTGCAGTAGAAACTACCGGATATGTGGATAGAAAAGTGTTATTGGATGCTATGCATTATACCGATGTTTTCCTTTATGATTTTAAACATTGGGATGATGAAGCACATATAAAGTATACAGGAGTTTCAAACAAAAAAATTAAGGATAATTTAAAAATACTTGCAGAAGCCGGGGCAAATATAATGGTACGAACGCCTTTAATCCCGGACGTAAATGATTCCGAAGAGTCAATAAGAAAAATAATGGAGATAATTAAAGAGTACGGAATTAAGAAATTTACATTACTTCCTTTCCACCAATATGGCAGTGGGAAATACGCATCATGCGGGATGCAGTATGATATGAAGGATGTAAAACCCCACAGCGAAAAGCAGGTTGCAAAGTTGTTCAGGATCATTGAAGATAGCGGATTTAGCAGTGAGTTCTGATATATATTTTTTTGGGGCCAGAAAACGTTATAGGGGGGGGACGGTTTCTGGCTTTTATAACATGATTGCAAAATTAATTGATTATTAAGGAGGTTTTCAATGCTTAATATCGGTATCGTTGGTTGCGGGAAAATGGGGAGAGTTCATGCCGAGGTTTTTTCAAAAAATCAAAACTGTAGAATTAAAGGACTTTATAACAGATCTGTTGAAAAAGCAGAATCTATTAAGGAGAATCATCCTGATGCAAAAATTTATAACAGTTGGGAAGATTTAATTAAAGATCCTGAAATAGATGTTGTTGCAATCAGTACACCGCAAATACAGAGATTGGATCAATACCGTCTGGCAATCGAAAATGGTAAGCATGTTTTTCTGGAAAAACCCATGGGGATGGGGCTGCGAGATGTGAATCAGACACTTGAATTGCTTAAGAAATGTAATGTTTGTTTTTATGTGGATTCGCAAATCAGGAGCCAGCCAACTATACTTGCTATTAACAAGGTGATATCAAAAATTGGGCGTATATTCCACATAGATATGGAATTCTCAATGTACCGTGATGAAATAAAATGGAAACATAAGTTAATAGCAGGAGGAGGTGTACTCCGCGAACTTTGCGGACATTTGATTGACCAGGCAGCAGATTGGCTTGGAGAAGCAAAAAGCGTTACCGCAGTCAACAAAGTTATCCTTCCCGGTCGCGAAACAGAAGATTATTCTGTTAATTTGATTGAATATAAGAATGGCGCAACATTAATACTGACCGGCAGTTATTGGGATCATACCGGAAGACTTTATCGTGGGCGCATTCTGGGTGAAAATGGTCAGATCAACTTTACGTTCAGTTCCTATTCGCCTTCAGATGCATCAGCGGTGATATATATTGACGGGAAGAAAGAGGATATTGTCATTGATATACCCGATGAGAATGATATAAACAGTGTTTATCCGGGTCATATGGACAGCTTTAAAAAAGAAATCGATCGTTTTGTTGAATTGGTTATAAAAGGACAGAAAGCATGGGATACTCTTGAAAAAGAATGGAATACTTCCCAGGTCATCGCAGCTTCTTATGAATCGACAAGAACGGACAGCAAAGTGTTTCTGCCTCTTAATGATTTTGATATTAATAAACTTAAAGATTGTTTCAGAAACTTCTGAAAAGAGAGCAGTGGATAAAGATGTCAAAAATAGATTTTCACATGCATTCAATATATAGCTGCGACGGAGAATATACACCGGAAGAGCTGATATATCTGGCAAAGGAAGCTGATCTTAAGGTAGTGGCCATTACGGATCATAATACAACAAAAGGTGTGGACGAAGGAATACAGGCAGGAAAAGCTTTGGATATTGAAGTTGTACCTGCTGTTGAATTGGATTGCATACATCATGGTATTGTATTTCATGTATTGGGATATTTCATAGATCATAAATCCAAAAAATACTTCAAAATTGAAAAGAATATATATGACCAGGAAATCGCTGCATCAAAGCAAAGAATTGATTTAGTCAGAAAAATGGGAATAGAAATAGATGCTGATGAAGCTCTATCCCATGCCAAAGACGGTATTGTGACCGGTGAAATCATTGCAGAAATTGTTCTAAATGACCCTTCAAATGCCGATAATCCACTTTTGCTGCCCTATTTCCCAGGAGGAGCCAGGGCGGATAACCCGTATGTTAATTTTTACTGGGATTACTGTTCCCAGGGCAAACCAGCTTATGTACATATAGATTATATTTCCATGAAAGAGGCAATATCGCTGATTATAGAAACAGGCGGTGTTCCTGTGCTGGCTCACCCGGGAATCAATTTAGAAGGAAGACCGGAGCTTCTTGACAGTATAGTTAAGCTGGGGATAAAAGGCATTGAAGCATACAGCAGTTACCATTCTCCAGATCAAAACCGGTATTTTATACAACAGGCACAAGAATACGGACTATTAATTACCGGAGGGAGTGATTTTCACGGCAAGACAAAACCATCCGTATTTATGGGGAATTTCGGGCTGGAACAGGATGGTATGGCTCTTTTTAATGCACTAAAAGACTTAAAAGATTAATAACCAATTATAAGATAAAAAATTACAAAAAATAACACCCTTCACGGGTGTTATTTTAGTGGTTGCGGAGGTGGGATTTGAACCACACGACCTTCGGGTTATGAGCCCGACGAGCTACCAGACTGCTCCACTCCGCGTCGTCATTTTTTGCGCTCAAATAGTATAACAAAATTTTTTCCCATTTGCAAGTCCTTTTTTATTATATCAAAAAGTTTATAAATTGCAATATTAAATGCCGTCCTAAATTATGGTAATACATTGTATCTTAGCAAGCGGCAGCTATTTCATTTGCGGATTTATATCCAAATATTCTCCTGGGATAATTATTAATCCATTTTTCGATACTTTTTATTTTTGCTGTGCTTATCTTACTTATATCAGTTCCCTTTGGTATAAAACGCCTTATCAACTTGTTTATATTCTCATTTGTACCTCTTTCCCATGAACTATAGGGGTGTGCATAGTATATCTTAGTCCTGATGCTGCCTGGCTCTATTGTTGATCTTTCAAGCTCCTTAAAATTCAAAAATTCTGAACCATTATCAACAGTTATCGTTTTAAACTTTTCTCTGAATACTTCCTTGTACTTAAATTCTAATTCATCTATTGCCTTGATTACAGAATCTTGCGTTTTGTTTGGTATCTTAAATATTATCTCTTCTCTCGTCTTTCGTTCACTCAATACCAGTAATACTTCTTGATTCTCTTTTTTACCTACTACACAATCCATCTCCCAGTGTCCATATTCAACTCTATCTTCAACCTCTTGCGGCCTTTCCTCTATACTTCTTCCCTTTATATTCTTGAGCGCTATCTTCTTTACTTTTTGATATATTCGTTTCTTTCCATCCTTTTTTACCGGAAGTTCTTTATTTGTTAATTTTAAAAACACATCTCCTCGATCTATGTAGTTATTCAGGGTCTTGGTACATATGCTTGTTTTAAACTTCAGTCCTTTCGCTTTTATTTCTCCAATAACTGCATCCGGAGAATACTTCCCTTTTATTATTTTTGTTTCTATATGCCTTGTTAATTTATGGTCATTTCCTATCTTTAACTGTGGCCCTTTATTCTTTCCATTCTCTATGTATTTCCTTTGCCCTACATCTGCACAATATGCTTTCCTATAGCTTAAATCGCTGTTTTGTAAATATACTGTCCCCCTGGCTATTTCTCTTTCTATTGTCCTTTTATGCCTTCCTAATCTCTTTGCTATTTGTTGTATTGTATATTTTTCTCGCAGGTATAGTTCTATTGCATATCTTTCCCTTTCATTTAGATGTTTGTTCTTTCGTGATTCTGTGTTATGATTCATATATAACTCATGGTACTCCTTTGCTTATGTTTTTTTGGACGTTAAACATTTTACAATGGATTACCATGAGTTTTCTATTCTTTTTTCTTACGGCATTTAATTTTACAACTTACTCCAGAACAAGCTTTGTCATTTATCAATAATTGGAATAGTATACTATATATTAAGAAAATAAAAACAAAAATACCATTGCCCATTTGCATACCCAAAGCCGGCTCTAAAAACGGTCATTCATTAATGCTTGGTGCTTTTCCAGAAAGTTTGGTAATTTATACCAAACCTTGATATGCCATAATTATATTGATATAATTAATGAAGCACATGGTACAAATATACATATACTTTTAATATAGATGTAATAAATGGCTTAGTTATTCAAAAGAATAAACGGAGGAACCAATTAATTGGGGTTAATCCATATTTTATATGGTAGGGGTGCCTCTTTACCCGAACCCGTCAGCTAACTCCGGAAGCCAAAATAGGAGGAACACCATGGAAAGACCACGAAAAATAAACTTTCCGCTGCTGATTTTAACATTACTTTTTTTGCTAACGCAGACGGTATTAGCCCTATCGATGACTATATCATATGATAAAACCGATGCAAATGTGCAAGCGAGTCAGCAAACAGAAGAAGAAATTTATTTAGATATAGAAAATGAAGAAACAAATGCTTTTATTTCTGAAGAAAACGCATCCGTTGCAACTTTATCAGCCCTTCAGGAATTGGATTCAGCAACTCAAAATATTACTTCTTCGGCAGATGATTCAAGTATTTCTACAATAGATATAAATTCCGGTCAGACAGAAATGGCTGTCACATCAGCGACTGCTGTTAATGTTCCCGAACCTGCAGAATCTATTCCGGCACCAACACCAACTCCAAAACCACAAATCAAATCGGTGGTTAAACATGTTAATGCCGACAAGTTAAATGTCAGAGAAGAGCCTACAAAAGACAGCAAGTTGATAACTTCCATTAAAAGAGGGGACAAAGTTACCTATTTCGAAACTGTCGGCGAATGGGCGAGAATAATAACCTGGACCGATAAAAAAGGCTATGTTCTGGCTAAATACCTGGTGGACAGTGCCGACAAAGTGGAAAAGCCTGTTGCACAGACACCCAAGCCATCCACGGCGCCCAAGCAGACCGAAAACGTGGTGGCATCGAGGGGCACCGAAGAAAAAGCACAAACAGTTTCTCCCGAAGCTGAAAAACTGGCCGATGAAATTATTGCTTATGCAAAAACATTACTTGGAGTGCCATACAGATGGGGCGGCTACTCCACCAAAGGGTTTGACTGCTCCGGATTTACCAAATATGTTTTTGCGAAATTCGGAATAGATTTACCGCGTTCGTCCTATGATTATTCCAGGATCGGAACCAAGGTATCACGGTCAGAGCTCAGGAAGGGCGATATACTGATGTGGGATACGGAAAAAAACGGTACAATAGGTCATGTAGGAATTTATATGGGCGACGGAATGTTCATCCATGCATCCTCTTCAAAAGGGAAAGTAGTTACAAGATCACTTGCTTCCTATGATGAAAAATATATGGGCGCAAGGCGCGTTATTAAATAGCTATGATTAATTAATAAAAATAGCTCTGAGCGAAATAATAGCTCAGAGCTGTTATTTTATGCCGACATTATTTTTTTATTATTATACTATTATAATTAAGTTTTATATGTATAGATATGGCTTAAATTTGTCAAATATAATAGAATTATTTCTAAGGAGGAAAGCGTGATGGACAGAAGAACCCCGTTATATCAGGTTCAAAAAAACCTGGGAGCTAAGTTTACTTCTTTCGGAGGATGGGAACTTCCCGTTTCATATACTGATATAATCTCCGAGCATCATTTGGTAAGGACAAAGGCTGGTCTGTTCGATGTTTCCCATATGGGTGAAATAAAAATAACCGGAAAGGATGCCGTCAAAGCGGTAAACAGGCTTATAACCAATGATTTGGAGCCGGTTCCCGTTGGTAAGATCCTTTATTCTCCCATGTGTTATGAAAACGGAACAGTGGTGGACGATATTTTAATTTACAAATTTTCGGATGAAGAGCTTCTTTTGGTTGTTAACGCAGGAAATACCCAGAAGGACGATGAATGGATAAGGTCTCAAATAACTGGAGACGTTATGGTGGAGAACCTTTCCGATAATTATGTACAGCTTGCTCTGCAGGGACCGGAGGCTGAAAACATTATAAAGGGCATATTGGATGAAGATACTGAACTTCCGCAATTTTACCGCTTTACAGAGACGTCCCTGCTGGGAATGAATGTATTGCTTTCAAGGACAGGCTATACAGGTGAAGACGGATTTGAGATATATTTAAGGTTTTCGGATCACGGTGCAGATCCGGAAAGACTCTGGAATGGAATATTGGAAGCAGGAAAAGATAACGGTATTGCTCCTGCCGGTTTAGGCGCAAGAGACACGTTAAGGCTTGAAGCTGCTTTGCCCCTTTACGGGCATGAACTTTCAGAGGATATAACTCCGTTGGAGGCCGGATTGAAAGCTTTTGTAAAAATAAATAAGGATGATTACATCGGCAAGGCTGCGCTGGCCCGACAGTTTGAACATGGTCTTAAGCGGAAGCTGTACGGTTTTGAGATGATGGACAGAGGTATACCAAGAAGCGGTTATGATATTTTGAAAGACGGAGAAAAAATCGGTTATGTAACCAGCGGGGGAATTCTGCCGACATTGAACAAAAACGGAGGTTTGGCATTAATAAATAATCTTGATTTACAAGTCGGTGAAACAATAGAAATCGTGATACGTGAAAGATTGTGCAAGGCGGTGGTTGTCCAGCTTCCTTTCTATAAAAAGAAATATAAACGATAAAGCGTTTAAATAAGCAAAACAGGAACAGGAGGATTTTGTATGGAAATCAGGGAAGGATTATATTACTCAAAGGATCATGAATGGGTGCGTGTTGAAGGAAACCGTGCATATGTGGGAATTACGGATTATGCCCAGAATTCTCTCGGAAACATAGTGTATGTTGAGCTACCGACAGAAGGCAAAGAACTGTCAAAAGGCGATGTTTTAGGTGTCGTGGAATCGGTTAAAGCCGCGTCTGATATTTTTTCACCGATATCGGGAACCGTTGTTGAAGTAAACCATGCGCTGGCAGATAACCCTGAGCTTATTAATGAAAGCCCGTATGAAAACTATATAGCTGTTTTAAGTTTCGGAAATACAGATGAGCTTAATGAGCTTTTAAGCCCTGCCCAGTATAAGGAACTGACAAAGGGAGAGTGACAAAATTGAAATCATCCTACATCCCAATGACCAGGCAGCAGCAGGAAGCCATGCTTTCAGCTGTGGGCGTTGAGTCATTAGAAGAGCTTTTTTCGGCAATCCCGGAAGAACTCAGGCTAAAAAAAGACTTAAATTTACCAAAGCCATTATCCGAATATGAACTGAAAAAACACATGAATACACTGGCCCGGAAAAATTCCGACGCCTGTGAGAATATATGCTTTTTAGGAGCGGGAGTCTATGATCATATTATCCCTTCAGCAGTGAAACATATTATATCAAGGCAGGAATTCTACACCGCCTATACGCCGTATCAGCCTGAAATCAGCCAGGGAGTGCTTCAGTCAATATTTGAATATCAGACAATGATTGCGGAGCTCACAGGAATGGATGCCGCCAATGCTTCACTTTATGACGGCGCAACCGCGCTGTATGAAGCAGTGCTTCTTGCCAGCAGGTTCAATGGCCGAAAGGAAGTATTAGTGGCCAGGAGCGTAAATCCGGAATATCGGAAAGTCCTGCATTCAGCCCTTAAATATTCGGGAATAACTATAAAAGAAGTGGATTTCAATAAAGAAGAAAACAATCCTGCCGGCAAAAGCGGCACAATTGACTTGAAAAAATTACAGGACAAATTAAGTAAAGACACGGCGGCTATTGCCATACAATCTCCGAATTTCTTCGGTATATTGGAAGATATTAAAGCTATATCCCAGAAAGCCAAAGAGGTGGGAGCTCTCTTAATTGCAGTATGTGATCCCATCTCGTTGGGCGTGTTTGAATCCCCCGGCGTGTTAGGGGCCGATATAGCGGTAGGGGAGGCTCAGCCCCTGGGGAATCCAATGAATTTCGGCGGTCCGCTGTTGGGTTATTTTGCTGTTAAAAGCCCGTTTATAAGGCGCATGCCCGGCAGAATTGCGGGTGAAACAACCGATTCCCAGGGTAGACGAGGATTTGTCCTCACCCTTCAGGCAAGGGAACAGCATATAAGGCGTGAAAAAGCCACCTCCAACATTTGCACCAACCAGGCTTTGTGTGCACTTGCCGCAGTAAGTTACCTTTCCCTTATGGGCAAGAAAGGTCTTAAAGAGGTTGCCAGCCAATGTATAAATAAATCGGTTTACACATATAAATCACTTCTCGAAACCGGGCAGGTTTCCCAGGTTTTCAGTGCCCCGTTCTTCAGAGAGTTTGTTGTAAAGCCCAAAATTAAACCAAGCGTATTAAATGAGGCGCTGTCGGCCGAGAAAATCATAGGTGGCTATGATTTGACGGCTGAATACCCGGAACTCGAGGGTTGCTGGCTTGTTGCCGTAACAGAGAAAAGGTCAATGGAAGAGATTAAACATTTTGTGAACAAGGTTAATTCAATTTGCCAGGGAGGGGATTATTAATGATTAGGGATGAAAAACTGATATTTGAAAAATCAGTGGAAGGCCGAATCGGATATTCTCTTCCCGAAAACGATGTTCCCAAAGTGGATTTGGAAGCGTTTTATCCCGATGAGTTTCTTCGAAAAACTGATCCTGAACTTCCGGAAGTGTCGGAAGTAGATGTAATTCGCCATTATACCAATCTTTCCAAAAGAAATTACGGGGTCGATTCGGGTTTTTACCCGCTTGGCTCCTGCACAATGAAATACAATCCAAAGATAAATGAGGACATAGCCTCAATAGAGGGCCTGGCTCAAATGCATCCTCTCCAGGACCCGCAGAGTGCCCAGGGAAATTTGGAGATTCTTTATAATATGGACAGGTATTTGTCCGAGATACTTGGGATGGAGAGGGTTACGCTGCAGCCGGCGGCAGGAGCCCACGGCGAGATGACAGGCCTTATGATAATCAAGGCTTATCATATGCACAGAAATGACAGTAAACGCGTGAAGATAATCGTTCCCGATTCGTCCCACGGAACAAATCCTGCGTCGGCAGCCCTTGCGGGATTTGAGGTCGTGCACATCCCTTCCGATGAAAGAGGTTGTGTAGATATCAAGGCGCTTGAGAGTATCCTGGACGATACCGTTGCTGGACTTATGCTGACCAACCCCAACACACTGGGGCTGTTTGAGGAGGATATTCTTAAAATCTCCAAGATGGTTCATGCCTGCGGCGGCCTCCTTTATTATGACGGTGCCAATATGAACGCGATAATGGGCATTGCGCGCCCCGGCGATATGGGATTCGATATTGCCCATGTCAATCTTCATAAGACTTTTTCTACCCCGCATGGAGGAGGCGGGCCCGGTTCCGGTCCCATTGGAGTGATAAAGGAGCTTGTTCCGTTTCTGCCGGTACCGGTCATTGAAAAGGTAAATGACAGTTTTGTTCCCGATTATGACAGACCTCTTTCGATAGGAAAGGTTAAATCATTTTACGGGAATTTCGGGGTAATATTAAGGGCTTACTCATATATTCGCACCATGGGCGCCCAGGGGCTAAAAGCGGTATCACAGGCTGCGGTTCTTAATGCCAACTATATCAGGAAGAAACTTGAGGACTATTATGAAATTCCATATAACAGGACCTGCATGCATGAATTCGTGCTGTCAGCGCAAAAACAGGCAAAAAGCGGCGTTACTGCGCTGGATATTGCAAAGAATCTGCTTGACGAAGGTATTCATCCGCCTACGATATACTTCCCGTTAATCGTACAGGAGGCAATGATGATTGAACCTACCGAGACCGAGAGTCCCGAAACCCTGGATAATTTTATTGAAATTATGCGTCAATTGGCCGTAAAGGCCCAAGATGATCCGGAAAGCCTGAAAAATGCGCCAAAGACAACCTATGTTTCAAGGTTGGATGAAGTCAAGGCCGCCAGGACCCCGGTTTTGAGATGGAAAAAATAATTTTAGAAAAATTTGCTTAAAAAATGAA
>JAAYFU010000035.1 GCA_012728095.1 Clostridiaceae bacterium
ATCATGGTGGTCACAGTAAAGAATATGAATTTGATTCCAGGGGGTTCGTTGAATGGTAAAAAAACTGGTAATCTTAATTCTGCTATTAGCGGCTATTATATATATAAGTTACTCGCCTGAACATGTTAATGCAAGTTCTTATGCAGAAATTATAATTGGCAATCCACCTGAGGATGCAGGTGAGCATATTGCATATAGCTATGGGTTTCAAATATTGTTTGCTTCTAATATCTTTAACGAAATTCCCGTATCGATGAATTGTACGATATTTTTTACAGAATTTTTGGAGTTTTTTTACTGGTTCTGATTCATAACTATAAACAAATGAATCTTTGAAATTCTATGACATAAATATGGAAACAATTTTTTGTGGAGGATTTATGATGAAAAAATTAAGAAATTCAATGGTAAAAATTTTAACTCTGGCTGTTTTAATTGTAAGCTTAGTGCCCGCATGGGCTGAAAGTACCAATGTCAATACAGTAAGCTTTCCTGATGTCCCAAAAAACGCATGGTATTTTGAGGACCTGCAATATATCCTGAACGATTCAAGGCAAATTTTTTCAGGGTATCCTGACGGCACATTCAAACCCAATGACACCCTCACAGCTGATATGTATATAAAGCTAATTGTAACCGTAATGGGCCACAAGGTTGAAAACGGCAAGGAATACTGGGCATCAACATACATCCAGAAAGCAATAGAAGAGGGATATGTTGATCCATCTTCTGACAGCTGGCTGATGCGTAAAATGCCGGATGATCAATATTACGGATACAAACAGCCAATCAGAAGAGTGGATATGGCACAGATTACAGGAAGAGCACTTGATAAAATTTCAGATGAGTCAGAATACAGAGATCCTCTGGCAGTATGTGAGCTGATTAAAGATTACAATGGAATATATCCAGGGTACAAAACAAACATTGTAAAATGCTATGATCTTGGAATAATAACCGGATTTCCCGATGGAGAGTTCAAACCAAATAATATTTTAACAAGGGCAGAAGCTATTGCGGTTATAAGGCGATTAATTGACAGATCCGCAAGAAAAAGGGCGGAGCTTCCCGTCTTTCCAAACCCAAGCCCCACACCAATTCCTGTTGCTGAATTAAACCGCCCTGAGAAAAAAGACCTTGGAAACGGTGTAGTTGAGGTGGAGGGAGTCAAGTTTGATCCTGAAACGGATATAGTGAACAAATCAACAAATGCTATGGGAATATTAAAGGCCGAGGAATTTGTCGGTGTATTTCTTGAATACCTTAAATTCTACGAGCATAATGGAAAAGCAAGGGTCAGAGGATATATCCCTGAGCTGCCGGAGGGATATGAGTGGGGTATAGCTATTCACTGCAATTTTCATAATGCCAATGAAAGAGGTCAATGGGGTCATGGTCTATTAACGGATGAAGGTTTCTCTCCTGAACAGACATTACCAAAGCCCGGAAGAACCTTTGACATGAGCATAAATACAAATAAAGAAAACATAAAATCAATTTATATTAATTTTGAAGTAATTACTACATATGGTGCAAGTGGCGGTAATTTCTACATATCACTCAATTTAAAAAAGTATAGCAGGTATGATGAGGTAGGTGGGCATTCTTTAGTTGAAGTATTTGACCCAAGGGGGTTCGTTGAATGGTAAAAAAACTGGTAATTTTCATTTTGCTGTCAGCAGCTGTTATATATATAAGTTATTTGCCTGAACATGTTAATGCAGGTTCTTATAAAGAGATTATAATAGGCAATCCCCCCGAGGATGCAGGTGAGCATATTGCGTCAAAGAGTGGGTTTCAAATAATAGAATTCTGGCACTCTTCCAGTGGCAAATGGACTGCGACATTGATTACAGGAAGTGGCAAGAAAGAATTAGTAATAAGAGACAATGAAGCAGACGACGGAGCATGGACAGATCCAGATTTCTTAACCAAGAAAATCTACAACAACTCTTTTGTGTTGGAGTATAAAGTATGGCACCCCCAGGAGGTACTTAATGCACTGGCAGCAGGAGCGAAAATAACACCGATTATGAGTATTTATACAGGAATTCTGAACCTTACTGATGAAGAAAAGGATTCAGGTTTATATGTTCCAACAAAATTTTTTAATTTTGAACCGTTATCAGAGGATTTACCAAATAGTTTACCTGAAAAGCCCGAATATATGATTTATGATAATTATATGGAAATTCGTGTACTGCCAAAATTGTACTGTCAAAGACTTACACTTAAAGATACGTTGGATTTTTATCCCTACGAAATTCCCCTTGTACAACCTGGTTTTGGCAGTATCTCGTACGCGTTGTACCATCACAATGGCTTTAAAACGGGTGTTGGGTACTCACCTGATCCATTTTATGGTGACATGAATACTATTGAGTATAATATTATACAAGATATTCAAGGCAGGTTGTTACCGGGTTTTCCGGTAACAACCGCCACTTACCCCGAGCGCAGGGATGAAGATAGTAAGGACCTCAGGATTGGATACTACACCTTTGCCAGTG
>JAAYFU010000036.1 GCA_012728095.1 Clostridiaceae bacterium
AACTCTGCTGCTTCTTGCTCCAATAAATTGTTTAGAGTTTCCTCTACACTGCTGCGGACTAGTTCTTTTAACTCCTGCTTTATTACTCCTTCGTTTAGCTGTATAATTTTATCTGACATGGTTCGTACCCTCCTTTGGTTGATTTTTGTGTGGTAACTTAATTCTACCAAACGGGTACGGCCATGTCATTTCTATTGGGCCTTTATGAATTTGCGAAAAATATTATACTTTATCCTTTTTTACACCTGCATTATGTAATGATAATAATATTACATTTGTAATATTGTTTTTTGAAAATCTCATACCTGTAATGAGGAAGATAAAAATGAGGAATATAAAAAATCCATGCAAAGGACTTATCATTTGCATGGACTTATCATATTGAGAACTCTTTAGTTTCTATACTCAATCCAGCCATTTGTCAGCATGGTGACCGTCGATTGGTCTAAAACATTTAATTATCTAAAACTTTATTGCTACCGGTGGCTCGGTAAATGAATAGAAGAGCATTCATAAACTTCCTTCATTTTTTATCCTCCTGATCCTCCTGTATTTCCTGATATTTCATATAAGTTCTTTTATAAATTAGTAATACATCCTGATGACAGAATATTATCAGTTGTGATTTGCAATTTCCAGACTTTTTAAATAATAAATATCATATTCTGTTTAAAACAATACTTATTTGATATATAATATTAATGGGTAAATTATCCAGATAGCTTGGAGAATATTATGAATAAATTTTTTATATTGGTTTTGTACTCTTTACTTATCATGTTACTTTGTGCAGGCGGCAGCAATAAATGTGATTCTACAAGTATCCCGGCCGCAGCTTTTACTGATAAGGGAAACGCAAGCTATCAGAATGAATACATACCTGTTGTCCCGGTAATTCCTATACCTGTTTCTTCTTCACTTCCGATCGAATCTTTTGAGGCTCTTATACCTGTAATAGTTGAAAATATGCCTGCGGATAAAAAAACAGTTGAGGAGACTGCTTCATCCGAAAACATTTCTGAACATCAGCCTAAGATTTCGGAATTAGCAGACTGGTATGCCAGTAACGAGACGGGTATGAAGGTGCCGATTTTAATGTATCATAATTTATTGGAAGGCAATGCGCCCGGCGACAGCCTGAATGTGTCGGCTGAAGTATTTGATGACCAGATGTACTATCTTAAAGCCCATGGTTATAACACTATTACTTTCAGTGATTTGTATAACCATTATATGAACGGCTCGCCTTTGGCTGAAAACCCGATCATCATTACTTTTGACGATGGTTATGTATCGAATTATACTATCGGATATCCAATCTTAAAAAAATATGGTTTTAAAGCCTGTATTTTTGTCATAACCGATGCTATCGGACGAAGTAATTATTTGACAGAAGGACAGTTACGGGAAATGTCTTCCAGCGGCGTAATAGATGTGCAGAATCACAGCGCCAGTCATTCATATTATCTCTATGCCGATTCAAAGGAAGATATGGCAGAAGAATTATCAAAATCAAGATCACGAATTGAAAACATCACGGGGAAAGAGGTAAATGTTTTTTGTTATACCTGCGGAAAGTATTCACAGCGTTTAGTTGATGAGTTAATCGAACAGAATTATATTTTTTCAGTTACAACCAAATATGGAATAGCTTCAAAAAATACTCATCCTTTTCTATTACCCCGGCTTAGAGTATTGGGAAGCGACTCAGGCAAAACTTTAAATGCTAAAATTACTAAATTAACAGGAAGAGTAACAAAGTATACAGGCATGCCGGAAGAAACGTCTCCTAATGAACCGATAATCGTATTTGATGAATCAATGGAAAACAATCAGGACACTTATTCCGGTAAGCAAATCCAGCCTGAAGAAGGTCAGCCTGTTGACAGCGAATCTATATTGGAACTTAATAATGATTCAGAAACAGAATCAGACCAATCAGATTCCGAAGGTTCAGTTATACCGGATACGGAACCGGAATCAGAATCTGAGCGTAAACCAATCATAGATACGGAGGATGAAATATAGATTGTAAGAAAGGCACTTGTGGGATTTGTCCCAAGTGCCTTAAAAATACATTTAAAGTCGTAACAAAATGTGATACTTTTCTTGTATAAAGTTCATGATTCCCTTAATTCTTAAGCATTTCAGCATTTTTTTCTAAAACATATTTCTTTATTTCAATTTCGCTTCAGAATTAATTCTTTCTGTTAATTACTCCATAAACAATGTTTGCACATGATAAAAGATTACTCAACCTTACAAAAAGACAGAAAAATAGCATTTTAAATCATTGAATACATCTCCACAGTATGATATTTTATTGCTCTAAACCAGCAAATACGCTATTTTTAGCGGCAGTTGAGCTAATTATACAATAATGCTGGTTTGCATATACTACTTTATTTAGCTGCTCATGTTGCTGTTATAACTGACATTATTGTTAAAGGTGGGGTTCCGGATGAATTTAATATGCAAGATTGGAACTGGAGAAAAAATACTTAAATGCCCTTTTTTATTCATGGTATCCTTATTGATTTCCTTTTTGATTTCTAATTGCATATTGGTCGGTATGTTTAATAATAGTCCTGAGGAATGGAATTTCAATGCCGTTTGCCTGGGCTTTTATTGTTGTTGTTTAAGTGATTAAGGTTTTGATAAAAACAGCAGATAATTTCTGATGTTTTTATTGCAACACTATATTAATTACCAAGAAAGGGTGAGCAAATTGAAGAAAGCATCAAGAAGTTTAGCTATCTTATGCTGCATCATGATAATCTTCCAAGTGTTCGCATTTGTTCCCGCTGTTTCTGCAATTGAATCGGCGGAGGTCACCTATGAACTGGCCACCACCGTAGAAGCGGGCGAAAAATACATAATTGTCTCCAATGGTTACGCGTTGACTAATAAAGTTGCCAATGTCTCCACTGCCTACGGTGGTATTTCACTGGCCTCTACTCCCGTCACCGTGGCCGACGGAAAGATAATCTCCGAAGTTACCGACGATATGATCTGGGACTTCGCTGAAGGGACATCGGCCCTGGCCGGCCCCTATACAACCGGTTTCTTTATAACCAACGGAGACAGCAAATTCCTTTCCCGTGCCTCCAGCGGCAACTCAGGGGTTGCTCCTCTGAATACCTCAACCTATGACGCTTCCAACGTTGAGTCAAAGCCTCATTATTGTTACTGGGCTTTTGAGGACATAAGCGATGACGGAACCATCAAGAGCATGTTCCTGTTCAGTTCTAACCCCAGTGACTATGTATTTTTCTTGCGGGGTGCCGCAGCCGGATTCGATTGCCCTGGAGTACCACAGTCAAATATGGCATCCTCCCTGGCAAATTATCCGGTACAGCTTTACAAGGTTACTGAAGCAGGCGAACCCGGTGAGCCAGGAGATTCCGAGATACTTCACCAGTTGCTCTTTATGTCCGACACACACTCAGACCTTACCGGAAGTGTTCCTAATTTCACTAACCTTCGCGCTATTCTGCCGCTTCTGAAGGCAGAAAACTTCAGTCCGGAGGTAATCTCCTTCGGCGGCGACTATATCATGGACGACATGGCTTATCTGGTTAACTGGGAGAATGTCTACTCAATACTGATTGATGTACTCTCCACAACTTATCCTGAAGCAGCATATGTCTTTACGACAGGAAATCACGATAAGGAAGTGAATGGCGGAATAAGCGAAGCGGATTTCAAACGTATATTTGGATTTGACCGCGTCGGTGTCAGCTATGTTGGCGATGATTATGAGATATTCCATATCGGCGCGCAGGGCAACACCAGCGGAGTCGATAAAGAGTTTTTCTATGAGGACGATATTCAAGCCCTTGACACTTATCTGGCCAGCAAGGTTGGCTCTGGTAAGGTAATTTTCATACAGACCCATTGGCCTTTGCATCGTGCCTATAACTGGTCTTGGCGCAATATAACCAATGCCGACAAGATGATTGATACCCTTAACAAATATGGCGACGACCTCGACATTGTGTTCTTATGGGGACACAACCACTATACCGATACAAATCGTCACACCATCAAGTATCGTGGCGATTCAATCCTCTATGCCGATGGTCAATCTAAAACCATCAAGTTCACCTATGCTAATGTTGGGTGCATGAACGATTTTTATCCAACCCAAAAACCTTATAAAGAAACGAATGTCGGCCCGGGCGTCTGCCTGTCGGTCAGCATTCTGAAGGACAAGCTGGTGTTCACATATAACCGGCTGACAGGTGCAAATACTGACAATCCGGTTCTTACCCACGACGCTAATATCACAATATCTGGGACTCTCTATACTAACCCGGCCGTTGTCGAGATTCTATTGCTGAATCCTATTGGCGGCGAAGAGCCTTCTGATGAAACAACTGTGTTTATTGAGGGAACTGAACAGGTAAAAGCCGGAGATGAATTTACATTAATTGTTATTCTCAATAATTCTATCGAAGGTGTATATGCCGGAGATATCATTCTGAATTACGATGACAGCCTTTTTGAGTTAAAATCTTGTGATCCAGCAGGTAATCCGGATATGTTCTTCTATATTAAACATGATCAGCCTGGAATTATCAGGGTAATTTTTGCGACACAAGGTATAGCGGTCAAAGAAGGCAGAATCCCGCTTTTCAATGTTGATTTTATAGCAAAGGATGACGCTGCCGGTAAGTCAGGATCCTTTACCATTACAAAAGCAGACTTCGGTATCATGCCGGGTGGTCAAAAATATTCAGCAACAAATACAGGTATTGATATATTTGTGGAAGAAACATGGACGGTCGGAGATGTCAACAGGGACGGTGTGATAAATCTTGGAGACCTTGCTATTTGTGTATACTACTATATGGTAAGTGAAGGAGATCCCAACTGGAGCATTGCAAAATCAGCAGATGTAAATAATGACGGAGTTATAGATATTCTTGACCTTACATTCATTGCACAACTGGTGCCCTGATGTCGCTTTTGCACTTTCTCGTGCTGAGGGTTCTGTATTAATTGTTGCAGTAGAACAAAGTAAATAAAATATCTTTATTAAACCGGCAGATGGCCGGTTAGGTCATCTGCCGGTTTAATATCTACATCATTGTTATATTATCATTTTTGATAACCTTATTCTTTTTCCATTTTCCTGAAGCATAGTAAATCAGTAGTATCAAACCTGAAGCTATGCTGGCGATTGGCGCCGCGAGACCCAATCCCCACAGCCCTTTTTGCATGACTAACCCGAAAAGTATTGCCATAGGGACCCGGAAACCAATTGACGACAAAATTCCACAAACCGATGATATTAAAGTATGTCCTGAACCGGTTATAAGGCCATTCAAACAGAATGATGCGGGCACAACCAGGTAATCATAAGAAAAAGTCCTGATATACTCTACCCCGGCAGAGATTGTATTCGGATCGTCATCAAATAAAGATAAGATTTGTTCAGGGAAAATTTTTGTAAAAATGAATACTGCAAAGGTAATTGAAAAAGCAAGTGCAAAACCGGTATAGAATGTCTTTTTTGCGCGATCAATCGCTCCTGCCCCCATATTCTGCGCAACCATCGCAGAAACAGAGGAGCCAACAGCGAAAGCCGGTAAAATAGCAAAACCGTTATATTTACCGACAATACCGACGGCTGCAGATGCGTTTACCCCCATGCCGTTTGCAATGGCGGTAAGCACGAGGAATGAAAAATTAACAATTACGTTCTGTATTGAAATCGGTATACCTAGTTTTAAAATCGCAAAGAAACGTTCTTTTATGAATCTAAATGAACTAAGCTTAAAATCAAATACAAAATCACTTCTTTTTAAAGTAATAATACATAAAACCATGCTTATAGCCTGTGAAATAACTGTAGCGATTGCTGCACCTTTTGCCGCCATGCCATATATGCCGACAAGCAATATATCCAACACTACATTTATTGTGCATGCTATTGATACGAAAATTAACGGCCTTCTGCTGTCGCCAAAACCTCTCAATATAGCAGAAAATGCATTATATCCAAAAATAAATACCGTACCTATGAGTGTAACATCGAGGTAATCCCTTGCCTCCTGATAGGCCTCTTCCGGGGTTTGCAATAACCATAATATTTTATCTGAAAGAATCAGCATGATTATGGTAACGGCGATACCGATAACCAGAAGAAAGGTGAGCAGTGTACTAATTGTTTCTTTCACACCTTTTCTGTCTCCTGAACCTAAATACTGGCCAATAATAACGGTACCTCCAACTGTCAGGCCAATAATAAAATTGGTAAGTATTAATGTTACCTGTCCGCCTATATTCACCCCGGAAATGGCAGCGGTTCCAGAATAATTACCGACTATCAGCATATCTGCCACATTGTAAAGACTTTGAATCAGATTTGATAACATAAAAGGCAATGCAAAATGTATAAGAAGCTTAACAACGTTACCCTCAGTTAGATTCCTTTCGATAGATACTTTTCTCATTTGTTTTCAATCAGTCCTCTTTCTAATACGTCAATTCTATTTCGTCAATAAAATAAAAATAATGCAACCTTTTCCTTGGATTGCATCTTAAACGAATTTGCTCACTTATTATACATGAAGATCTTTTCATAAAGCAACAAAAAATTATATATTATTGCTGTCCGTATCTTGTATTCTAAACCAGTTCATAAAAATTAATTAAAAATTTGAATAATTACGCGTTCTTATTGCTTATTTCGATGAAAATAAATGCTTTAATAATTTCTTATGTGCTTTATCAGGATGAATTATGTTGAATTTCGGAGTAATGTAATTCTTCAAAAATTTAACAGCATATAGTATAATTTAATGTAGAATATTGGTAAAGATTATTGTTTTTTACTTATAAGGTATGATGAAACATAATCTGTATTTGGGCACTTGGATTATGTGGAGTAAGTAGTGCAACCGACCAACCGAGGCCGGTTTTTGTTTTATAAATCGGTAAAAGTAATAGTACTCATTTTTAAATATAGGATTTATCAGTCATATTACCAATGGAGTTAATTATTAAGTTTCAATTATTGCATAAAACACATGGTCTATTTGTTTAACAAAAAGTGAGTAGTGTTGGAGAGTCTTTTAAAGGAGGTGGTAGATACATGAGCCAACCAACGCTTTAATAAAGTTGGTGAAAAAGAAACGCAACTGTATCAAGACTCTTTTTACATTACTTAAAGGATAAAAAACATTATTAAAAACATGAGGAGATAAATATTATGAAAGCAAAAAGGTTATCATTTGTTCTGGCATTAATTGCAGCGTTTTTACTGGCAATGACCGTATCGGCATTTGCGGAAGAAGTAGTCGACCAATTGAACGGAATTGTTAATGCTACAAGAGAGACAACGGATACTGTACCTGTTACTGTGACTGTAAAGGATAGTACCGGATCACCCTTAAGCGGAGTTGATATCGACTATCAGGGAATGTATCGGCTTAATTTCGGCATCACAAACAATGACGGTGAGGCAACAAAATATATAAAACCCGGCAACTACAATTTTATAGCAACATATAAAGGAACAACTTCAATAAAAAACGTAACAATAGATGCAGAAAACAATACTGTATCCTTTGAGACTGCAAATATCACAGTGGAAGTAAAAAATTCCAAAGGCGAACCAATTAATGATTCCGGAATAATTTACAGAGCGAATGGAACAAATTACCACTTCGGAAAAACAGGAGAAAATGGTACAGTCAACCGTGAATTATTCCCAGGAAATTATATGTTCATAGCTAGTTACAAAGGGACTTCATCTATACAGGAATCCGTGCCTGTAAGTAACGGTTCAGTCGTGTCTTTTAAAACAACCAATGTTAAACTGCATTTTAGTGGCAAGATTAGATATATAGCAGGCGGTTACGCTTATTATTATTCAGACGAATTGTTCCCTGGTACATATGAGTTCCTCTTCTCAGGGAATAATCGTCCGGAAAAAGGCTTAACCATTATTGTCCCGGCTGATTCGAACGTAGAAAAGAGCATCGCTTATGTAACCTTGCTGGACAGTAAAGGCAAGGGAATCGCAGGCGCAAATATAAATTATTATGACAGCGCATGGCGTAATAATCAAGGAACGACTGATGACAATGGAACTGCATTGATAGTAATAGACGGTTCTCCCAGCAAACCAACTATCCAGGTCAGCCATAAAGGCGGAAAGATTCAAAAACAACAGGTTATAAAGGAAAATTCATTCTATGATTTCCAAACCGTGCTTGTTACACTTGAGTTATTGAATTCAAAAGGGAATACGATTGATCCTGAGAATTATCAGGCGCAGTTCTATGTAGGAAAATGGCAAAACTTCGAAGAAATCGTGGATGGTAAATATCAAATAGAACT
>JAAYFU010000037.1 GCA_012728095.1 Clostridiaceae bacterium
CCGATGGCCCTACCGGTAGAACCGACGGATCACCTATGATGACCGGAGGTTCTCCCTCAGCCAGTACCTCGTTGCTCATAAAACTAAAGTTCGCAATAACGATGAGCAGCGATAAAAGAATACATAGCAGCTTTTTCATAAAATTCCCCTTTCTGTAATATAATAATAAAATAGTTAATTTTAATAATATTTTATCATGAGCATAAAAAAACTGGATATTTCCCAAATTTTTCTTGTATGGATTAACAATAAAATATTCTCTGTTTCTTGGTTGAAGAGTGTTTTACACTTTCTGTGGAAAAATGGATATTTCCCAAATAAAAAAAAAGCATCACCACAAGGAAAGAAGAGTTGTCCCCTAATAATGATGCTTTTTTATTTATCAATTTTTTTGGTTAATATTTAATCCTGTATCTTTAATGCGATATAAGCAAGATCTGCGATATCTATCAAGTTATCATTGTTCATATCCGCAATCTTTGCTTCATCCCATACAGGGCTCCCGGAATCTATTCCGTAGTAGGAAGTAGTCCTTAAATACTTCTTTCAACGGCAAGATCCCAGTTGCGGTCATATCTTTGCCTGCTGCTGCAATACCGGCTAAACCCGGCACATCCGAATCATCAGTCGCCGGTGGTATACCCAGCGCCGAAACAGTGACAGGTATTGCGGTAGCGGCGAAAGTACCCAGGGTGATAATCAGGGCTAAAAAATACGTCAATAGATTCCTGGCTTTTTTCTTCATAACTTTGATCCCCTTTTTTGTTTTTTAGTGTTTTGTGGGTACGCCAATAGTTGACACGATGACTCATTCTGTTGGTCACAGCATATTTTGGATACATGCGAATATTCTGTTTGATAACCATGGATGTTTCTGCTCTAATGCAGCTTATAATTGCATGCTCTTTAAGTTGAACGAAGAGAATTTTGTTGACGGGTTGGGTCAATATCCTCCAAGCAGATGCCACTGTTTTCGACTGAGATAAGCCTGTATATAAGAGCGGTCACTGAGTTCTTAAAGTAGGACGGACGTAAAATATTTTATCATGACATATAATCAACTGGATATTTCCCAATTATTTCTTGGAACGGATTAACAAAATGATATCTCACGCTTCCTGATTAATGGCTTTTTATAATAATTCTATTATTTGGTTTATATAACTAATTACATTATCCGAATAAAAATAATCTTCGTGAGAAATATTATCGAATATTTTAATTTTGGGATTCTTGAAACTGTGTGAAAGTTTTTCCTGTAAAGAAGAACTTAAAACTTTATCACCGGCAGAACCAATAATATAAACCGGGCATTCAACATTTTCAGCATATTCGGAAGTGCGTATATTATTTGAAATAAATACTTTTAGCGGGCCCCAGAATATAGGAATAATTTTATTATATAAATCCGAAATGTCTCTGTATCCCGCAACGATAACCAAAGAGCGGCATTCCCTGACACTTGCCAGATATGTTGCGATTCCCTGCTCCGTAACTATGTCCGATTATTATGATTTCACTACCAGGATAGTAGGTCCTTGCCCAATCATATAAATCTTCCGCGGATTGCTTCATTGTTTTTAAATTCATCTTACCGCTGCTGTCCTGAGTTCCGTAATAATCCTCTGAAATGAACGGGTAATCGAATTTGGAAGAATATTTCCCAACAGAATTGTATGCTATATAATTAGAACCGCCGAAAAACAATATAACCTTATTGCTATTTTTCGAATCAAGGTTATTGCCATAACCCGTTAATGTATCATTAAATTTAATGAATTGTGGAGTACAGGAAATATCTTTCATCTTTTCTGCGTTCTTATAGAATGAATAGCTTATTGTTTGCAAAATAAAATTGCATCCGAACTCGGTCATTAAGAATAACATTATGATTTTTAATAAAATCCTTATAATGGCTATATTTTTATCCATTTCGTATTCCTTCATATTTCGTTTGTCAAACTGCTCTGATTTGTTTTACCCCATCCTAACAATTTACGCTGAGCTCTTAACTTCTTCAGGATTACTTAATAATCTTCATTTTTGCAATAAAATCTTCAACTTCTGCCCGTGTAGGGAGTGATTCCTGAGCACCTTCTTTTGTTATTGTTAACGCAGAAGCATGCGTTGCAAAATTTATTGCTTCTTTAATTGTCTTGCCTTCGTATATGGCAACACAAAATGCTCCTATAAAAGTATCACCTGCGGCTGTAGTATCCTTTTTTTGCACTGGGACTGCTTTTGTTAAAAAACTGGTATCCTTATTTACAAAAATACTGCCGCGTTCCCCGATAGTAGTTATAACGTTCACAGCACCCTTTTCCAGTAGTTTTTTCGAATTTGCCAATAAATCGTTATCACAGGAAATATGGCTGTTTACAAGAGCAGCCAGCTCTATTTCGTTAGGTATCACCGCGTAAACGTCATTAAGATATTCATTTATAACTGGATTTGCTGGTGCAGGGTTTAAGATAAGTTTTATCCCCCTGTTTCTGCAAAGTTCGATGACATATATTGCAACATCAATAGGAATTTCCAGCTGTATTAAGCAAATATCACCGGCTTCAAACAGATCAGAATTGTTCATTATATCCTGTACACTAAGATTTCCATTTGCTTCTTGGTTGACAATTATATTGTTTTCCCCGTTCCTGCTTACATTGATATATGCCGTGCCTGTCGGAAAAGTATCATCAAATTGAATCCTATCTGTTTTCACATTATTGTTTCTTAAACTATCAACCGATGATTTCCCATACTCATCATTTCCAACTCTACCTATCATGTGTACATTTCCTCCAAGCCTTGCTGCTGCAGTAGCCTGGTTTGCTCCTTTACCACCGTGGAAGAAACTAACTTCATCCGCTAAAATTGTTTCGCCAACAGCTGGTATATATGGAACTTTTATAACTATGTCCATATTTATACTGCCAACTACAATAATCTTTCCCAATCTATCACTTCCCTTGTTGACAGATGCGTCCTTACTCATGTTACCTGTTAAGAATCCAAACCGTCCTCTGTCTGACCTAATACTCCTATAGCACTATCTACCGGCAACGAAAAGCAGATACCGGTTCCAGCTGTGTTCAGCCCTACTTCATGCATAATACTCTCCATGATTGCCAACTTTTTTTCTTTCGGTGTTAGAATCATAACAAGATCCTTTTCCGGCTGTATGGTTATACCAAGGTATTTTTGAGCTTCCTTGGACCCTAAGCCACGGGCATGAACTACGGTACCTCCAATTGCTCCCACTTTTCTTGCCGCCGCCATGACCTGGTCAAAAAATCCGCTGTTTACAATGGTTATGATTAAATGATAAGGTTCTTTTGACGTAATAGCCATATCCTCACTTCCTAACTTTAAATTCTCTTCCGCTTGAATACAAATCCTAGAAAGAGCGTTACTGATGCTGCTGATATTTATAGTAAAAGCGATACCGGTTCCGGGTTTGCTAAAGTCAATATTATCGTTTACCTGCTTTATCAGATATTTGGCCATATTTTTCGTTTGAATGCTTATAGAAACGATTTTTTTCGGTCCGCCATATCCCAGGATCTCATAAACGAATGATTTAGCTAAACCTTTTCCATGAGTCAATAACAATATCGGTACGTTATTATTCTTATATATACTCATAAGAACATCTTTTAAGCTGTAATCCACTATTGTAATCAATGCATCCAGTTTAGCATCAGAGTAATCAACCATTATTTTCCTCCATTCTACCGTTATCAGAATGCTGGCAGTTACTATCTTCATTGTAGCCTTTAGACACTGCATTGTCTATGCTGATACCGGAATTGTCGTTGTTATTTTCATCGGTACTATTGACCGGACTTTCATTATCCTGTTCCAGTGATGAATAATCCAACTCGACAATGGTATCTTCGGTAGCTGGAACAACCATTGCTTTTTTCGCGATTTTCGATTTTATGGCATAGACTAATCCAAACAACTGGAGCGTAATAACCGGTGTCAATGCTATTAAAGCCACGATACCGAATGCATCGGCGTAGATATTTCCGCCATTCGCTTCAGAAGCTCCAATGGCTAAAGGAAGCATAAATGTTGCTGCCAATGGTCCTGAAGCAACTGCCCCCGAATCAAAAGCAATGGATGTGAAAAGGGGCGATACTGCAAATGTCAGTAAAAGAGCACTCAAATAGCCGGGTATAACGAAATATAAAAGAGACAGTCCTGTTACAACCCGCAACATAGCCAATCCTACCGATACAGCTACACCTGCCGATAGTCCTATCCCCATCGCTTTTGCCGAGATTGCTCCGCTCGTGACTTCCTCCACTTGTCTCTTAAGCACGAAAACAGCTGGTTCAGCGGCAACAACAAAGTATCCAATCACCATTCCCACAAGGATTAGTACTACACTGTTATTGTTTTCGAACAGAGTGCTGCCAAGTTGATACCCCACCGGCATAAAGCCCACATTAACACTCAGCAAAAACAATACGAGGCCTATATAAGTATAGATAGTTCCTATACTGATTTTTAAAATCTCTTTAACTCTGAGACGAATCCAAATAACTTGAAAAACGACAAAAGTCAAAATTATAGGCAGTAACGCCACCGCTACCTGCTCACTATACTCCGAAATATTTAAGCGGTAAAGCATTGCAATATCCGAGACTGACTCGATATTCGGAACTGTCATTGCGCTTCCTCCGGAAGGAGTAAAGAATATGCCTAAAACCAGGACACTAATAATAGGCACGATCAAACAAAGAGAAATAAGACCGAAACTATCTTCTTCTGAAGTTTTATCGGCACGGATCGATGCCAAACCAAGCCCAAGGGCCATTACAAAGGGCACCATTATCGGTCCTGTTGATACACCACCCGATTCCCATGCAATGGAATGAAAGTCTTTGCCAGTGAAACCAGATAGAATGAACGCCAAAATATAGCAGGTAATCAATATGTACGATAACCGGAACTGGAATAGAATTCTCAAGAAAGCTGCTACTAAAGCCAGACCAACACCTAATGAAACACTGATGATAATAACGGAATCAGGTACCCCGTTTATTTGACCTGCCATCACTATTAAATCCGGTTCGGCAATTGTAATAAAAACACCAATTATAAAGGTTAAAACTATAATCAAGGGCAGCTTTTTAGTCTTTACTAATGTGGAGCCTATATGCTCTCCTATATGGATCAGAGACATATCTACTCCCAGGTTGAATAACGTAATTCCCATGATTAATACAAGAGCACTGATTATAAAAAGTATAAGATTCCATGAGGGTATCGGCGCTATAGTGTATTTTAAGAGCACAACCAGGATAACGATTGGAATTACTGAAAGGGACGATTCCTTTAGTTTTTCTAACAACAACCTAAATATTGTATTCAACTCCTTTGCTGTTTTAGTACTTTATTATTTAAGAAATTGTTGTTATTTATTTCAATATCCCCATTTTTCAATTTCATAGAAAAAATGCGCAATCGTTTTATATTGTATCTCATTTAGACAGTTATTAAAAGTCCTGGAGCGGGAAGTAGCTCAATAGCACTTATATAAAGAAAATTTGGAAATATTCATTCAAAACATATAATATTAAGACCAAAATAATAATGTCAAATAATCTCGGATCTATCTTACCTGGATGTCAGTGGGACGGTAAAAAAAGAGGCTGTTTTCTGCAGCCTCTTTGATTTAAGTCTGTTTATCAAGTATTTAATCAACCTGGGTTGTGAGGAACATGGGTAAAGTCATCTGCTCAATCTGATCTAAGAGTTCTTCAAGTTCATCCATGTGACGATCCTCATCATTCAGAATTTGTATAAGGATATCCCTTGTCGCATGATCCCGCACTTCACCCGCAAGCGCAATAGCGTCATTATATGCTTTGATTGCTCCTTCCTCTGCGGCACGATCATATTCAATTTGCTTTGGAACATCATCTCCGATATGTATTTTGCTGAGTTCATTTACAATTGGTTTTCCACCGAGGAAGAGAATCCTTCCGATAAGTTTTTCGGCATGTCTCATTTCATCCAGTGCCCTTTTCTCAAAGCCTTCATGTAGTTTACCGTATCCCCAGTCCTCACACATTTCTGCGTGTACTATGTACTGATTGATAGCCGCAAGCTCGTCAGCAAGCAAAGCATTAAGGGTTTCAATTAGTTTTTGGTTCCCTTGCATTAGTAAGTCTCCTTTCTGTTAATATTGTTAATATTCTCAGGTATTGGACCTAATACGCCTGTTTCATTGGCTATGCCTGTTTCATTGGCCCTTGGTGTCTAATATAGTATCTTCATTGAAAACTAATTACGAATTTATTATTTAATACTTAGATAATACCACTATTTTATTATCTCAATCTATAAATACACAATTTTTTTGATTTTCATGTTTTCCTGTCTATTTTGTCATATTACATAACTGGGAAGATTTCTATTATTCAGGACAATTGATATGTTCCCGCAGGCAATAAAAAATCCCGAGTGTAGATTTACATTTCTCGGGAAAGGGCATAAAAGAAAGTCAAGGTTCTATATAATAATTATGATAAACATGCATGTTTAATTTAGAACAATAATTTTATTACTTAATCCTGTATTTTTAATGCGATATAAGCAAGATCTGCAATATCTATCAAGTTATCATTGTTCATATCTATAATCAAACTCGATATTTCCCAATTATTCCCTATATTGGATTGACAGAATAATTTTTCTGTTTTCTGGTTGAAGGGTATAGAATCTCTGAGACCATAGTATCATCTGCGGTTTATTGATTCTTAAATAAAACTGGCAGACAATCTAAACGACTGTCTGCCAGAAACATATTGCTTTTTCATATAATTATGTTCTGCCTTAACAAATTACGCAGAATTGCAAATCCTTATTATTAATAGAGTTCTTATCAGATGACACTGAACAGGAGATCGCCATATGTAGGTATTGGCCACAGACTTGCATCCACCATGGTTTCAAGCTTGTCGGCAAAGGCGCGCAGTTCATCCATTTGCGGAATAATGACATCCCTGTAAGCGCGGGCATGCTCAAGAGAATTTCCTTCATGCGCATCAATCTCTTTAAGTTTCGCACCCAGCTTGTCGATGGCGGCTTTCAGGCCGGACGTCAGTGATACAAGCTCATCCAGTTCTTCCTTGGCAAAGGAGGAATCGGCGCCTGCAGCATTGAGAGAAGCAACGGTATCTGCAACTTTTCTGACATAAGCCAGCGATGCCGGGAGAATCTGCCTGCCTGCCATTTCAATCATGGTCAGGGCTTCTATGCGGATTGTCTTGACATAGTTTTCCAAACAGATTTCATAACGGGAATGTATTTCTGCTGCGTCTAAAACACCGTGCTTCTCAAGTACCTTGACGTTCTTCTCTGCAATTAATGCAGGAGCGGCATCAACGGTTGATTTCAGATTGGGCAGACCTCTCCGCTCAGCTTCGGCTACCCATTCCTCTGAATAGTTGTTGCCATTGAAGATAATGCGCTTGTGGTTCTTGATGATCTCCTTCACCACAGCATTTACTTCTGCCTTGAAGTCCTCGGCCTCTTCAAGACGATCAGCGATCTGGCTGAGTGATTCGGCAACAATGGTATTGATTATAAAGTTTGGAGTAGCGATGGACTGTGAGGAACCCACGGACCTGAACTCAAATTTATTGCCTGTAAATGCAAAGGGAGAGGTTCTGTTTCTGTCAGTGTTATCCTTCGGAAGAACCGGAAGTGTGGAAACTCCGATTTCCAGGGTTCTGCTGTTTCCGTTGTTTTTGACGACACCGGTTTCTATCTGCCCGATAACATCGGTCAGTTCTTCTCCAAGGAAGATGGACATGATGGCCGGAGGCGCCTCATTGGCTCCCAGTCTGTGGTCGTTTCCGGCTGTGGCAACGGAGAAGCGCAATAGATCCGCATATTCATCAACAGCCTTGATAACAGCAACAAGGAATATGAGGAACTGGGCATTTTCCAACGGCGTTGTACCGGGATCGAGCAGGTTCTTGCCATCGTCGGTTGAGATGGACCAGTTATTATGCTTACCGGAACCATTGACACCTGCAAACGGCTTCTCATGCAGGAGGCAGGCAAGTCCGTGCCTGGCTGCCACTTTCTTCATTATTTCCATGGTAAGCTGGTTATGGTCAGTTGCGATATTGGTGGTGGCAAACACCGGAGCCAGCTCGTGCTGTGCGGGTGCAACCTCGTTATGCTTGGTTTTTGCGGAAACTCCAAGCTTCCATAGCTCAGTATCCAGGTCATGCATGAAATTTGAGATTTTCTCTTTAAGAATTCCGAAATAATGATCCTCAAGCTCCTGTCCCTTGGGCGGTTTGGCGCCAAAAAGGGTTCTTCCCGTATAAACCAGGTCTTTACGCTTCATGAAGTATTCCTTGTCAATAAGAAAGTATTCCTGCTCGGGTCCCAGAGTAGTAACTACTCTCTTGGTGGTGGTATCCCCAAAGAGTCTCAGAATACGAAGCGCTTGTTTGGAGAGTGCTTCCATCGAACGCAAAAGCGGGGTTTTAAGATCCAGTGCTTCGCCTGTATAAGAGCAGAAGGCGGTAGGAATATACAATGTTTTATCCTTAACAAATGCGGGCGAAGTACAATCCCACGCGGTGTAGCCTCTGGCCTCGAAGGTTGCGCGAAGACCACCGGAGGGGAATGACGAAGTATCGGGCTCTCCCTTGATTAGTTCTTTGCCTGAGAATTCCATGATGGCTTTACCGTCTCCTGTAGGTGTCAAAAAGGAGTCATGTTTCTCGGCAGTAACGCCGGTCAATGGCTGGAACCAGTGGGTAAAATGGGTCGCGCCCATTTCGACCGCCCAATCCTTCATTACACATGCTACGACTTCGGCTACATCCGGATCAAGCGGAAGGCCTTCCTTAATCGTTTTCTTCAGCTTCTTATAAATAGGTTTTGGCAGACGTTCCTGCATTACCGCATCATTAAACACAGCTGAACCAAACATGTTGGAACATACCTCATTAATACATTTTTCCATGACCTATTCTCCTTTCCAATTACTAAAATAGTTTGATTTATCTCGCTAATTTTTTATAGTTTTCGGTTCATCACCGTTTCTAACCCAATAAAACACGAAAAAGGCGCTTCATCCTCTTGATGAAACGCCTTTGTTTCTGTTCAGCACTATTTAAACTATTTTTAAGTTATTAGGCCTTTGTAACAATCATTAACACTCTCTGACCGGCCTATCAAACAACTCAAATTTGTTTTTTATTTTAGCAGATTCTTTAACATTTTGCAAGATGTAAATTCAAAAATTTCATTTTTGCTTAAAAATAATAATACCGTCGTTTTATTCTTCCCAATTCAAAGCTTCTTCCTTTTTGTGTGAAAAGCCGATGATTCGTTTGTTTTTGGGTTTATACTTATTATTTCTTACAATTGTATCGAAAGGTTCATCTTTCTGTCCTTGATACCTTCATTGTTCTTTCTTGACGGCATCATCATCTGTATCCTGCATTTTTATTGTCCGATAAACTTTCGCAACATCGCTTCAACCTTGCGAATATCTGCCTTCCCGCCGGTTTTCTTCATAACGTAACCAAACAACATGTTGATGGCTTTGTCCTTACCGTTTCTGATATCTGCCACAACCTTTTGATTGGCATCTATCGCTTCCTTGCATAGACTTTCAAGCTCCTCATCGGAGATACCTACAAGATCCTCCGGTTTGATAAACTCCTCTACCGGTTTGCCGCTTTCCAGCATCTTCTGCAAGGTGCTCTGGGCAACCCCGATGTTGATTTTTTTCTCATCGGCCAGCTTTACAAGAGCTGCAAACTGTGCCGCGGAAATCCTGATTGCGAATAATTCCTTCTCTTCCTCGGTGTCCATGTTGGAAAAGATGGTACCGACAATCAGGTTAGCCGCATTCTTAACGCTCGCGCCCTCGGCTATAGCGCCTTCGAAGAATTCTGCCACCTTTTTGTACTTGATAAGCTGTTTGGCTGTGGCTTCAGAAAGCCCCAGTACATTAATGTACCGCTTGAACTTGTCAAATGGGAGCTCAGGCAATGATGCCCTAATTTCTTCTACCTTCTCTTCATCAATACAAAATCCTAGAATATCGGGATCAGGGAAATAGCGGTAATCATCGGAATTTTCCTTATCACGCATTGGGGTGACGCTATCGGTTTTCTCGTCGTAACGCATGGTCTGCTGTACAATGGTTCCTCCTGCGTCCAGAATATCAGCCTGCCTTTCGGCCTCAGCCATGACGGCTTTTTGAATGAAACTTAAGGAATTGATATTCTTGGTTTCGGTTCTCACTCCGAAATTGGGATCTCCGGGTTTTCGCAGTGAAAGATTGACATCGCAACGCATGGAGCCTTCCTGCATCTTGCAGTCCGATACGCCGATATAACGCATGATTAACTGCAGCTTTTCGGCATACTCTCTTGCCTCTTCGGCAGAAGAAATATCGGGCTCAGAAACTATCTCAATCAGCGGAACACCGCTGCGGTTATAGTCAATATAGGTATACCCTTTTTCATGTATGAGCTTTCCGGCATCCTCCTCTATATGGATGCGGGTAATGCCGATACGCTTGCCGCTGTCCAACTCGATATAGCCATTTTCACAGAGGGGTTCATCATATTGCGAGATTTGGTAGGCCTTGGGCAAATCTGGATATACATAATTCTTTCGATCCATATGGGACTTGGTATTTATTTTGCAGTTCAGTGCCAGGCCGGCCTTGATGGCATACTCCACCACTTTTTGGTTCAGGATGGGCAGGGAACCCGGTTGACCGGTACAAACAGGACAACAATGGGTATTGGGCTCTCCCCCGAATTCGGTGGTACAGCCACAGAATATCTTAGTTTTAGTGGCCAGCTCAACATGGGTTTCAATACCGCATACAATTTCATAATTCATGCCCTGGCACCTCCTTCGTAAACGCCTACATCAATACCTGAGTTTTGTTCATAGAAATAGGCCATTTGAAGAACCGTTGCCTCATCGAACTTCTTGCCTATTATCTGCATACCTATCGGTAAGCCCTTGGAATCCTTCCCGCAGGGAATCGAGATGGCCGGAATGCCAGCTATATTGACCGGCACGGTGCAGATATCTGACAAATATATCTCGACCGGGCTGGTTACCTTGTGGTTCAGCGGGAACGCCGTATTGGGCGCAGTGGGTGCAATGAGCGCATCACATTTTTCGAAGACGGCATCGAATTCCCGATTTATCTCTTCACGGATCAGGCATGCTTTTTTATAATAAGCATCGTAATAACCGCTGGACAATACATAGGTCCCCAGCATGATACGGCGTTTAACTTCGTCGCCGAAGCCCTCGCTCCTGGTTTTTACAATCATATCTTCTATGCTGGTATAAGATGATGCACGATAACCGTAACGGATGCCGTCATATCGTCCGAGGTTTGAGGAGGCTTCTGCACAGGCGATGATGTAATAAACCGGAAGTGCGATCTTCAAGGCCGGCAGCCTGATATTTTCAATAATCGCACCGTTCTTTTCAAACAGGGCAATCGCTTCCATAATCTTATACTTGATCTCCGGATTAATCCCGTCAAAAAACTCTTCGGCCACACCGATGCGCATGCCCTTTATATCCCGGTCCAGGCGTTCAGCCAGTGAATCGCCATAATCATAATCCACACTGGTCTGATCCCGTTTGTCTCCTCCTTTGATGGCATCGAAAACGATGGCGGCGTCTTTCACGCTTGAAGTCACGGGACCAATCTGATCCAAGGAGCTTCCGTAAGCAATGAGTCCATAACGGGATACTGCACCATAGGTGGGTTTTAATCCTATAACACCGCAGAAAGAGGCCGGCTGACGAATGGAACCACCGGTATCGGAGCCCAGGCTGTACACCGCAAGATCTGCGCATACTACCGCAGCTGAGCCACCCGAAGAACCACCGGTCACATAGGCTGTGTTTATGGGATTTAATGGCGCGCCATAACAGCTGGTCTCAGAGGTGCTCCCCATGGCAAACTCATCCATATTGGTCTTGCCCATGAGCACAGCGCCTTGGGCTTTCAGCTTCTCCCAGACAGTAGCATCGTAATAAGGCTTAAAGCCTTCAAGGATTTTGGAACAACAGGTGGTGAGAAGCCCGTCAGTACAAATATTGTCTTTCAGGGCCATAGGGATGCCACAGAGCAACGGCGCATCGCCCTCTTTAAGCATTTGATCGGCCTTTTCCGCGGCCTTCAGGGCAGTGTCAAAAGTCAAATGCACATAGGCATTGAGGGTTGGATTAAGCTTTTCAATGGCATCGATATATGTTTTCGTTAGCTCCACCGCCGAAATCTCGCGCTTGCGAAGCTTAGAGGCCAGTTCAGATATTCCCGTTCTCATTTTTTGCTCCTTTCCAGGCCAAAGAACCCGTTATACCCTTCGACATTGGAAAGGATTTTATCGCTGGGCAGGGACGGCACCACCTCGTCGGGGCGCAGCGTCTCGAATGGAACCATCCTGGCGCCGATGCTCCTAATCTGTTCTGTTCCGCCCTCGATGGACTGGTTAATGGTATCGGCAAATGCAATAATCGCATCGAATTCAGCCGTAAATCTTTCGAGTTCTTCGTCGGAGAAGCTCAGCTTAGCAAGCTTTGCGAGCTTTTCAATCTCAGTTTTTGAAACCGCCATAATCCTCACTCCATTTCTAACAACAGCTGGTCGTCAATTTCAACGGGGTGCCTCAAACATCGTCAATTTCTGATTTTAATATGCACCTCACGCAACTGCTGTTCGGTCACTTCTCTGGGAGAGCCGCACATAAGATCCTGAGCGTTGCTGCACATAGGGAAGGCAACAACCTCCCGAATGTTTTCTTCATTTCTCAAGAGCATGATCATCCGTTCGACGCCCGGGGCCATTCCGGCATGGGGCGGTGCCCCGTACTGGAAAGCATTATACAGTGATCCGAACTTCTTTTTCAAGCTCTCTTCATCGTATCCCGCTATCTCAAAGGCTTTTACCATGATATCCAGGTTGTGGTTTCTTACTGCGCCTGAGGAAAGCTCAACGCCATTGCATACGATATCGTACTGGTATGCCAGTATGTCCAGGGGATCCTTGGACATCAGCGCCTCTAACCCGCCCTGCGGCATGGAGAAAGGGTTATGGGTAAACTTGATTTTTCCGGTCACCTCATCGATTTCGTACATCGGAAAATCATTGACATAGCAGAAGCGATAAGCTTTTTTCTCGCAGATATCCAGGCGCTTGCCCAGCTCATTTCGAATAAGTCCTGCATATTTGCAGGCCAGCTTCTCCTTATCGGCAATAAAGAAGATTACGTCACCGGGAATGAGTCCTGCAATTTGAGCCAGTTCTTTTTTAAGTTCCTCGGGTATGAATTTATCGATTGGACCTTTATAGGTCATATCCTCTTGTATTTCAAGATAGCCGAGCCCCGGCATTCCGATAGATAGTGCATATTCCAGCAGCTTCTCATGGAAACTCCTGGACATTTCGGCATGAACCTTGATGGCCCTGACCGTCTTGTTATGGAATGGCTTGAAGGTACATCTTTGGAAGAAATCGGTTACATCGATGATGCGCAATGGATTGCGCAGATCCGGTTTGTCGGTGCCGAACTCCAGCATGGCCTGCTTATAGCTGAAGACAGGAAACGGCGCTTCGGTAATTTCATATCCTTCGGGCGCGAACTTTTTAAAGGTTGCAGTCAGTACCTCCTCGCCCACGCGGAAAACATCTTCCTGGGTTGCAAAACTCATTTCAAAGTCAAGCTGATAGAATTCACCCGGAGAACGGTCTGCCCGCGCATCTTCGTCGCGGAAGCAGGGTGCGATCTGAAAATACTTATCAAAGCCTGAAACCATCAATAACTGCTTGTAGATCTGGGGCGCCTGGGGCAGCGCATAGAATTTTCTTTTATACTTTCTTGATGGAACGATATAATCCCTTGCTCCTTCAGGAGTGGATACCGACAGAATCGGCGTTTGAATCTCGACAAATCCCATTTCGCTCATCTTCTGTCTTAAAAAGCTGATCACCTGGGACCTGAAGAGGATGTTCTCCTTCACTTTCCGGTTTCTCAAATCAAGATAACGATACTTTAGACGCACTTCCTCACGAATCTCCTTGGAAGTGGCGATTTCAAACGGCAGGTCCTTATAGACCCGGCCTAATACTGTGACTTTTTGTGCCGCAAGTTCAATAGTGCCTGTGGGGATTTTCGGGTTGTAGGTTTCTTCATCCCGTTTTTCAATTACACCTTCTATGGACAGGCATTCTTCTTTTCTGATGCCTTTTGGCAGCTCGATATTTCTGAATACCACCTGCATGATACCGTACATGTCCCTAAGGTCTATAAAGGACACTCCGCCGTGATCCCGGATGTTTTCCACCCAACCGGCAATTCTTATGACAGAACCTATATCTCTTTCGGTAATTTGATCCATTGTTTTGCTGCGATAAATCTCTGACATAGAATCTCTCCTTCTCTTCTCATTTACTGTTGTCGGGAGAGCGCCTATAAATACAAAAAGCTGCTCGCCCGAAATATAAGAATTTCAGGGCGAACAGCACTATAATCGTCCGCGGTACCACCTGAATTACTGCACCCCATTGTGCAGTCACTCCTTAGTGTCTGCCGTTTTAACGTTCGGCATACGTCGCACCTACTCGTCATATGAAATATGACTTTCAGATTGAAGCTGATGAAGTGTTATTCACATGAATTCACTTTACGGGCTCTCACCATTCCCCGCTCTCTGTAAACGATAATCCATGCTACTTCTCTTCGTCATCGCTTTGGCGAATATTATAATATATACCAGCTTGACATGTCAATATAAAATTCTTCCTGCAGAACCAGTATTTCTGTACTCTCAATCGCCAATGTAAATTTATCCCAATAGTTTTTAAAACCCTTTATCTTCCACTACAGCAATGGCGCCAATTTCAATAAGACATAAGGGATTAGCAAGACCGGCCACTTTGAGGACTGTAATCAATGGAGGTTTTTCCATTTGGCCCACTGTTTCCTGGAAGGCCTTAAAACCTATTGCCGGATCACATCCGTCAACCATGTAAATATTGAGCTTTATCACATCATTAAAGGTAGCGCCTTCGGAAGCCAGAGCTATTTTAATGTTCTCCAGAGCTTGTTTTGTCTGAAGCTCAAAATTGTCCTTTCCTACCAACTCACCATTAGAATTAATGGCGTTTTGCCCACCGATATAGATTGTCTTTGCATGACCGCTGACTGTAACCACCTGGCTATAAAACTTTGAATCGAATAATCCTTTCGGATTGCTATGCTTTACTACTAACCTGCTCATCTAATCTCCTCCAAACCATATTTGACTTTGAATGTCTAGTTTTCAATATTGTGTAATATGCTTATTTTTGCGTTTTATTCTATTGAAGCTAAATGGTGGTATGTTTATAATAGAACTTTTGTAACGTGTTGGAAACTTAAATATATTTATGAACGGGGTGTGTATAAAATGAAGAGAATTGCAAAATTAAGTTTTTTTTATAGTATGTTGGGATTGTTTCTTGGAGCTTTTTATAGGGAATTCACTAAAATAAACGGCTTTACAGGAAAAACTGTCTTAAGCGGTCTGCATCCTCATGTATTAGTTTTAGGGGCATTTTTCTTTTTAATAGTATTATTACTGGAAAAACTCTTTGAATTGACTAAAAATAAGAATTTCAATAAATTTTTTATAACTTACAATATCGGACTTTTATTAACAGTAATAATGATGGCTATACGAGGATGTATAGAGGTATTAAACATTGGGATATCAAATACAATTGATTCTTCTATTTCAGGCATGGCAGGCTTAGGTCATATTATTATAACAATAGCTTATATATTATTCTTCCTGATATTACATAATAGAGTCAATTATGCTGATAAAAAATAAAGCAGGCTATAAAAATGATTAATACCCCTTTTATTGGATATCCAGTGAAAGGGGGTATTCTTTTTGTTATTGCTAAACTATCATATCATTTTCGTTTTCTGTCCTGTGAACAGCAAGATCAACGGAGTCCAAGGGGTATTATGTTTTCCTGATTACAATTGCTTTTTTTGAAATATCATTGCCGAAAGTGATACAAAAATCATTGAAAACAGAGAGGATACCAGGATAGCATCGTATAGAGAAGACGCCTCTATGGAACCAACTAGTAATCCCATATTGTCAGTCGCCAGGGAAATTGGATTATATCTGTGTATCGAAGGTATGATATTCATAATTATACAGGCGGCCATAACGATAACAGTAATAAACAGGCATCCATAACTGCTTTTTACCAAAGCGGCTGAAAACAATAACACCGCCAGTAGAAACAAACCGAACAGCCACAGGCAAGACACGGAAAACAGCAGATTTGGCGTATCCTCCTTCGGAAAAAGATACACCGTATAGCCATATGTCAGTCCGAAGCACAGGGCAATGCTTACCGTCCAAACCAGGACCATACATGTGTATTTTGAAAGAATAACCGATTTTCTGGATAAACCTTTTGTAAGCAAATTGATAAGCGTCCCCTTTGACAGTTCGGAAGATAAAACTCCGCTAAAAAGAATCACCATTACGATTATTCCCATCTGCGTCGCATTTTTGAAAAACTGCATCCAGGCATCATAGGCGGTCGGCTCCGGCAATGTTATAATGATGCCGTCTGTCATGAAACTCTTAAGGATTACAGGAGTCAGTTTTGCCACCAGGGGATTCGTTATTCCGAAAATTACAAAAACCAACACCATAATGAGTAATTTATAAGTTTTTGTATATTCAAATAATTCTTTCTTCAAAAAAACCAGGTAGCCTCTCATTGAACCACCTCCATGAACATGCTTTCCAAAGTCGGTTCCATAACTTCGAACCTCAGCGGAACAATACGCATCTGCGACAACACGTCCAGAATAAAATGCCCATCCATATTGCTATCGGTCAAAAGTACCGTCACGGCATTTCCATCCCGCGACAGATTTATTGACGGATGCTTTAGTTCTTCCGTATTCTCGAATAATAACGCATCCTTTTCATTTTCAAATTCAATTGCAAATCCGTTATGCCTGTGACGCTTTTTATTTTCTGATATCGTGCCGCACAGCGCAAGCTTTCCGTCATGCAATACCGCAATACGGTCGCATATCCTTTCAACATCTGACAGGATATGTGTTGAAAATACAATTGTTGTTTTCCCTTTTGCAGCGAGCAGGATATCCAGTATCTCTTTTCTGCCAATCGGATCAAGCGCTGACGTCGGCTCGTCACATATAAGGAGTTTTGGCTCGTTTAGCAAGGCTTGCGCGATGCCGAGCCTTTGTTTCATTCCCCTTGAAAACCCGCCAATTTTCTTATTAGCGTCTTTCAGACCCACTAATTCCAACAGTTCCTCGCTCCTTGTTTTTATCCTGCTTTTCGTAAGACCCGTAATCTCACCGCACAGCTTTAAGTATTCCAATGGATTCATATAACCGTAAAACTCCGGGACGTCGGGCAGAAAACCAATGTTACGGTTGGTTTTCGTTTCGCCATACCTGACTTCTTCACCGCATACGGTTACCGATCCACTGTCAGCTTTCAAAAGTCCAAGGATAATTTTCATTGTTGTTGTTTTGCCTGCGCCATTCTTTCCGACAAAGCCGAATATGGAATGCTCGGGGACATCCATATCCAGTCCCTTAAGTACCTTATGGTGTCCAAAGCACTTATAAAGTTGTTTTATTTCCAGGATACCCACCTATTCCTCGCCTCTCCCTATTGTAAAGTACAGAATCGGTCCTACAAACTGTATGAACATGACCATCAAAGCCCACATTACTTTGTTACCGAAACGATAATGAGGATGGCGCAGTACATGGATCAATGCAGTAACAGCTAATGCAAGCTGCGCAATAACCAGCGGAACAAGGAATGGCAGATACTCTTTCATCATAGACCAATCCATGATACACTTCTCCTTTATTTTTTCTTGATTTCACTTTTACAGTCAGTCCTGATCCTGACAATTATTTTTCAGCCTTTCTGTAATCCTTTTGAATCGGTTTTTATCAGCCAATACTGCAAAAGCAGGATTATCTATTACTGCGTCAGCCATGCTCTTGCGCACGATTTTTTCACTCCTTGGAAGTGCATTTCCTAAATCGAGTTCCTCGATCCACCGGTCTATCAGATTAAAATACTCGTCTCCTTTTAACTGCAACGGATAAATATCACTGGTAACAAGTTCTGCATACTTTTCAAGGATTTCCAGAGCTCTCTCTGTGTTCCCGAGTATAGCGAAACCCTGGGCGGCAACGATATAAAACTTCATGAGCAGTGACGGGTGAAGCCTTCTTAAGTCAAAAGTTTCAGCAATATCATCCGCACGCTCTAAAGTTTTATCAAACTGTTCAGGATCGTCTGTACAAAGCATGAGATAATCTGTTAAATCACCGATAAGACTGCCCATATGCTGATAGATGGCAATCTGTAATATGGAACGTGCTTCTTCTGTTTTGCCTACCATCTGATAGGCTGGTGCAAGCAATGTTTCGGGAGAAATGATTTTCCGGCTCATTCCTTCAAGCAGTTCGATAACCTCGTTTGGATTTCCCATCATCAGGGCGCAGGTTGCTTCCATATATATGGAAAGCTGAACAAGCTCTGCATCATCACTTTCAGTTTTTACCCGAATAAACAGCTCTTTGGCTTCCGAAAGCACAGACAAGGTTCTATCCTTGTCTCCCGCTTCCATACAGTTGTTTACAAGCAAAAGCCCGATGTTGAAAAGCAGAGGAAAACATGAGAAATACTTTTTAGCGATTTCACGGCAGCAATCCAATACTTCGTCAAACGGTTTCGAAGCAAAATCGGCGGATAATCTGACGTACAGTTTACGTATGTCTTCTTTACACATTTGCGGCTCATAACCCATGAGTTCATCAATGCTTATGTTAAAAAACGTCGCAAGTTGCGGAAGAAAAGTTATATCAGGATAACTCTGACCGGTTTCCCACTTGGAAACCGAAGCCTTGGATACACCGAGGTACTTTGCAAGATCCTCTTGCGTCAATCCCTTTTCATGTCGCTTTTTTAAGATCGTTCTGGCAATATTGATTTCCTTCATTTACATCACCCACAGTTATTATACCGGCCAATCTAGCCAAGCCTCAATGGATTTATGGTTAATCCCAGGTGATAAAATCAACCGTAGGGAAACTTGTCCCGTCGACTGCAGTAACACTGGGGTTATTCCCCACTATGCTACATAATGTGATGATACACAGACCATATTCTTCTTAATACTGGCCCTTTAAAACAGAAATATGGCAAAAGTAAGATTTCATAAAAAAATAAAATGCCGGAGAAATATGAAAGTATAATCATATTGTACTCTGACATTTTTACATCGGATGGAACGTTTTCTGTTTGTCAGTTATTAATGATGATCCAAATATATTTTTTTCGTATTTCTTATTAGTTCATTGAATGCAGAAGCATTCCATGCGCTTCTTCCAATAAACAAACCGTCAATGGATGGTTGGATGATTAACTCCCCGGCATTGAAAGGATTTACGCTCCCACCGTATAATACAGGTATATTCTTCCCTGCTTCCCCAAATAATTCCGTCAAACATTCCTTTATGACTTTATGCTTTTCCTCGGCATATTCCGCCGTCGCAGGTATGCCATTTACACCGATCGCCCATACCGGTTCATAGGCAATCCATATTTTAGTCAATTTATCTTGAGGAATTCCAAATAATCCTATCTTCAGCTGAATACGGAGAATTTCATCACTTATCCCGTAGTTTTTGTTTTCAATTGTTTCTCCTATACACAGCAAGGCAATAAAGTCGTGATCCAGGGCGCATTTCACCTTTTTATTGAGCATTTCATCGGTTTCCCCGAAAATATGCCGTCTTTCTGAATGTCCCAGCATGACAAGGTCCAGATTAAGCTCCTTTAGCATTTTAGGAGAGATTTCGCCGGTATATTGTCCTTCCTCCTCCCAACACATATTCTGGGCGCCGAGTTTTATAAGACTTCTGTCAACGCAGGAATCAGCACTGTTCAATGACGTGTAGGAGGGTATCACAAACAATTCAATTTCGTCCCTGCTGATATCTTTTGTTAAGTTTTGAAGTTCCCTAAGATATGAAGTTGTTTCCTTAATATCCTTATACATTTTCAGATTGGTTCCGAAATACAGTTTTTTCACGCTTTCGCCTCCTTATAGCTTTTACAGGCATTGAATATATATAAACTACTGATTGTAATAACCTCACCCGTTACCGAAATGTCATCCTGAGCGGAGCGCAGCGCAGTCGAAGGATCTTTTATGTTGACGAAAGATTCTTCGCTATCCCTCAGAATGACATAGGACTCAAAATGACAGTAAGGTAACTGGAAACCTTCGTATTAAAAAAACCGCTTTCCGGTAAAATTCAACCTCAACCTGGAAAGCGGATTTAATAGATTTTATTTTGATTCAGGTATAAAAGCACGTTTTTATGTCTTTACGCATGAGCTTTCTCAGGATTGAGCCAGTGATTCAACATAATCGTACATCGCATTAAAAATTATGGCAACCGATGTAGCACCTGCATCCTGGTATCCGATGGCTCTTTCCCCGAGAGTCTTTGCTTTTCCATACTTGGCAATATAGTTCTTTGTGTTTTCAACTCCCTGCCATGCCGCGTCCTTTGCCTCTTTCATAAGCTGGACCAGGTCTTCTTTATTGCCGTTCTCCAGGGCAATAACTGCAGGCTCCAGGGCATCTACCATGGTCTTGTCGCCTAAATTGGCTTTTCCCCTTTCCTTGATTGCGTCCAGGGAACCTCTCATAATTCTTGCCATGAGATGACCGTCCAGTTCAATCACAGGCTCAATGTTTTTCACACCTCCAAGAAACATGGTGCCAAAAATAACTCCTGATGCTCCCCCCATAGAATTCAGCATCAACATTCCTGTCATTTTGAACACTGAATTGATATCAGGAAATGGCCTCTTTTCGGTCAGCATGGTTTTTGCCTTTTCCATGCCTCCTGCCATGCCTATTCCGTGATCTCCGTCCCCTATTTTACTGTCTACCTCGGTCAGGTATGGCTTGTTCTCAACAATGGCATCACATGCTTTTATTATCATGTCCGTTGTCTGTTCCACTGTCAGTGATTTCATTTTACTTTATCTCACCTCTTGCATAATATGGAGAGAAACACGGAGTATCATAGTACTTTTTGAGTTCTTCATCCAGCCTAAGGATCGTAATTGAAAATCCACCCATCTCCTGACAGGTACAGTATCTCTTGATTTCTGCGTCATGGACAATCAATTTGTCTTCTCCCATAAGCTTGTTCAGGTCATGATACACAATGTTAAGCTCCAACAGGGTCGTGGATCCCAGTCCATTAACCAGGACAGCTACCTCATCATTCTCTTTCAGACCCATTTCCTTTTTCAGTTCCGTATACATTCTCTTTACAAGTTCATTTGCCGGTTTCATTTTGGTTCTTTCTATTCCCGGTTCACCATGAAGGCCCATGCCGAATTCAATATCATCTTCACCCAATTCAAAGGTTGGCTTATTTAAGCCAGGTATCGAGCCTGGAGAAGTTGCAAGGCCGATGGTATTTATATTGTCTCTTGCCTTTTCAGTAATCCTGAGCACCTCATCAAGCTCGAGACCTGCATCACATGCTGCACCGGCTATTTTAATAACATATACGTCACCGGCTATACCGCGTCGATCCTGGATCCTTTCTTTTGGGGCAGATGCGCAATCATCCCAAACCCTTACATGGGCTGTCTTTATTCCATCCATTTGCAACAGTTCTTCTGCCATGTCAAAGTTCATGTTATCCCCGGCATAGCAGCCATAAACGAACAGGACTCCTTTGCCTTCATGGACTGCTTTCGCCGTTTCCGCTATCAGTTGAGGATTTGGAGCAGCAAATATATTGCCGGCGGCGGCAGCATCAGCGAGTCCTTTTCCTACAAAACCAATAAACAAAGGTTCATGGCCGCTTCCCCCCCCTATTACCAGGGCAACCTTATTTTTTCTTCTTTCTTTAGACACAACTGCATTTTGACCAGGAACACGTTCATAGTATCTGCTGTAAGCGGAAATATAGCCGGACAGCATCTCTTCCATAATATCCGAAGGATCATTGATTATTTTTTTCATAACTATCCTCCATTTCAATTTGTTTGTTCTGTTAACTTAATAATAAAAATGAGACCTGAAACGCCTCTGGTATAATGGAAACTGCAAAACCACCATTACCTCCCAGAAAGGAGCGTTCAAGTCTCATGACTATTATACCATCTAGCGCAGTATGTCCAAGGTGTTTTTCAAAAGATCTTTACCGTTTTGGTAAGGACAAAGAAGGTTATCAAA
>JAAYFU010000038.1 GCA_012728095.1 Clostridiaceae bacterium
GTAATACTGGTTATTGATATAGGAAATAGAGGCCAGATATATGATAATTTATAAATATGTCGTACATGATGTACGACTTTTTACTTAATATTCAGGGAAAGTCATGTATTCAGTAATACACGGTGAGACTTATCATAAATGAGCCTGTAATATTCTACACGTCTCATTCATACATTTCATACGGTAATTATAGGAAATATTGTTATAATGTGCTTGAAACTAATAAATTAATTATATATTCTGAAATTAGAGGAAGGTAAAATCGTTAGGATAATAAGGAGGTTATATAATATGAAAATAAAGATGTTGGCTTTGTTATCAGCATTGATATTTATAACTGTTTTATCGGGTTGTGTGCAGTATAATATAGCCCTGGAAATGGATGATAATAATATAGACAAAATAACTGTGCAGATAGCTTATAATGAAGCACTGCTGGAAAATCTTGGTGAAGGTGAAGAGGCTGATGTTCAAGATGAATTAAATACACCACTTAAAGAAATGGGATTTCTTTTTGATGATACCCCAAATAACAATGTAGTTGTTACACCAATAACTTTTGAAGAGAATGGCATGGTTTTTAAAGGAACCTCATATGAAGTCACTTATGAAAATGAAAGTGTTTTAGAAAGCACAGATGAAAGATTTAAGGTTATACCTTTAAAAGATAACACGTACAGACTGCAATTAAAATTGAATGTTACTGAAGAAGTAGAAGAAGTGGATGCATCTGTAGAAAATAATGAATATTTAGATATGCTTGGCCTTTTGGGCGGTAAGATGGAATTCAGAATAAAAACGAGCAGTAATGTAATTTCTCACAATGCGGATAAAGTTATAAACGGTGAATATATTTGGGATTTATTATCAAGATTTATTAATAACACAGGCGAATCAGAAGTTTTCTACATCGAATATAAAGTATCAGAAGATGCATATGTGAAGAATCCTGTAAGAGAAGAATTTATTAAAAAATATAACCTTGCCCCCAACGATCCCGATTTCTACGGAAAAGCATTGCAAAAAATCAATATTTTATATGGTACAGACAAAGGCCTGGAACTGGACTCTGAATTATTAAGGCTGCAGGGTGCTCTAATCTACGCTCGCCTTTTAGGGTTAGAAGACAAAATCGAAGAATTTGCCAAGACAAACCCCGACTATGACAGTGGTTTTACAGATGTTCCCGATTGGGCCAAGCCTACGATGAACTATCTTTTTTATAACAAGTTAGTATATGGTAAAGGCAATAATTTGTATGGCTCATATGATCCCATGTCGGAAGCACAATTTACAGCATTGGTGTTAAGAGCTCTTGGCTACAGTGAGGCAAATGGAGACTTTGTTTTTGTGGAAGCTCCGCAAAAAGCATATGAGCTGGGATTCTATATATCTGATACTAGTGATTATGAAATAAAGAACAGTGATCGGTTAACAAGAAGAGATATGTGTTATATTGCATTTAACGGTTTATTTGTTCAGAATAAAGAAAAAAGCGGCTATTTAATAGACAATCTCACGGCAATGAAATAATTTGTATCGGTTGATGTCATTTTGAGTAGTGTGGCGCTTCGCTCCATCTCCATTCAGAATGACAGAAGACAAGAGGAAATTTACCGTGTTATTTCCTGATTCGCTCTATATATACCGTTTTTATGGTATATTTTTTATACAAATGATAAACGGTTTTTATAAACTTAAGAAAAGGTTGTGGCCTTATGGTTCCTCAATATTATGAATTTTCCAACAAGACGAAGATTCTTTCCGGCTTTCAGGCTTTGGAGAAAATACCGTTTGAGCTTCATGAAAGGGGCAAATCCCGCCCTTTAATCATCTGCCAGAGAGAATATACAGATAAGGGTACGCAAAGAATACTGTTTAAAGCCATGGAAGGCTCGGCATTGATCAAAGGAATTATTTTTCTGTACCAAAGGCCAATCGATGAGGAATGTTTGACGCAGGGAATATCGGAATTTAAAAGTAATGAGTGTGACTCTATTATCACTTTGGGAGATGGCTCTGCTTTTGAATTGGGGAATAGTATCCGTATTAAGCTGGAGCAGGAACTAGCCGCTGATAATGCATATAAAGGAATTACATTTATAGCCGTACCTGCTGCCGGTTCCGGAGCCGAAATTACCGGGGAAGCAGACTTAGTGGTTTCAGACCCAAAATTGGCAATCAATTTATCTGTCAAAGACACAGTCCTGTCTGCGCTCGATATAATATGTCACGGTATTGAAGCCTATACCTCTGTTAAGAAAAACCCTGTAAGCGACGCCTATGCTTTTTCAGCCATAAAGCTAACTGCCGAAAGTCTGCCTGTTATTATTAAAAAAAGCAGGGATAAGAAAGCAAGAAATAGCTTGTCCAATGGAGCTATTTTATCCGGGATGGGCTATTTAAATACTAAAGGAGGAATTTCACACGCTATTGCAAAAGGTCTTACCGAGTGCTGCAATGTATCCCATACGGAGGCCGTTTCGGTAATACTTCCGCATTGCCTGGAACACAATATGATAAAGAATGATGAATATTACGGCGAGTTATTACTTCCCTTAAAAGGCCCCGATGTTTATTCGGAGACTCCGAAACATGAAAGAGGAAGAAAATTTCGAAGATCAATCCGAAATATGATTCATGAGTTTCATGTAAAACTGGATATACCGGTTTGTCTTTCTGAGCTCGGAGTGAAGAGAACCGATTTTGATAAGATTACCGAGTGTTGTCTTTCGAATGAATATCTTGCCGATTATTCAGAAGAGGTACGCAAAGAAGACATAATTAACATTTTGAACTTAGCTTATTAAAACAGTATATAAACCCGCTGAAAAATACTTTATAAAGACAAGCCGGCAAAAACAATATATAATAAATACAGTCTGATTATCCAATCAATAAAAAAAAAGAATACGGAAGGTTAGAATGAATATCAACGGCAGTACGGAGGGCCTTAAAAGCAGTGTTATTGAAGCCCTTGAAAGTATTTACGATCTGGAGGTCCCTCAGGATAAGCTCTGGACAAAAGAATTAATAAAGACAATAACCAAAATATCGGGAGATATTAACAAAGAAATAGCTGTATATATTGACAGGAAAGGACGTATTATAGATGTCATTATCGGAGACTTCAGGACTGTTGATTTAACTGAAGTCGAGGGCCGACGAAGCAAAACCCGTCTGAGCGGGGTTAGGTGTATTCATACGCATCCCGGCGCAAGCGGAATGTTATCGGCCGCGGATATCAGCTCTTTAAAGCTTTTAAGGCTGGATATGATTGCTGCGGTCGGTTTAAAAGAGCAAATGCCGGAATATATTTATGTTGCTGTTCCGTCCCAGGCAGAAGTGGGGGATGTCGAGATTTTTGGCCCTTATACAGCCGATAAGGAAGATTTCGGAGTCTTGATAGAATATATCAACGAGGCTGACGAATTTCTTAAAGAACATACCGAAAACCTTAAGAACACGGATGAACGAGCAATCCTGGTGGGAATAAAAACTCAGGAAACGAGGAACATCCAGGGAGTCAGTGAAGCAGAAATTTCCATGATTGAGCTTAAGGAGCTGGCACAAACGGCAGGAGCCGTTGTTGTGTCCTCGATCATTCAGAATCGCGAGGGACGGGATTCGGCATTTTTTATCGGCAAGGGTAAGGTTGAAGAGCTAAAGCTGTTGGTCCAGACAACCGAAGCCGATATGGTGATATTTGATGAAGAAATTTCTCCTTCACAGCAGAGAAACCTTGAAGAAGCATTGGGCATAAAGGTTCTTGACAGGACAGGCCTGATCCTTGACATATTTGCTCAGCGTGCAAGAAGCAAAGAAGGCAAGCTCCAGGTCGAGCTGGCCCAGTTGGAATATAACCTGCCGAGACTCCAGGGCTTGGGGTCGGTATTGTCCCGCCTGGGCGGAGGAATCGGTACCCGCGGTCCCGGTGAGACTAAGCTGGAAACGGACAGAAGGCATATTCGCAGGAGAATATCCTATCTGAAAGCTCAGCTTAAAGAGATAAAAAAACAAAGGGGAATCTTAAGAGTTGAAAGAAAAAGGAACCGAGTGCCCGTTGTTTCCCTGGTAGGGTACACTAACTCGGGAAAATCCACTTTGCTGAATGCTTTATGCGGTTCAAATGTTTATGCGGAAAACCAGTTGTTTGCTACCCTGGACACAACGACGCGCAAGCTGGTTCTTGATGATAATAATACAATCCTGGTGACCGATACGGTAGGATTTATCAGGAAACTGCCTCACCAGCTCTTGGACGCGTTTAAATCAACGTTGGAAGAAGTATTATATGCGGATTTTCTTGTAATTGTAGCGGATTCATCCGACCCATATTTTGAAGACCATATTCGTATTGTGGACAACATACTGGATGAACTTGGAGCGGGACAAAAACCTTCTGTTATTGCGTTAAACAAGATTGACAGGCTTGATGATCCTGAATCAGTCAGGTTCAATACTGAACGGCCTGTAATCGAGATATCCGCAAAAACGGGGTTCGGACTTGACAAACTTAAAAAATACCTTAACCAACAGCTTTGTGAGGTGCGTTCAAAGTATAAACTGTCAATACCTTTTTCAGATGGATGGGTTTTGTCCTGGCTTTATGAAAACGGAAAAGTTATATCGGTAGAATATGATGAAAACGCATCAATAGCAGAGGCCGAACTAACCAGTGAAGCCGCCCGGCGTGTTGAAAAATACATTATTAATAAAAGCTGAATTGTTTTAGTGTTACTAAAAACTGGCGTCCTGCCGATAACAATTGTTGTCTTGACACCCATAGTCTACTGATGTAGAATAATAATGCTGTTTTTTCGCTCGAGTGGTGGAATAGGCAGACACAACGGACTTAAAATCCGTCGGACTAACCCTCCGTGCCGGTTCGAGTCCGGCCTCGAGCACCAGGAAAGCCCTGATTGCTGGGAGCAATCAGGGCTTTCGTATTATACACTAAAAAGTAACTGTGTACCTCCATTTTATTTTTTAAGTTTATATTTGAACCGTCATAATGTATATATGATTATTTATTTTTTTATATCAGGATACTATTGAAATGTCGTTTTCGGGTCGATATAATTAATACACAATATATAGTTATAATTTTTTTTGCGGACACAATATATATTGCTTTTAATGCTACTTTATGGAAAATGTACCAAGAATAAACGGAGGGGAAAAACCATGCAATTAACCGAAAATGCCATTAAAGTCCTGGAAAAACGCTATCTGATAAAGGACAAGGACGGAAAAGCTATTGAAACTCCTGAAGAAATGTTCCGAAGAGTGGCAAGGGTTGTAGCTTCTGCTGATAAGGGTTATGTGTCTGAGGAGCAGCTTCGCAAAACCGAGCAGGAGTTTTTCGATATGATGGCTAACCTGGAGTTTCTGCCTAACTCTCCGACGCTGATGAATGCCGGAAGACCTTTGGGCCAACTGTCTGCTTGTTTCGTACTTCCGATTGAGGATACGATGGAAGGTATCTTTGACAGTGTTAAAAATGCTGCGTTGATTCATAAAAGCGGAGGGGGAACAGGCTTTTCATTTAACAGATTGCGCCCTAAAGGCTCAAGCGTAAATTCCACCGGCGGTGTCGCCAGCGGCCCTGTCAGTTTTATGAAAGTCTTTAATGCCGCTACAGAGGCAGTAAAACAAGGCGGTACCCGCAGAGGTGCCAATATGGGTATATTGCGGGTTGATCACCCTGATATTTTGGAATTTATAACATGCAAGCAGGATAATTCGGATATTACCAATTTCAATATAAGTGTCGCTTTGACCGAATCTTTCATGGAAGCAGTCGAGAAAGGCGAAGATTATGATCTTATTGACCCTAGAAATAATGAGGTAAAAGGGCGGTTAAACGCAAGAGAAGTCTTTGACTTGATGGTCAAAATGGCCTGGAAAAACGGGGAGCCGGGAATAATCTTTATTGACCGAATAAACCGTGACAACATTACCCCGGAGCTGGGTGAGATAGAAAGCACAAATCCGTGCGGCGAACAACCTCTGCTTCCTTATGAAGCATGTAATCTCGGCTCTATTAATCTGAGCGCAATGGTTAAAGAAGGCGAATCAGGCCCTGAAATAGATTATGACAAGCTTCGTGATACGGTTCATAAAGCTGTTCATTTCCTGGATAACGTTATTGATGTTAACAATTATCCTTTGCCCGAGATTGATAAAATGACCCGGGGAACCCGCAAAATCGGCCTGGGCGTAATGGGATGGGCCGACCTTCTTCTCATCCTAGGAATCCCATACAATTCACAGACAGCAGTTAACCTGGCAGAAGAAGTAATGGGATTCATTGATTATGAATCTAAACAGGAAAGCGAGCGCATAGCGTCTGTAAAAGGAGTCTTCCCTTATTATGACAAGAGTATCTATAAAGATACGGGAAGAAAACTCAGAAATGCAACTACAACAACAATAGCGCCTACCGGAACACTGAGCATAATTGCAGGTGTAAGCAGTGGCATAGAACCTCTTTTTGCTGTCTCATTCATCAAGAATGTAATGGACGGGACAGAACTGGTGGAGGTAAATCCCCACTTTAAGAAAGTAGCGATGGATGAAGGTTTTTATTCGGAAGAGCTTATGCGGGCTATTGCAAAGAAAGGATCTCTTCGCGATATTGAAGGAGTGCCGCAGCATGTTAAGGATATATTTGTCACTTCTCACGATATCACTCCTGAATGGCATGTAAAAATGCAGGCAGCCTTCCAAAACCATACCGACAATGCCGTATCAAAAACGGTGAATCTCAGGAATGAAGCCACAATAGAAGATGTCGCAGAGGTGTTCTGGTTGGCATACCGGACAGGCTGTAAAGGCGTAACCATTTACAGGGACGGCAGCCGCGACATGCAAGTATTAAATATAGGAAGTGTCAAGGGAAAAGAAGCCAAAAAGGAAGAGAGCCCTTCCAGTTGTGATGGATGCAGTGTAGCCAATAAGACAATATACAAGAACATTAAACCAAGGCCGAGACCTGAGGTTACTACCGGATTCACCGAAAAGTTCAAGATTGGCTGCGGGAATCTTTATGTAACTGTTAACTATGATGAAAACGGCATATGCGAAGTATTCACAAATACCGGCCGGGCCGGGGGATGCCCTTCACAGTCTGAAGCTACCAGCCGCTTAGTGTCAATAGCCTTGAGGGCTGGAGTTGATGAAGAAGCAATTGTTGAACAGCTTAAAGGTATTCGCTGTCCTTCCACCATTCGCCAGAAAGGTCTTAAGGTATTATCCTGCCCGGATGCTATAGGGCGTTTGATTCAGAAGGTAATGAATCATAGAAACGGACATGATGAGAAAAACGCTGAAATAGCAAATGAAGTTACCAATTTCAGTGCACCGAGACCGACTGCGAAAACCTTCGTACAAGGCTTTGACTATAAAACCTGTCCTGAATGCGGCAATGAAGTTGAGCATGAAGGCGGCTGCGTAGTCTGCAGAAACTGCGGATATTCAAAGTGCGGATAAGAAAGAGTGTTTTCCAATGTTGAATGCCTTGAATCATCCTAAGCATTATAAAGGGTCTTTATGCTAGCAAAAAGGCCTTTTATTGATGTCCTTCGCTGTTTATTGATATTATTGTTCTGGTTCGGAATGAATTTTTCAGTAAAATGACCCAACAAGTATTAACAGGCCTAAAATGCGCAGAATAAGAACAATCCCGTCATTTAACATGGAAATCTTTATATAAAAGTTCATTGTACTTATATTGTATTTGCCGTATAATATGGTAAAAACAATTGATATTTTCAGGAGTGATTAGATTGAATCGCCTATCAAGGCTGGAACTAAAATATGGTCGCTATGCCATAAGCAATTTAACCTTATATATTGCGGCTATAAACCTGGCTGTTTTTATTCTCAGCTTGTTTTCCGGACTGGGTTTAGTAGGTTTATTAACATTGAACCCTGAAAGAATAATTAAGAATCTTCAAATATGGAGACTGGTTACCTTCATTTTTATACCTGAAACTTTCAGTCTGTTATGGATTCTTTTTTCAGTATATTTGATATATATGCTGGGAGTCTCACTTGAACGTTACTGGGGCACGTTCAAACTGAATGTTTACTATTTCGTCGGGATGCTGGGCTCGATAATCGCCGCATTTATAACTTATTTCTTTGCAGGAGCCGGCAATATGACGGGGTATTACCTCAATATGTCCTTGTTTTTAGCCTATGCTACGCTTTTTCCCGAGCAGGAGTTCTTGATCTTTTTCATATTGCCAATAAAGGTAAAATATTTAGGTATGCTTGATGCAGCCTTTCTGTTATATGCAATAATCATGTCAATAAGGTTCGGAGCCTGGTATCAGGCGGTAGCCATTCTGGTGGCTATCATGAACTATTTGCTGTTTTTCGGCAAGGACTTTATTAACTGGATCAAGTTAAAGCGCCAGGTCGCAAAAAACAGGAAAAGATTCTTTGAACAGGTCCGCCCATACAATCAGGACAGGCGATTTTAACCTTTGTGATGGGGGGTAAAGCCTATGGATTATGTAGAAGAAATCCTTCGGTTAAAAGAAGAACGAAATGCCATTATTGTAGCTCATTTATACCAGGATGGAGAAATACAGGATATTGCCGACATGGTAGGCGATTCCTTTGAATTAAGCCGTTATTGTGCTACGACGGATAAGGATGTCATTGTTTTCTGCGGAGTTCACTTTATGGCCGAAAGCGCAAAAATACTGTCTCCGGAAAAAACGGTCCTTCTGCCTGCAATCGACGCGGGATGCCCAATGGCGGACATGGCCAATGTAGAGGATTTAAGGAAGCTGAAGGCAAAATATCCTGAAGCTGCAGTAGTATGTTATGTAAATACAACTGCTGCTGTTAAAGCAGAGAGTGATATTTGCTGCACTTCGTCAATTGCTGTTAAAGTTGTACGCTCAGTTCCCAATAAACAGATCATTTTCCTGCCCGACAGGAATTTAGGACAATATGTCGCAAAGCAGGTGCCAGAAAAGGAATTCATTTTCTGGCCCGGCTTTTGTCCGACCCATAACGCTCTTTCGATCATGCATGTTAAGGAAGCCCGTGAAGCTTATCCTGGCGCAGTTCTGGCAATACATCCGGAAGCTCCTCCGGAGGTAGTCGAATTGGCCGATTTTGTGGGAAGTACCAAGCAGATCATAGATTTTTGCACACAATCCGATAAACAGGAGTTTATAATAGGCACAGAAGAAGGCGTTTTGCACCAGTTGAAAAAGAAGAAACCTGATAAGAAATTTCATATGCTGAAGTATAGATTTATTTGTCCCAATATGAAAAAGACAAATATTGAAACTCTCTATATAGCGCTCAGGGATATGAAGCACGAAATCACGCTTGACCCGGATACCATCAGGAAAGCATCCCTAAGCCTGGAGAGAATGCTCAACGTAAAGTGACATAACGGATATTGAAGGTGAACATTGATGCAAAAGCTCATACAAAAAGACACTGCCAGGCATGACAGATACCTGATAAATTTCGATACCAATTATCTGCCTTGTGAATTTTATGATGTGGTGATTATAGGCAGCGGTATAGCAGGAGTATATACTGCCCTTTCTGCGCCAAGAAATGCGAAAATCTTGATTATCACCAAGGAAGCCATAGAAATAAACAATTCTGTACTGGCCCAGGGAGGTATAGCAGTTTCCCTGGATCAGAAGGATTCACCGGAATTGCATTTTAAGGATACCTTGTATGCCGGAGCCGGACTTTGCGATGAAACTGCGGTTAATGCCTTGGTAAATGAAGCTGCTGAGAATATCGCCACCCTTTGTTTATACGGAGTAAACTTTGACAGGGATGAAGACAGACGTCTGTCCCTGACCAGGGAAGGCGCTCACAGTATGAACAGGATCATACATACCGGGGATGCTACCGGAAAGGAAGTGTGCGATACCCTCGTCAACGCAGTGTCGGCACTGGAAAATGTGACTATTAAAGAACAAACTTTTGCTGTGGATATCCTTACCGAAGATGGGGAATGCAAAGGCGTCTTAACTGCAAATGAGGACGGGACGGAGTTAAAAACATATTATGCCCCGGTGGTTGTTTGTGCTTCCGGCGGATACGGACGATTGTATTCAAAAACAACCAATCCTGAAGTTGCTACCGGGGACGGCGCGGCGATTGCCTACCGGGCGGGAGCGGAACTGATGGATTTGGAATTTGTCCAATTTCATCCTACGGTTCTTTATCATCCAGATAATCAAAGCTTCTTGATATCCGAGGCTGTGCGCGGCGAAGGCGCGCTTTTGCGGAACAGCAGGGGAGAGCTGTTCATGGAAAAGTACCATCCAATGAAAGAGCTGGCTCCCAGGGATGTTGTATCCAGGGCAATTATTCAGGAAATGCAAAAGACAGGATCCAACCATGTCTTTCTCGATATTACTCATAGGGATAAGAAGTTTTTGGAGCATCGTTTTCCGATGATTTACAAAACATGCCTTTCCTACGGATTTGATATGTCAAAGGACTTTATACCCGTAGCGCCTTCCCAGCACTACAGCATGGGAGGAATCAGGACTGATGAATGGGGCAGAACCAATATAAGAGGCTTTTACGCAGTAGGAGAGGCGGCATGCAACGGTATTCACGGAGCCAACCGCCTGGCTTCAAATTCTCTCTTGGAAGGCCTGGTTTTCGGCAGAAGAATCGGTCTTCAGATAAAGGAAAACTTAAACCAAATAAAATTAAGGGAAGGGTTCAAACCTATTATTAGTTATAAGAGGGAATGGATAGATAAAAAAATTGATGTTGCATCAATGATAAGCAGGCTTCAAAATGTTATGAACCAAAATGTCGGCATAATAAGAAGCAAAGAAAGTCTCTGCGCGGCGATTGACGAAATTGAAGAAATGAAAAAAGAAGTCGATGGCGTAAAAGTTGTTCATACACAGTTTATGGAGCTAAAAAATATGCTGACCCTCTCGAGTATGGTGGTTAAGGCGGCATTAATGAGGGAAGAGAGCAGAGGGGCGCATTTTAGAAGCGATTTTCCTGCTACTGATGATAAAAACTGGCGTAAGAACATAGTCTTTGTCGGAGGAAATTAAGATGCTTGATTATTCATTGGTTGATGATATAATATTGCGTGCGTTGAAAGAAGACATGCCAATGGGGGATATTACCACCGAAAGTACCGTACCGGAAGATGAGACAAGCTCTGCCCGTCTGATTGCAAAAGAGGACATGGTTGTTGCAGGACTTGAAGTATTTTGCAGAGTGTTTATCCTGCTTGATCAAAATATTTATATTGAACGCTATGTAAATGATGGCGATAAGGTCAAAACCGGCACGGTTATATTGAAAATATCCGGCAATTCAAGAGCGATCCTTAAAGCGGAAAGAACAGCGTTGAACCTGCTCCAGAGAATGTCCGGAATAGCGACTGCCACAAGAAAATTTGTGGATATACTTGAAGGAACAAAAGCTAAAATAGTTGACACAAGAAAAACGGCTCCCGGATTACGTTACCTGGATAAAATGGCGGTAAGGATGGGTGGAGGTGCCAACCACAGGTTTTCTTTATCGGACGGAGTTCTGATAAAAGACAATCATATAAAGGCTTCAGGCGGCATAACAGCGGCTGTGAAAAGAGCGAGAGAGCGAGTACCGCATACCGTTAAAATCGAGGTCGAAACCGAGACCATGGAGCAGGTAAAAGAGGCTCTGGCAGCCGGAGCAGACATTATTATGCTGGACAACATGAAGCCTGAAGATATGAAGGAAGCTGTGGCTTATATCAACGGAAGAGCTCTTACCGAAGCATCCGGTAATATTACGGCCGATAACCTGGCGATAGTGGCAAAAACAGGTGTGGATTTAATATCATCAGGAAGCCTGACACACTCTGTAAAAGCCGCTGATATAAGTCTTAAATTTGAATAACAAGGTTATAATAACCGAAGATATACGACAAAAATTACCTTAATATGACAATATTTTCATGTCGGAATATACAGATTTTACAATTATTATATCAATTTACGTCTGAAAAATGTCAATAATTGATAAGAAGTTAGGTTGTAATGACGACTTGTGGACAAAATAAGAAAATATCCACAGGAAAAAGGTGTTAATACCCCGCATTTATTGATAATTACCCCGAAACCCGCATGTAGAGCGGAATTCGGGATTTTTATTTTAATCCACAGACTTGTGGATTTCTGGGGATAACTTTGTTAAAACTTTGCAGAATAAAGTTTTAAGAATGGGGAAAACATAATTTTGTACGCCGAGGTTCATCAACAAGGAGGGATTGGATCATGAGTAGACATAGTGTTATGTCGGAAGCTCTGAAACATGAGATTGCCCGTGAACTTGGTGTATATGAAACAGTAAGCAGAGAAGGATGGGGTTCAGTCTCATCCCGAGACTGCGGTAACATGGTTAAAAAGGCGATCGAAATAGCGAACAGGAACTCCGCAGGACAACCGGTATAGCTGTTGCGGGGTACAGCGAAACCGGAGGGATGAACCGAAAGCGTATTTAAATAAAGGGCATGGGATATATTCCCGTGCCCTTTATTACAGTTGACAAAGCGGATTCGGTATTGTAGAATATATTGCGTTACACGTTAAGAGAACAAACTATGGAGAGATGGTCGAGATGGTTTAAGGCACCGGTCTTGAAAACCGGCGTAGGTGTGAGCCTACCGTGGGTTCGAATCCCACTCTCTCCGCCAAATATAGGATAAGGGAAATAAAGTTATTTCCAGTCCTACTTTATATGGAGAAGTACCCAAGTAGGCTGAAGGGGACGGTTTGCTAAACCGTTAGTAGGGGAATACTCTAGCGCGGGTTCGAATCCCGCCTTCTCCGCCAAAAAAAACGCATTCCACAAGATTCGTGAGATGCGTTTTTTTAGCATAAGCATCATTATACTTATTTGATTTCTTGTCCTACTCAAAATTATTTATTAAATTGTACTTCTTTTTAAAATAGATGGCATAACCAAAATCCACAAACAAAATTCCACCTAAAATCAACACGATTTTTAAGTATAACATATTTTCACCTAAAAAAAGCCTGTATTAAAAATAAGGGTTACATAAATTGTAAACCCTTACTTTTAAAATTTCGCTATTTATGGCACTCTCCTGATATAGGGCAACCGGAACAGCATGCGCCGCAGGAACTTTTATTATTTTTCTTATCCCGAATAAGCTTTATTAAAACTGCTCCAACAATTGCAAACACAATAGTCCCCACTATTATGGAAGACAGGTTGTTTTCTATAAAGGTTAACATTGAACATTCACTCCTTTCAGTTTCAGGGCGGTCGTTTCGTGTTTATTTTTTCTGAATATCATGTAGAGCATGATGGCCAGAACAACTAAAGCAGCGGCAGTTCCAACGGTAAAACCATTACCTCCAAAGAACAGTCCCAGCTGATATACTATAATCGATACCGAGTATGCAAAGACACATAAATAACCAATCGCATACCATGTCCACTTCGGATCGTTCATCTCACGCTTGATAGCGCCGATTGCCGCAAAACACGGAGCACACAGTAAATTAAATATCAGGAAAGTAAAGCCGGAGAGAGGCGTAAAGTGGTTGGCTATAGGAGAAAGAGTCTCTATTGCGCCTTCTTCCACTAGTGCCAAAGTGTCCCCGCTAATTCCGTACAAAACGCCAAAAGCGCCTACGACTTCCTCTTTTGCGACTAAACCCATTATAGTGGCAACAGCTGACTGCCAGTTTTCAAATCCAAGGGGAGAGAAAATCGGAGCGATCAATCCTCCTAATACTGCCAATATGCTAAAGTCCATGTCATCAACAAGGCCGAAAGAACCATCCACTATACCAAAGTTACTTAAGAACCAAATAAGTACACTTGCCGCCAGAATGACCGTACCGGCGCGCTTGATAAACGACCAGCTGCGTTCTGCGGTTGTTCTGAATACGTTCTTGGCAGAAGGAACATGGTATGCCGGAAGCTCCATAATGAAAGGAGAGGGGTCTCCGGCAAAAGCCTTGGTTTTCTTTAAAATAATTCCCGAGATTAAAACAGCTGCAACCCCTATAAAGTATGCCGTAGGAGCAACCCACCATGCTCCTCCGAATAATGCGCCTGCGATGAAGGCCACTATTGGCATTTTGGCTCCGCATGGAATAAAGGATGTAGTCATAATGGTCATCCTGCGCTCTTTTTCATTTTCAATCGTACGGGAGGCCATAATTCCGGGAACAGAACAACCAGAACCAATCAACATTGAGATATAGGATTTGCCTGAAAGACCGAATCTTCTGAATATTCTGTCCATAATAAATGCGACGCGGGCCATATAGCCGCAATCTTCAAGTATCGAAAGCAACAGGAATAAGATAACCATCTGGGGAACAAAGCCAAGGACAGCCCCTACACCGCTGACGATACCGTCTACTATAAGACCGGACAACCAGCTTACAACGCCTATGTTTTCAAGCCAGGCCGAAAGCGGACCAATGACCCATTCACCAAAGAAAACATCATTGGTAAAATCGGTAACTATAGTACCAATCGTTGTTATCGAAATAAAATAGACAATAAACATAACTAACGCGAAAATAGGCAGCGCCAGCCACTTGTTGGTTATAACCAGATCGATTTTATCTGAAGTGGTAAGTTTTGATTTATTCTTTTTTTCGATAAACTGGTCTATAAGCCTGTTTATGTATGCATAACGCTGATTTGTGATAATGCTCTCCGCGTCATCGTTAAGTTCCTTCTCACATTCGGATATATGTAACTCAATATGCTCCATTATTTCTGGATCAAGGTTGAGCTCTTCCGCTACTTTTTTGTCTCGTTCAAATAACTTGATGGAATACCAGCGACGTTGTTCATTATTTATTTTTCCTTCAATTGCCTCTTCAATATGGGCAAGAGCATGCTCAACAACACCCTCAAATGTGTGTTTCGGCTCAACTGCCTTTTTGGCCCTGGCAAGCTGGGCTGCCTTTTCTGCAACTTCTTTTGAGCCGATACCTTTTAAAGCCGATACCTCTACAACTTCACATCCCAAAGCTTTGGATATCTTATCGGGATAGATTATATCTCCATTTTTTCTTACAATATCAATCATGTTCAGGGCAATAACCATGGGGATTCCAAGTTCAGCCAACTGAGTCGTCAAATAAAGATTTCTTTCCAAATTTGTACTGTCTACGATATTAATAATTGCGTCAGGCTTTTCATTTATAAGATAATTGCGGGCAATGACCTCTTCCATGGTATAAGGAGACAGTGAGTAAATACCGGGAAGATCCTGAATAATAATATCGGGATAGCCTTTCAGTCTGCCTTCCTTTTTTTCGACCGTAACTCCGGGCCAGTTGCCCACATATTGGTTGCTTCCTGTTAAATCATTAAACATTGTTGTTTTTCCGGAATTGGGATTGCCGGCTAATGCTATTCTGATCTCCATGTTTATCTCGCTTACCTCCAAAACTGAGTTAGTCATGTCTAACTGGTATATAAAAAAATTATGTAATTTAAAAAATAGTTACTGAACTTTATCTTCCACTTCTTCAACTTCTATTAATTCAGCGTCGCTTTTTCTTATTGCAAGCTCATAACCAAGGACGTTGATTTCCATAGGATCGCCTAAAGGCGCCACTTTTCTGAAATATACCTTCGTGCCCTTGGTTATTCCCATATCCATAAATCTTCTTTTTAAAGCACCAGTTCCATGAATCTTTTTGATAGTAGCAGTTTTGCCGACTTCAATATCTTTCAGTGTTTTCATATCTTTTCCCCCTGCTGTATCATAATCCGGTTTGCCATATCATTATCTAAAGCAATTCGGCTGTTTTTTACCAAGAGTATCATATTGCCGTTTAATTTGCTTATGACAGTGACTGGTTCGCCTGCAATAAAGCCCAGCTTTTCCAGGTATCTGCGGATTTCATCCTTAACCAGGATTTTACGGATATAATTAGTTTCGCCAGTGACTGCCATACTAAGCGGCATATGTTTCCCTCCCTTTTAAGTTAGTCACATCTAACTATCTTTTCAACTATAGTTTAGTGCGTCTAACTGAGTATGTCAATATTCTTTTATCAAATAAAATGGACAAAAATATTTAATTCGTACCAAAAAAAGTTATTAGCCTTGATAAAAATGTTTGTGGATGTTAACATTGATATAAATAACCCATATAGTATCATGAGTTAAAGTAAGATTCAGGACTCATTGCAAAAAGTATAAAGGAGCAGTAACGATGCAGGTCAACGAATCTCTTGAGAATTATCTGGAGATGATACTCATATTGCAGAACAAGAAAGGTTATGCACGTTCAATAGATATTGCCACGGAACTCGGTGTGACAAAACCGAGCGTGAGCCATGCAATGAAACTGCTCCGGGAAAATAATTATATCGTAATGAAGCCTGATGGAGCCATAACGCTTACTGAAACAGGGGCCGAAATTGCCGAGAGGATGTATGAAAGGCACAAAACGCTGGCACAGTTTCTTATGTCCCTGGGAGTTGACGAGGAAACCGCATTTGATGACGCATGCAAAATTGAGCATGACATAAGCGACCAAAGCTTTGAAGCCATATGCAGACATATAAAACAGCGGCTTTAGCCTGATTTTCTTTTGCTTTGTGGTTTCCAGCCGCATATTTCGGCGCGCTGGATGGCGCCAAAGAGGTTTGCCTTAAGATAATGATTCTCTTTAGACATTTTTCTGATAAGTTCTTTTATTTCCTGGCGCTTGGTTACCCCGTCGGCAGGACAGCCGCTGCTTATAGGATTAATTCCCAGGTTTTTTACAGCCCCCCGGATAAATTTCTCTTCCATATAAATCATTGGACGTATCAATGTAATGTTTCTGCGATCCAGGTGTGTGACCGGAGAAAAAGTGTGGATACGACCTTCATAAAACTGGGACAAAAGAAATGTCTCAATAACATCATCCATGTGATGAGCAAAAGCCGCTTTATTACAGCCTAATTTAACCGCCGTGCCATAAAGAGCGCCTCTTTTCATGTTGGCGCATAAAGAACAGGGGTTTTGCTCATTTCTGACATCAAAAACTACTTGAGATATGTATGTTTTTTCAATATGATAATCTACGCCTATACGATCGTAAAAGCTTAAAAGGGATTCCCTGTCGAAATTTTCAAAGCCTAAGTCTATTGTGATGGCAACAAGCTCAAATTTTGCAGGTAAAAATTTCTGTAATTCCTTTAGCCCAAGCAAAAGGAGCTGACTGTCCTTTCCGCCTGAAACACCAACAGCTATTTTATCTCCGTCATTTATCATGTGATAGTCTTCAATGGCCTTGCGCATCCGTGATAGTATCTTCTGAAGCATTAAATCTTCCTGCCTTTCATTTGCCTGATGTAGTGAAATAAATACCAGGAATCAAGATAGTCTGCCAATATTGAAACAAAATTTATTATATGCTAAAAGCCTGCCGATACGCAATAAAATGTCAAGTTTACACTAGCCTGTTACCGAAGCAACAGTGAGAAAATTAATGCTTGAAATACCTTTCTAAACAATGTATAATAGACACTGCCGCTAAAAAGCTCAGAGATAATAAAGTTTTATGCGTCGAGGTGTAGCGCAGCTGGTAGCGCGCTTGGTTTGGGACCAAGATGCCGGGGGTTCAAGTCCTCTCACCTCGACCAAATGCATACTCAATTATTGATACAGCGAAAAGCCCTTGTAAAAGGGCTTTTTATCATTTTCATAAATTTTTTGGTCGATTCTACGGTACTTCTGACCCACTTTCGCTATATGTAAGATGAATTTATCACCAACTTCCTCATTTTTACAACGGGATAAATATCCAATGGACAAAATGGGAGAAGTTTCTGATTCCTCCTGATATAAAAAAATAATACTTTATGTACTAAATTTGATTATATTCAAACTATTCATCAATAAGTGGTCCTAATAAAATATAGAAATAGAAAGCCTATGATTAAAATTACTTTCTGGACACAAAGAAAACCACAACAATCCAACAGAACTGGTCAGCAAAGCGGAAATATCCGGCAACACATGGAATCATACCTGGATAGAAGCTGAATAGGCAATGAAACTTACATCAGGAAGAACATTAATTGTAAAGGGAAAAAGGGTTAATATTGAACCCGTGCCTGACGCAGACAATGAGTACTTCATTTGCAGCATGATGACAGTAGATTAATACAAATTCAGGCTCTGTTAACTAAGTATGAAGAA
>JAAYFU010000039.1 GCA_012728095.1 Clostridiaceae bacterium
GGCACCAAGCGATACATGAGCATGAAGCACCTTGAGGAAATAGACATTGACGACTCACTAATGACAGTCAGCTAACTACTGGCTACCAAACGGAAACCGATTTTGCGAAAAAATCTTGACGGTACCTAAAAAAGAGTCCGGTAATTTATGATTAAGAAAAAACAAAAGGAGGAAATCCGAATGAAGAAAAAGCTATTCAGTATTCTAATTTGTGTAACATTAATCGCAAGCTTACTGTTAACCGGTTGCGGCCAGGCGAAACAACCAACCGGGAATCAGACCACTACGACTCCGTCTCCTTCTCAGACCGGAGGAGCAACCAATGCAGGCCCTCTGGGAGAAAGACCGGCAGACGGCTGGACTTTCGGTTATACTTGCATGGACGGTACAAACCCATTCTTCGTTATTCTTGAAAAGACCATCCGTGAGGAAGTTGAAAAAAGAGGGGATAAGTTAATTACTACTGACCCCGCCAACGATGTTAACCGTCAGATTACACAGATAGAAGACATGATTACCCAGGGTATCGATGCTATCTTCTTAAATCCTGCTGAAGCAGAAGGTATTCTGCCTGCTCTTGATATGTTAAAAGAAGCAGGAGTACCGATTCTTAACTTTGACACAGAAATAGCCGAATTGTCTTATGCTTTCTCTTATGTTGGCTCTGACAACTACAATGCCGGCTATGTATGCGGTCTGGACCTGGTTAAGAAAGTACCGCAAGGCGGTAAAATCATTATCCTTAACTCTCCTACAATGAACTCTATAAACGACAGAGAAAAAGGGTTCAGAGATGCAATCGAAGGAAAAGGATTTGAAATTGTTGCAGTACAAGATGCAAAAGGCAATCTTGAAGTAGCAATGAAAATCGCAGAAGACCTGCTGCAGGCACACAGCGATATCGTAGCAATTTTCGGCGGAAATGATCCCACAGCGCTTGGCGCTTTGGCTGCTGCAAATGCTGCAGGACTTAAAGATGTCCTCATCTACGGTGTTGACGGTTCTCCTGATATTAAAGCAGAGCTTGCGCGCGGAGATTCCCTGATTGAAGGTTCCGGTGCCCAGTCTCCTATTAATATCGCAAAAATCTCCGTAGAAGTTATGTATAAGTATCTTGCCGGAGAAAAGGTAGACAGCAGATATCCTGTTGAAACATTCCTTATCACATCAGAAAATGTAAAAGAGTATGGAACAGATTCCTGGCAATAATATTCATACAAGGGTTGTTGCAAAACGTACTACATATTATAAACCATAAATCTACGGGCGTTTTGCAACGCCCTGTTTTTTAAAAGTCGGAGGAAAGCGGGTGATTGGGTGGCTACAAATGTTTTATTACAGATGAAAAATATACATAAAACGTTTCCTGGCGTTTATGCACTGAAGGCTGTTGATTTTGAGCTAAAAGCCGGCGAAGTTCATGCGATTCTTGGTGAAAACGGAGCCGGAAAATCAACCCTTATTAAAGTGTTGGGCGGAATCTATGCTGCCGATCAGGGAGAAATATTTATTGAGGGAAAGAAAGTAGAAATAAAAAATGTTAAAGACGCACAGAAAAACGGGATTTCAATTATCCACCAGGAACTGGTTTTGGTCCCTTACATGACTGTGGCTGAAAATATCTTTCTCGGAAGAGAACCGATGAAAGGCAAATTCGTAAATGCTTCAAAAATGTATGAAGAAGCTCAGCAATTAATTGACAGCTATGGTATCAACATAGATGCAAAGTCATTGGTCAGAAACCTGACAATTGCACAGCAGCAGATGGTTGAAATAATCAAAGCAATATCCTATAATTCGAAAATTCTTGTTATGGATGAACCAACCTCTTCGATTTCAGAGAAGGAAGTTAAGTTCCTGTTTGAAACGATGCGCAATTTAACTTCAAAAGGGGTAGGAATAATCTATATTTCGCATAGAATGAGCGAACTGGCTGAAATATGTGACAGGGTTACTGTCATGCGTGACGGTTCATACATTGGGACAAAAGTTGTTAAGGAAACCACCAGTGACGAACTAATCTCAATGATGGTAGGCCGTGAGCTTAAGAACTATTATACAAGGGACTTCCAGAAAGACGGAGAAGTAATATTAAAATGTGAAAATATCACAGACCATAAAATGGTTAAAGACGTTAGTTTTGAAGTAAAAAAAGGGGAAATAGTGGGGTTTGCCGGACTGGTAGGCGCCGGAAGAAGCGAAGTGATGAAATGCATCTTCGGCCTGACTAAAGAATACTCAGGAGATATCTATATTGAAGGCAAAAAAGTAGTTATCAAATCCCCTTCCGATGCTATAAAACATGGAATAGCGCTGGTGCCTGAGGATCGTAAACTTGAAGGATTATATCATATTCAAAGCGTAAGATTTAATTCGACAATCGAAGTATTGAGCGAATTTATAAAAGGTATTATCGTTGACCGTCAAAAAGAAGAAGAAATAACCCAAAAATACATTGACATGATGTCCACAAAGACACCGTCCATGGAACAGGCAATAGGAAAACTTTCCGGCGGAAACCAGCAAAAAGTTATGATTGGCAGATGGTTAGCTACCTCTCCGAAAATATTAATACTGGACGAGCCGACCAGGGGCGTAGATGTCGGCGCGAAATCAGAAATATATGCAATTATGAATGCTCTGGCAAAATCGGGCATGTCGATTATCATGATTTCTTCAGAAATGCCTGAGCTTATTAATATGAGCGACCGGATATATGTTATGTGCGAAGGAAGGATAACAGGCTGTCTTACACACGAAGAAACTACTCAGGAAAAAATTATGAAATTGGCGGCAAAATAGTCTATAAATTAAGGAGGAAATATAATGGAAAGGGTAGCAAACAAAAACAGAAAAAATCGTGGTACTCTTTTACTAAATGGTATTGCTCAATGGCTGAAAGATAACCTGGGAATTATTATCGCCCTTGTTGTGTTATGCCTTATTCTATCTTTAAATCCTATTACTAAGAATACGTTTTTAACTTTAAAAAATATATTCAATGTTTTAAGACAGATTTCAACAAATCTCTTCCTGGCCTGCGGCATGACAATGGTTATCATATTAGGCGGAATAGATCTGTCGGTCGGTTCCATCATTGCACTGTCAGGATGCCTTGCCGCAGGCGCTGTTGTCCGCTATAACCTGCCTTTGGGCGTCGCATTGTTTATAGGAGTCCTTCTTGGTTTGGTTTTCGGTATTTTTAACGGCTTTGTCATATCTAAAACGACAATTCCTCCGTTTATCGTTACATTGGCTACCATGAATATCGCCAAGGGATTAGCCTATGTTTACACCGGAGGTTCACCGGTAAGAGTTGTCACAAAAGAGTGGCAGTTTTTGGGCGCAGGATATATTGGCTCTGTTCCTACTCCTGTAATCCTCCTTATAGTTGTTTTGGTGGTAACAGCGCTGATAATGAACAAAACAAAGATGGGCCGATACATATATGCGGTCGGAGGCAATTCGCAAGCGGCAGTGTTTTCCGGTATTAAAGTATCAAGGGTTAAATTTTTTGTATATGCTTATTCTGGGGTAATGGCGGGACTAGCTGGAATTGTTTTGGCCTCCCGTATGTACTCCGGTCAGCCTACTGCGGGTGAAGGTGCTGAAATGGATGCTATAGCTGCCGTAGTAGTAGGCGGTACCAGTATGGCAGGCGGTTACGGAAAAATTGGCGGTACATTGATTGGTGGTCTGATTATCGGTGTTTTGAATAACGGATTGAACCTTTTAAACGTAAACTCTTTCTGGCAATACGTAATAAAAGGCGCTGTAATATTACTGGCTGTATTCATAGATTACATCAGGCAGGAAAACAAAGATAAAATTAGGGTAGAAAAAAAATAATTTTCCCTTTGCAAATATTTAATTTTATTATAAAATAAATGCCCATGCAGTTTAGCAGAGGTATGGACATATGACAAGCGAATTTAACAGAAAACTCTTATTATTTATATTGTTAATATCCGTTATATCAATAATCTTATTAGGATATATCACATTATTCTATGAGGTTAAAAAGCCGGGCAATTCACCCAGGAAATTCGGCGCAACCTACATGACAATGAATAATCCGTATTTTCCTATATTGAACGGCGGCATTAATGAGGTTGTTGAGGCTAACGGAGATTATTTAATCACCAGGGATCCCGCACAGGACCAAGAAAAACAAAACAGCCAGATTTATGATATGATTAAAGAAGGGGTAGATGCAATATTTATAAACCCTGTTGACTGGAAAAATGTTAAGCCGGCGTTAATTGCCTGCAAAGAAGCAAATATACCGGTATTCAACGTGGATACCATGGTTTACGATATGGAATACGTAGTTTCAATTATAGCATCCGACAATTATAATGCGGGAGTCCAGTGCGCAATTGACATGATGTCAAAATTGGACTCCGCAGATATTGTAATATTGGATCAGCCTATTATTAACTCAATTACTCAAAGGATACAGGGATTTAAAGATACTATCAAGGGCAACGACAATTACAGGGTAATAATACAGAGAGCTGCCGGAGGAGAACTAGAAATTGCTATGGAAGTAATGAATAGTATTATTGAATCCGGAGTATCCTTTGATGTGGTTATGGGGGGCAATGACCCGACGGCATTGGGCGCAGTTGCGGCCCTGGAGTCCCATCATATGACAGGGGACATTCTGATATACGGTGTGGATGGATCTCCTGACGGAAAAATGATGATTAAGGAAGGCTACCTGGAAGGAACGAGCGCCCAATATCCGCGTGAAATGGGAAAGATTGCCGCGGAAGTCGCTTATGCATACCTGAACGGAGAAAAAGTTGAAAGAAATATAGTTGTTCCGGTTAAGTTAATAACCAGGGATAATCTGCATGAATTTACAATAGACGGATGGCAGTAAGGACTTTGGCTTATGCAGGGAAAAAGATTTATATATTTTAAAATCTTATTGATAGCAATAAATTTAATAGCAGTCATGTTTGTAACTGTATTCATATATGTTACAATTCAAAAAATATGCAACAGCTATATTGCAAGGGAATTTATCAATACGGTTGACGCTTTGCCCTGGAAGCCGTACAGAAATATTACTATATCGGTATCGTTACTTGGTATATTAATATTTTCTTTTATTATTCGGGAATTCTTTTATCCCAACAACAGCAAGGCAGTTTACCTGACATTGCTTATCGATTTTATTATCAGTATCGTAATTATCGGTATACTGAATTTTAATTATAACGGAATACTCTTCCTGGTAATTGCCAACATCATAACATATACGAAGGGAATAAAGGGAAGATATTTATTGATGCTTATTTCGGTTTTGAGCATACTTATAGCCGACTATGAAATGATTTCGATAAACTTCAAATTATATTCCATTAACGATTATATTAGCTTTTATGATTCAATGACCCAGCAATACTTGTTAGGTTTTTATAATACGATTGTTTCTGTTAATATATTAATCTTTATAATTTATTGCATTTATGTGATCCAAAACCAAAGGGGAACCATAGATGAAGTAAATAAACTTTATAAACAATTGAGTAAAGCCAATGAGGATTTACAAAAAGCAAATGAGCAACTTAAGGAATATTCGAAGATTACCGAAAAAATGGGTGAGACTAAAGAGCGGAACCGGCTTGCAAGGGAAATCCATGATACCATAGGGCATACTCTCACCGGAATTGCGGCAGGCATTGATGCCTGTATCACCATGGTGGAAAAAAAGCCACAGGAAACGAAGAAGCAACTTGAGGTAATTTCCAGGGTAACAAGGGAAGGTATTAACGAGATACGCCGGTCAGTAAATGAATTAAGACCTGATGCCCTTGAGAGGCTGAATCTGGAATCAGCCATCCACCAGATGATTATTGAAATTGAATTTATGACAAATACGCATATATATTTTGAATCCGATGTAAAAAACCTGCGTTTTGCACCTGATGAAGAAGATGCAATCTACCGGGTTATACAGGAAAGTCTGACCAATGCAATCCGCCATGGCAAAGCAACTCAGATATGGGTACATATCAAGGGCGGAGAAGGCGAAATAATACTAACAGTAAAGGACAACGGAATCGGATGCAAGGAAATGAAACAGGGATTCGGTACAAAACATATCATTGAAAGAATAAAAATGCTGAACGGAACTGTTGAATTTGACGGTTCGGATGGCTTCACAGTAACCGCACGAATCCCAATCAGGTGGGGTGAAGAATATGATTAAGGTATTAATTGCAGACGATCAGGAACTGATTCGTACAAGTCTTCAAATCGTGCTGAATAATCAGGATAATATAGAAGTCATAGATGTTGTCGCAAACGGGCAGGAAGTAATGAGAAGCGTTTACAGGAATAAGCCGGATGTCATCCTGATGGATATTCGCATGCCCAAAATGGACGGAGTGCAATGTACCAAGATTATAAAAGAAAACTATCCCAATATTAAAATTATAATATTGACTACATTTGACGATGACGAATACGTATATAACGCTTTAAAGTACGGAGCAAGCGGTTATCTTCTAAAAGGTGTTTCAATAGACGATCTTGTTAAAGCAATTCATACTGTTCACAGCGGAAGGGCAATGATTAATCCTGATATTGCCACCAAGGTAGTCAGATTATTCTCACAGATGGCAAAAGGAAATTATACAATTGAGGTAAGTCAAAAGGAAGTTGAAGATCTAACCAGGACAGAATGGAAAATAATAGAACAGGTGGGATATGGTTTTTCCAACAAGGAAATTGCCGATGCCTTGAATTTATCCGAGGGAACGGTAAGAAATTATCTCAGCACAATACTGAGCAAATTAAAATTAAGAGACAGGACCCAGCTGGCCATTTGGGCGATCCAGTCGGGAGTAGGCAAAATAGGCTCTGTTAACTAAGTATGAAGAAATGAGACCTAAAAGACCTTTGGTAGGCTTCCAAAAAGGAAAAGCCTGCAAATGGAAAGAACCAAGAACAAAGTAACATGAAAAAAAGTAATGTGCAAGCC
>JAAYFU010000040.1 GCA_012728095.1 Clostridiaceae bacterium
ATGAGGATGAGCAATCAAAGGCTGACTCGGATGAAACAACGGAAGCGGCAGATTATCTGCAGGCGGATGAGGGATATGGTTCAGAAGAAATTTCTGATCAATCTGATACGTGATATTATAGATAATATTTACGCAGAACCTATGTGACCGATTGGAAAATCTCCGGGAAGGAAATGAAAAGATATTAAGCAGAGTGATAACAGGATAACGATAAACAGTAACCATATAAGGGGAATTGAGTATGAAAACAAGAAAAATTCCTATGAGACGATGTGTTGGATGCCGGGAGAAAAAGGATAAACGAGAACTTCTCAGGATTGTCAGAAACAATGAAGGAGAAATTTTTATAGATCCGACCGGAAAGAAAAACGGGCGCGGCGCTTATATATGCAAGAATATGGAATGCTTTAACAAAGCGCGAAAAGCCAAGAGTTTCAGTAACGAGTTTTCCTGTGAGATCCCGGAATCGGTTTATGATGAAATAACTAAACAACTGGAGGGCTATGTGGGAAAATAAGGTTTATTCCTTTATCGGATTGGCAAAAAAGGCCGGAGCCGTTATTGCGGGCGAAGGGCTTACAGAGATGTCGCTTAAGAAAGGGAAAGCATGCCTGGTAATTATTACGGAAGATGCTTCCCATAATACAAGAAAAAAGGTAGAGACGGCATTGTATAACAGAGATATTCCGCTAATCAAATTCGGACACAAGGAAAAAATGGGTCAAACTTTGGGCAAGTCCTTACTTTCAGTAATTTCCGTAACAGATCGCGGTTTTGCTGATAGAATAAAGGAAATGATCGGACAAAACGAAATTAATGACAATACGGCGCACGGGGGTGGCTTTTTTGAACAAACCAAAAATTCATGAGCTTGCAAAGGAACTGAATGTAACCAGCAAAAGGCTCATGGAAAAACTCAATGAAATAAATATTTTTCCCAAGAGTCATATGACGACCCTGGAGGATGATGAACTTGAAAGATTGTTTAAGCATATCGGTGTGGTTCAGCGTAGTAAAGACGATGCGGACAGTTCACCGAGTGATGCCGATGTTAAGCATGACTTGCCGGAAGCCAAGAAAAGTGCCCCTCGTATTATTAGAAAAACTGAGGTTATTTTTCATGACGATCCTTTGGACCAGGAGCAAAAAGACAAAAAAGAACGAAAGACTATTGTTCGCGCATCAGACAGTAATGATGGCCTGATGGCCGGATTTACCCGTAAGAAAGACAGCGCTGTTATAAGTGTAAGAAAACGGGCGAAGCCGGAGAAGGAAAAACCGGCAGAGGAAATCAAACCGGCAGTAAAAATTAGCACCGAGCAGTTTTCCGGTGTAAATCCACAACCGGATAGTGATATATTAAGTATTAAAAAGGTTACAAAAAGACCCAAAATAGAAAACGAAGTAGTCAAGAGCACAAGTGCTAAAGAGCAGGAGAATATGCAGAGAGACACTATTTTTAATGAGACAGAAATTCAGGCTATAAAAAAAGTTGAAAAGGTTGCAAAAAAACCTGTTGAGATTGCCGATAAAGAACAGGCCGGAAAAGAAAAGACAAGCGAAAAAGTACCTGAAACAGAGACTGTCTACGTGAAAGAGGTTCAGGCAGGCAAGCAGAAGGAGGCAGACGAAGAAAAGTCTGTTCCTGCTGAGACGAAAGATGCAAATCAGCCGTCTACCCGTCAGGAAGTCGAAGCTTTGAATAAGGCCGAAGCTGCTGAAACCAGGGAGGAAAAACAGGAAGAAAAGACAGGTCTACAGGATATGCCCAAAACTCCGGAACAAAAGCAGCAAGAGGGTGAGTCAAAACTTCGGGATAAAGCGCAGCGGGACAGCGTAACCCAGGGGCAACGTCGGGCAGGTGCTTCTCCCGTGTCTCGGCCTGCGTTTGATAAGGATGCTAAACCGGCTGATGTACGAAATGACGGAAGCAAAGGGACATCAGGCAAAAATAAGCTTTTGGCGATCCCAAAGGCGGTTACGCCATCAGGTTTAATTGAGGAAAAAGTTTTAACCCGCGGAGAGAGAAGATCTTTCCAGGGAGTCGAAAGACAAAAGGAAGAAAAGAAAGAACTGAAAAGGGATCAGGCTCGAATTAACGTCGGGAATATTAACAAGAATAAAAAATATAAAAAGAAGCTGGATACGGTGATTGGACACAAGGCAAGAGTCACCGACATGATGTCCGATGATTTTGTTATTGATGAGTTCTACGATGACGCCGAAGAAGCGAAAAATGTCAAGAGAGCCGAGAAAAAACTTAAGAAGAATAAGGTAAAGGAAAAATATATTCCTCCAAAAGCGGTACTGACAGAGATTACGGTTAACGAGACTTTAACCGTGAAAGAGCTTGCGGAAGCACTGAAAAAAACAGCGGCTGAAGTGATTAAGAAATTGTTCCTCATGGGAATAAAAGCCACTCAGAACGAAGTGATCGACTATGAAACTGCCGCCATAATAGGTGACGAATTCGGTGTTAAGGTTAATAAAGCCCAGGTTGTAAGTTATGAAGACATTTTGTTTGATGAGTCGGAAGACAGTGAGGAAGAATTGCAACCGAGGCCTCCTGTTGTGGTTGTTATGGGGCATGTAGACCACGGCAAGACATCGCTTTTGGATGCAATCAGAAGTACAAATACTGCTGAACAGGAAGCCGGTGGAATTACCCAGGCAATAGGCGCTTATACAGTGAACCTTCACGGCAGGGATATAACATTCCTTGATACGCCCGGACATGAAGCCTTTACTGCAATGCGGGCAAGAGGCGCACAGGTTACAGATATTGCAATCCTTGTTGTTGCGGCCGACGACGGAGTCATGCCCCAGACAATTGAAGCGATAAATCACGCCAAAGCAGCGGGAGTTGCAATTATTGTGGCAATAAACAAGATTGACAAGCCGGATGCCAATCCTGAAAGAGTAAAACAGGAGCTGGCAGAACATGGGCTCCTTATTGAGGAATGGGGAGGAGATGTTATTGCAGTACCGGTTTCTGCCAAGAAAAAAGAAAATATAGATCTCTTGTTGGAGATGGTGCTGCTGACGGCCGATATACTTGAACTAAAGGCAAATCCGAATAAACAGGCAAAAGGTACAGTTATAGAAGCCAAACTTGATAAAAAAAGAGGACCTGTGGCAACCCTTCTGGTACAAAGAGGAACGCTCAGAATCGGAGATGCCATATTGACAGGTTCGACTTTCGGACACGTTCGTTCCATGATTAATGACAAAGGCAAAAAGATTAAAGAGGCCGGTCCTTCAATGCCTGTGGAAATCTTCGGACTTTCCGAGGTTCCCGAAGCAGGCGATGTGTTCTATGTAGTCACGGATGAAAAGGCGGCCAAGCAGCTGGCTGAAAAACGCAAAGAAGAACAACATCAGAAGCAAATCGGACGGGCAAAGATTTCCCTGGAGGATCTCTTTAACCAGATTCAACAAGGAAATGTCAAGGAATTGAACCTTATTATTAAGGCAGATGTCCAGGGATCAGTCGAAGCGCTTCGGTCCAGTATGGAAAAACTGTCCAACGATGAAGTAAGGGTTAAAGTAATACATGGCGCTGTCGGCTCTGTTATTGAAGCTGATGTTACCCTGGCTCAGGTATCCAATGCCATAATTATAGGATTCAATGTAAGGCCTTCTGCTCAGGTAATGGATATGGCCAAGGAAGCCGGTGTTGATATCAGGCTTTACAGGGTGATTTACGATGCCATTGAGGATATCGAAAAAGCCATGAAGGGAATGCTGGATCCTATTTACAAAGAAGTGGTAGACGGTCATGCCGAGGTACGTCAGCTATTCAAGATTTCCGGAGTGGGGACCGTCGGCGGCTGTTATGTCACTGACGGCAAAATTATCCGTAGTTCTGATGTCAGGATTATCCGTAACGGTATCGTGATATATGAAGGTAAACTAGCTTCGCTTAAACGGTTTAAGGACGATGTAAGAGAAGTATCTGCCGGCTATGAATGCGGTTTGATGATTGAGCGGTTTAATGACATAAAGGAAGGCGATGTTATCGAATCCTTCCACATGGAAGAAATAAAAAGAGATTAATTTGTTGTAATTGGAGGGGCTGTCTTAAAATACCTAACGTGTCATTCTGAGGTCGAAAAACAGCCGAAGAATCTTTTACAGATTAAGCTGTTATGCATATTTGTTTAAGATCATTAGTTTTGCCCAGGATGACTGCCTATTTTGAGACAACCCCTTGAAAATATGCAAATAAGCTTTTTTTGGGGAATATATATTTATCTGATAATTAAAGGTATGGTGTGATTATGGAAAGAACTGACAGATTATCTGAAGAAATAAAAAAAGAACTGAGTGATTTGATAAGGAATCAGCTTAAAGATCCCAGGCTGCCTGACTTTGTTTCTGTTACGGCTGTTCGCGTTACCAGGGATCTCAGGTACGCCAAGGTATATATCAGCGTATTGGGAGATAATGACAAGAAAAACGGAGCCATAGCCGCTTTAAGAAGCGCATCCGGCTTTATTCGCCATGAAATAGGACAGAGGCTAAAAATAAGGTATATCCCTGAATTTAGCTTTATACTGGACGATTCTATCGAAAAAGGAATCTATATAAGCAAACTGATCGATGAAACCGTTGGCGGAGGCATTGAGAAGAAATCCGGTCCAGAGCGGGACAAAGATTAATGAGGAGCTTTATATGTTTGATGAAACACTTCAAAAAATCGCAGAGAATCTAATGAATTCAGAAGACATTGTTCTTCTGCCTCATATAAATGCAGATGGCGATGCTTTGGGAGCCGCGTTGGCTTTAGGATTGGCTTTAACCGGGATGGGCAAACAGGTAGACATACTTCTGGAAGAAGAAGTGCCGTCAAATCTGGATTTTTTACCGGGGCAGGAGCTAATAAAGAAAACACCCGGAAAAGTTTATACTGTTGCAGTTAATATTGATAACGGAGATATCTCACGGCTTGGCAAACGGGAACCGTTATTCCGAAGCGCCGGTATAAGGCTTAGCATAGATCATCATGCCACCAATCGGGTTGAGGCCCATTATTCTTATGTGAATACTAAAGCCGCTGCTACCGGAGAGATTGTTTACGATTTGATCAAGAATTATTTTAAAAGAAACCTCAACAAAGATATTGCTATATGCCTTTACACCGCTATTGTAACTGATACGGGCGGATTCAGATATACCAACACAACTCCTGAAACACTCATCATTTGCGCTGATTTAATGAGATATGAGATTGATTTTCCCTATGTAATAAAAAAAGTATTCGACATGATTTCATATACGAAACTCTATCTTATGAAAAAAACCATTAACTCATTGACTCTTTTGGAAAACGGAAAGCTGGCAATATCCTATTTAACTTATGAAGATATCAAAAATTATGACGTTAAAAATGACGATTACGAAGGTCTGGTCAATATAGGCCGCAATCTTGAAGGAGTAGAAGTATCGGTTTTTTTGCGGGAAGATTCAGAAGGAAACTTCAGGGGTAACTTAAGGTCAAATGATTATGTCGACGTATCAGAAATCGCTGAGAAATTTAACGGGGGCGGTCATAAGCGGGCAGCCGGCTTTAACAGCACCGGCCCCAGGGAGAAGATTATAGAAAAACTAATTGAGATAATAATTCCTAAAATTCGAAGGGAAGCTTGATGAACGGAATAATAAATGTCAATAAACCAATAGGTATCACTTCGTTTGATGTTGTTTCCAGGATACGAAGATTATTTCAGGTCAGGAAAGCGGGACATGCCGGGACACTGGATCCGGATGCCGGTGGCGTATTGCCTCTATGTATCGGAAAAGCGACTAAAGTTGTAGAATACCTGATGGATAAGGATAAAACCTATCGGGTGGGATTATTCCTGGGTGTAGCTACCGATACACAGGACGCATCCGGCAATATTATCCTGGAAAAACCGGTCTCAGCTTCGGATGAAGAAATCAGAGCTGCTGTGAACAGCTTTTTGGGAGAACGGGAACAAATTCCCCCCATGTATTCAGCAGTCAGGGTTAAGGGCAAAAGGCTTTATGAACTTGCACGAAAAGGAATTGAGGTGGAACGAAGCCCCAGGCCTATTACCATTTATAGGATTGATATAATTGATATCCGGCGGGAATCGGATAAGGCACATGTTATCTTTGATGTTGAGTGTTCAAAAGGTACATACGTAAGAACTCTTTGCCATGATATTGGCGAGCTCCTGGGATGCGGAGGACATATGAGTTCGCTTATAAGGACCCGATCGGGGCCGTTCCTGCTCGAAGATTCATATACTTTGGATGATCTTGAACAACTGAAATCAGAGGGAAGATTAGAAACCGCGCTGATTTCTATGGATAAGGCACTTTTGAAAATGCCACCGGTTTATATATCCCACCGCAACGCTATAAAGCTGAAGAACGGTCTTCCCGTGCCTGCCGAGGGATTGACAGCGGACTTTATAAGAGTGTACCATGAGAGCGGGGTTTTCCTTGCAATAGGGAAAGCCGTATGTGAAGACGGGCATTTAAGGCTCCGGACGCATAAATGGATTGGAAATGACAGCATTGGTCTGTGAAAGGATGGAATAATTTGCGGGTTATTACACAAGTCGATAAAGATACTTTTCAGAAACACACCGGAGTAGGCCTGGGTAATTTTGACGGCCTCCATATCGGTCATATGGCGCTTATTAATACATTAATCAGCGAGTGTAAAATTAATGATTTGCACTCTGTGGTATACACTTTTACCAAGCATCCGGAGACAATACTTCGAAAAGGTCTTATGAATCAGCTTATTACAACAAATGAGCAAAAGACAAGGCTTTTGGAGGAAACTACCCTGGATACCTTGTATTATAAGGAGTTTGACGAGGCTTTTTCCCGGTTGTCGCCGGATGAATTCATAAAAAATGTCCTTATCGATACTTTGAACATCAGGCTGGCAGTTGTGGGGTTTAATTACAGATTCGGATATTTGGGAAAAGGAGATGTGGAGTATCTTAAAAGAAGCGGAGAAAAGTATGGCTTCAGGGTTATCGTAATACCGCCAGTTAAAGTTAAGTCCGAAATAGTAAGCAGTACTCTTATTCGTGAATATATAAGAAAGGGCAAAATGGAACGTGTTTTTCATCTGTTGGGCAGGCATTTTTCGTTATATGGAACCGTTGTTGCCGGAAGACGCATAGGAAGAACCCTGGGATTTCCGACGGCAAATATTATGCCGCATCCCACAATGGTAATACCCGCTAATGGTGTCTATATCACAAAGACAAAATATGGCGACAAATGGATAAATAGTATTACCAATGTCGGCGTGGCTCCTACCCTCAGGGAAGAAAGCTCATTTTCAATAGAAACCCATTTGCTGGACTATGATGAGGACATTTACGGGAAAGATATTGAGATTTGTTTTATTCATAAACTCAGAGACGAGAAAAAATATGAGAATATTGAAGCTCTGAAGAGACAGGTTGTCGAAGATATTAATAAGGCAAGGAGCTATTGGAAAATATTAAACTAATTCTGTAAATATGAGTTGTTCTAAACGACCGCAACCAAACCACTGAAAAAGTGGTTTTTTTAATTTATCCTGAATATTTCCTCATATTATAACGTTAAAAATTGAAATGACCGATAAAACTTATTCTAAATATATCTATCCGTACATAAACTCAATAAAGAATGTATTAAAATGCAAAATACCGGGTACACTCTTATTCCAAGAGGTGTGTATTATTGCATATTAGACGTTTGAAGATTACTCGTTTTGTTTTTTTGTTCTTATTGCTCATTGTCACGGTAAAACTGTTCAATATACAGACAGCCACAGGAGAACAATATTCAACACAGGCTGCCATGCAGCAAAGCCGGAACAGGATAATTTACAAAGAGCGTGGCGATATCCTTGACAGAAACGGTATTAGTTTTACCGGACGCGATACTTACTGGAAAGCTATTTTGCAGCCAGTTACTCTTCTGAATAACCAGAACGCATTAAGTACAGCAGCAAATGTACTGGGATTGGATGCGGCATATTTAAAAGATCAGCTTTCAAAAGACAACCTGCCTTATGTAACCAATATTACGGCGGCCCAGGCAAGGGCTATAGAGGATTCCTCGCTTACAGGCATTAGTGTTATTGATCTGAAAAGACGCTATAACGAGGACACTTTGGCTCCCCATATACTGGGTTATGTAGATAAAAGCGGAACCCAAGGCCTGGCAGGAATTGAAAAGGCCTACAACGATACACTGAAACGCGGAGGCGGCGTATATGTAGGTATATTGGCCGATGCCGGCAATGGTTTCATGAACGAGCTGGGTTATCGTATATGGAACACAATGGGTAAGGAACGTCTTAATATCCAATTGACACTGGATTACCATCTGCAAAGCATTGTTGAAAACATAATGGATCGCATGGTAGACAAAGGCGCCGTTGTGCTTATGGATATATTAACGGGAGAAATCCTGGCAATCGCCTCAAGACCGGATTTTAATCCTTCAAATATTAATCCTTATTTACTGGATGAAGATCAGCCGTTGTTTAACAGGGCTCTGGGAGCCTACACGCCGGGCTCGGTCTTCAAAATGATAACTGCGGCATCAGCACTGGAAGAAGGTTTTTCACCTGACACCATTTACAATTGTCCGGGATATGTGGACTTGGGCGGGTTGATAATGAAATGTACCAGCTATGAGGATGGGGGGCATGGGGATCTGAACATGGTCCAGGCTTTTGCCAGATCATGCAACTCATATTTTATCCATTTGGGTTTGGAAATCGGTCGGGATAAAATTCTGGCAATGGCTGATAGATTTGGTCTTGGGAAAAAAACCGGTTTGGAAAATGAAGGTATTGAAGAATCATCAGGTACACTTCCCAGCTATATTGGAAATGCTTCTCCAGCTGAAATAGGCAACATATCAATCGGACAGGGTGAAATATTAATATCGCCGGTCCAGGCAGCCAATATGGCTTCGGTTATTGCAAACGGAGGGCTCTTAAATGATGTGTCCCTTATAAAAGCTATTGTAAATAATGAGGGAGAAAAAATCAGAAATATCAGCGCTCCGGCCTGGAGCAGAGCCATATCAAAAGAAACTGCGGCAGCTCTTCAGGGAATGATGCTTTTAACAGTTCAATCCGGGACCGGCAAATGGGCTGATATAGGCGGACATGGCGGAAGCGCCGGAAAAACCGGGAGTGCCGAGACAGGATGGATAAGAGATAACAGGAATATATTACATGCATGGTTTTCAGGATACTTTCCAATAGACTGTCCACGTTATGCCCTTTGTGTTTTCATTGAGGACGGAAAAAGCGGATCAGTAAGCGCAGCCCCGGTTTTTGCAGAAATATCTGCGCAAATAATGGATGCAGGCTACTAGCCTTTGACACGAAGGAATTTGCCATGAGGCAACGGGAGAAAAGCGACAATCGATAAACTTCGCCATATTTCCCTTTAGTTAATAATTGTATTATTAGAAAAACCTGCTTATAATGCATATATTAGCATATATATGCAGGTAATAGTAAAACTTTTCTTGTAAAATGTGGAAGTTCGCAATATAATATATTATATAGAAATAAAGGAGGTTTTTAGTGTGAATGAGAAAATAAGGGTTCTGGTTGCTGATGATAACGATGCGTTTGGCATGATAATTACAGAGTATTTGGAAAGCCAGAATGACATTGAAGTTACAGCTAGGGTCGAGAATGGCGAAGATGCAATAGAAATGATTGATAAAACAAAACCGGATATTGTTGTTCTTGATATTATTATGCCGAGACTTGACGGACTGGGTGTACTAATGAAGTATAAAAATGTCAGTGCATCTGAAAAGCCTCTGTTTATCATCTTATCTGCTGTGGGGCAGGACGCGATAACTCAGCAGGCTCTCTCATTAGGCGCGATTTATTACATTGTAAAACCTTTTGATTTAAGTGTTCTCGTTGAAAGAATAAGAGAACTGGTGAGAACCCGTGTCCCGACTGTAATCAGAATGGAGCCGACAGCTCAGCCTACCAGCCTGTCAAAATCCAATTATGTTACCACTGATAGTGTTCAGGCAAAAATAACCCAAATAATGAGAGATGTCGGAGTACCTGCGCATATCAAGGGATACCAGTATATGCGGGACGCAATTATAATGGCGATTAAAGACAGGGACATAATCAGTGCGGTAACAAAGAGGCTCTATCCTGAGCTTGCCAAAACTCATAAAACAACCCCCAGCCGAGTGGAGCGTGCTATACGACACGCAATCGAAGTTGCCTGGAACAGAGGAAAGGTAGATGCGATCAATGATTTGTTTGGTTACACTATAAACACCCGTAAAGGCAAACCCACAAATTCCGAGTTCATAGCATTGGTTGCCGACACATTAAGGCTTAGTGAAAAAGTTGCAAATTAGATAACAGGCAATAGAATGCCTGAGACGTAATTTGGGCTGACATGCTCCTGTAACGTAACAGATTTTGAATCAAGATAAAATCTGCCCGATTTGCACAAGGACGGAAAAAATGAATTGAATAATCATAGCAAAAGTTTCGGCATAACATTATTGGCAATCAGGAGAAGAGCGGATGCTCTTCTTTTTTGCGCTTTTTCACAGATAACATAAATATAAAAAAATAGGACCCGGTTACAGGGTCCTGTGTCGGCAGATTAATTCAAGAGAGAACCAATAAGGTTTAGGCGTTATAAAGATGAAGCTATGTCAGGTAAGGAACTTTTCGCGGGCATGGTTTGTCAATCAGCAGCAGCACCTGCAACAGCAGCAACATCTGCAACAGCAACAACACCTGCAAAAACATCTGAAACAGCATCTATTACGCCTTCGGTTGAAGATACCGAAAAACATGGCATTCTCCTTTGTACAAGCTCCTACTACATAGTATTCGTATTTGGACAATAATGTCACCTTTTATCATTACAATAAAAATTAAGTTTATTTTGACCCAAAAGGGTTTTATTTTTTTGAAAACAGGTGCATAATAATATTGCAAATGCGAATCATTCGCAAAAACAAGGGAGTACTGATTATATGAAAAAAAAATGTGCAGTATTATTCGTTATACTGGCTTTTATGCTTGCGGCATGCGGCCAAAATGCCGGGCATACGGGTCACGGACAGGATGGGGATACTATGATTGTGACCTCATTCTATCCGATGTATATATTTACAAGTAACATAGCCAGCGGTATTGAAGGCGTCAGAGTTGTTAATATGACTGAACCCCAGACAGGATGTCTTCATGACTATCAGTTGGTTCCCGCCGATTTAAAAACCCTGGAGAAAGCAGATATTTTTGTGATTAACGGAGCCGGTTTGGAATCGTTCCTTGAAAAAGTGCTCAGCCAGCTTCCTGATCTTACCGTAATTGAAGCGGCTGAAGGTATCGACCTTTTGAAGGACGAAAACGGGGAAGAGAATCCGCATATATGGGTCAGTATCAGCGGAGCGATCCAGGAGGTAAAGAATATCACGGAAGGCCTTATAGCTGCTGATCCGGCAAACGAAGATTCATACAGAAAAAACAGTGAAAAATATGTTGAAAAGCTTGAAGCTCTTAAGCAAAATATGCATGAGGCTTTAAAGGATATTAAAACCAGGGATATAGTTACTTTTCACGAGGCTTTTCCGTATTTTGCCCATGAATTTGGCCTGAATATTGTTTCGGTGATTCAGAGGGAGCCGGGATCGGAGCCGAGTGCCGGAGAGTTGGCTGAAACGATTAGAATAATAAACGATGCCCAGGTTAAAGTGCTTTTTACCGAACCCCAGTATTCTCCCAGGGCAGCTGAATCAATTGCAGCGCAAACAGGAGCAAGGATTTATGTTTTGGATCCAGTTGTTACGGGCCCAAAAGAAGCGGATTTAGACAGTTATGAAAGAACGATGCAAGAAAATCTGAAAGTATTAATTGAGGCATTAAAATGAAGAACGTATGTATTTCAGAAAACAATTGCCAAAAACTAAGTTGCGGATTGTGCTGTACAAAAATTAAAAACTTCGGTGTGACTTTGGGGAACACTGTTATCCTTGAAGATATCAATCTTCATATTCATTGTGGAGAATTGACGGCAATCATAGGTCCCAATGGCGCCGGGAAGAGCACACTGATAAAAGCGCTTCTCGGTGAATTGCCCCATACCGGTACACTTGAATATGTTCAGGCGCAAAAGGGCGCATTCCAGACGCCCGTTATGGGATATGTACCGCAAAACCTTAATCTTGATTCAACTTCCCCTACAAGCGTTCTGGATTTGTTTTTATCCTGTAATTCCCGTTTCCCTGCATGGCTTATACGAAGAAAAAATGAAGTTGAAAAGGTAAAAGAAAAACTTGCGGCAGTGAAGGCCCAGCATCTTATAGACAGACGTCTTGGTGCTCTGTCGGGGGGAGAATTGCAAAGAGTTCTTCTGGCTCTTGCATTGGATCCTGTTCCGGATATGCTACTTTTGGATGAGCCGGTATCGGGTATTGATCAGAACGGAATGGAATTGTTTTATCAAACGGTTTCATCTCTTAGAAGAGATTATGACCTTACGATTATTCTGGTATCCCATGACCTTGATATGGTGCGGCGGTATGCTGACAGAGTCGTATTGCTGAATCGCACCATCCTCAAAGTCGGGTCTCCGGATGAGGTGCTTCAAAGTCAGGCTTTTTATGACACATTCTCTTTAAGATGGCAAAAGCAAAATAATACAAGAGGAGACAAGGGTTAATGGATTTCTGGTATAAGCTTTTGGAAATACTGCCGTTTGAATGGGCAAAAGCAGGGCAAATGGTTTTTATGAAGAATGCGCTGCTGGCGGTAATACTTTTGACCCCCATATTCGCTTTATTGGGAACAATGGTGGTTAACAACAGTATGTCTTTTTTTTCGGATGCCCTGGGACACGGCGCTTTCACAGGCGTGGCTATTGGCGGGCTTCTGGGTTTTATTCGGCCTTTGAGTTCAGCAGTAATTTTTTCCGTAGTTTTTGCTTTTCTTATAGCCCTTATTAAGCATAAGAGCAAAATGGCCGGAGATACCGTAATAGGAGTCTTTTCATCCACCGCTGTCGCCTTGGGAATATTCCTCGCCACTCTTGGAGGCAAGAACTTTGCTAAGCTTAATACTTATTTGGTTGGGGATATCCTGAGTATTACCCCAAAAGAAATATCGCTGCTTGCCGTCGTGCTTATTTTTGTAGTAATGTTTTGGTACCTGGTATTTAACAGGCTGCTCATTGTCAGTGTTAATACTTCATTGGCAGGAAGCAGGGGAATACATACCTTCTGGTATGAAGTTATATTCAGCTGTGTACTTGCCGTTATTGTAACCGTTTCAATGTCCTGGATTGGTTTATTGGTCTTAAATTCATTCCTGGTTCTTCCTGCCGCATCGGCGCGGAATATTGCCAGAAACCAGAGACAATATCATCTTTTGACCGTTGCTTTTTCTGTTTTAGCAGGAATTGCCGGTCTTATTCTGTCCTACTATATTGAGACTGCAACCGGCTCAACAATTGTAATTATATTGGCCATTATTTTCTTCATTACATATGGATTGAGAAAGAAGTTTGCCTGAAGGAGGATACAAAAATGGGGGCCAAAAGTCATTACAATGATGTACTAAAAGAAAGGAACCTTAAGGCGACAAAACACAGATTTGCAATACTGGAAGCATTGGAAAACTGTAAGATTCCGGTTACTGCCGAGGATTTATATATCAAGCTTAAGAGAGATGGCATTTCCATTAGTCTTTCAACCGTATACAGATGCCTGGAGACATTGCATAAAAAAGGTATTGTGATAAAAAGCAATATACCGGATTACAATAAAGCCGTGTTTGAATATAACCATAATGAGCATCGGCATCATATGATATGTATAAAATGTCATAAAATGCAGCCGGTTAACGGTTGCCCCCTTGAAGAATTCGAAAAGTTTATTGAAAGTAAATTTGACTTTACCGTAAAAGGCCATAATCTTGAGGTATACGGCTATTGCAGCGGTTGTGGTTCAAAAGAGACTGCCTCGAATTATAGTTGTTGTCCTGAGCGAAACGAAGGATCTTGATCATCCTGCATAACAGCTTAATCAATTCAAGTTTCTTAAGCCATTCTATGGCCCCGGAATGACACGTTAGTTATTTCAACTCCTTTTTTGTATTATGCAAGTATTCGCCAAAGATTATGCATATTTTATTGACAAACTTTTTGCCTTAAGATATAGTTTTTCTTAAAAATACTAAGTAGATTAACGGGTAACCGAAACATATCCTGTATAGGATAACAAAAAAAACGAATTATTTTGAGATAAAAATTGCATTTTGTAAGGAGTTTTGTATATGTTCTTATCAAATGATACAGTTTTTAAACTTAAAGAAAAATATGGGACGCCTCTTTATGTATATTCCGAATCGATCTTAAGGCAAAGATGCAGAGAGATGAAAAACCTCCTTCCCAATAAGAAATTCAGGGTCAACTATTCTGCCAAAGCCAACACAAATTTGGAAATTCTAAAAATTATAAGAGAAGAGGGGCTTGATGTAGATGCCATGTCCCCGGGAGAGATATACATTGAGCAGTTAGCCGGATTTGACAGCAGCCAGATTTTTTATATCAGCAATAATGTATCAGCTGAGGAAATGCGGTTTGCAATAGACAGAAATATTTTAGTAAGCGTGGATTCGCTTTCTCAACTGGAAATGTACGGACAGATTAATCCCGGCGGGAAAGTGGCCGTACGTTTCAATCCCGGTAAGGGCGCAGGGCACCATGAAAAAGTAATAACTGCCGGTAAAAAAACCAAGTTTGGAATACAGAAGGAATTGATACCCCAGGTTAAAGCCATTGCAGAAAAGTACAATCTGACTTTGGCAGGTATAAATCAGCATATCGGTTCCCTTTTCCTTGACTGGCGGGATTATATTGATGGCGTTTGCTCTTTTTTAGAGATAGCCAAAGAATTTCCGAATCTGTCTTTCCTGGATCTGGGAGGGGGCTTCGGTGTTCCTTATAAGCCGGGGGAAAGCAGGCTGGATTTGGAGAGACTGGGAAAAGAGCTGGATATTGTGCTGACGAAATTTCTGGGAGAGTATCCCAAAAAAGATATAATATTCAAGATAGAACCGGGACGATATATTGTGGCTGAATGCGGAGTTTTGCTGGGCAGTGTCAACTCGGTGAAAAAAAGCTTTGATACGACTTATATAGGAACCGATATAGGCTTTAACGTTCTTGCACGGCCTGTTATGTATGATTCATATCATGAGATGGAAATAGTAAAGAAAAGCGCCGGAAATAACGGGACGAATAAAGATGCCAGGATAAAAGCGACAATCGTAGGCAATATTTGTGAGAGCGGCGATATACTCGCTCGCGACAGGGAGATTCAGACAGCCGAAGTAGGCGATATGCTGATTGTATATACTGCGGGCGCTTACGGTTATTCCATGTCGTCCAATTACAACTGCAGGCTACGCCCTGCCGAGGTGCTTATAGATCTTAACGGGGAAGACAGACTGATTCGTAAAAGAGATACCTTGGAATCCTTAGTACAGAATTTTCCCGCATGATAGGTTTATTGCCGGCTTTTTTAAAAGAATATTAGTCTATTGGCTTATAAACGTAGTAAAATATTATTAATAAAAGTTGGCATGAGGTAATAAAATGATCGAGCGGATGTTGCAACTGTTTATTAAGGATAATGGAAATATTTCAGATGATGTTGTGAGAGGAAGATACGCAACATTCGCCGGAACATTCGGAATTGTAACCAATATTTTTCTGTTTGGTGTTAAACTTATCGCAGGATTGCTTTTTAACAGCATCGCCGTTATTGCCGACGCAGTAAATAATTTGACTGATGCAGGGTCATCGGTAATTGTTCTTGTCGGTTTCAAACTGTCGGCAAAACCGGCGGATGAAGAGCATCCTTATGGGCATGCCCGGGCAGAATATATAACGGGTTTTTTGGTATCGGTGGTTATTTCGCTCTTAGGTATAGAGCTTATTAAGGCTTCATTTGGCAAGATTCTGAATCCGGACCCGATAGATTTCAGTTATCTTACCGTACTTGTTCTTATTATTTCAATTCTGATTAAACTCTGGCAGGGGACAGTAAACAAAACAATAGGCAGACGCATAGATTCGACCGCCCTGATTGCTGCAGGTCAGGACAGTATGAATGATGTTATTTCAACTTCATCGGTTCTGGCTGCTACCGTTTTCGCAAAACTGACAAATATTCAGATTGACGGTTACGTGGGTATTGCCGTGGCTCTGTTTATTTTATATTCGGGTGTCAAGCTGGTTAAAGAAACGCTTAATCTTCTTCTGGGCACTGCGCCTGACCGGGATTTTGTCTGTGCTATTGAGAAAGAGATATTAAGATATGAAGGGGTTTTAGGACTGCATGACCTGGTAGTTCACAGTTATGGTCCTAACAGAACCTTTGTTTCTGTTCATGTGGAAGTAGATGCCAAAAGAGATCTACTTGAAAGTCACGATCTAATTGACAATATTGAAAAAGAAGTAACCAACAAATTTAATGTTAATACTGTTATCCATATGGATCCTATTGTTACGGACGATGAGAGGATAAATGATTTACGCCGGAAAGTTAATGAAATAGTACGGGGAATAGATGAAAAACTGTCTATTCATGACTTTCGGGTAGTTTTGGGAAAGACTCACAGCAACCTGATATTCGACGTATTATTGCCGCCTTCTTATGAATACGGTGAAACTGAACTGAGAAAAAGGATTGAGCACGAAATAAAAAAAATTGACCCGACTTTCAACAGTGTGATAACTCTTGATCGTAATTATACATCTACAATAAGTAATTAACTGAATATAACCTTTGAATTCCAGGAAAACTATTTCGGGATAAACGAGAAAAACTTGCTGATTGAGGTAATAATGGCTGTCGGAATACGAATGATTCTTCTTATTGCCGTAATAGGAATAATAGTTTCGGCGCTCCAGGTTTTTATATGGAGACTGTCAAAAGAAAAGGCATTCTTTAAGTATATTCCCACAATTGTTTTCCTGATTGTAACCGTAGTTTGCCTGATAAAAGCTATATGGTTTTCAACAGGCATGGAGGATTTGGCATACTTTATAACAGCTTTGCTTGCATTTGGGGTCCTGGTAATATCTCTTATTACAGGCATCATAATTGATTTGGTGGCCAGGGCAAATAAACAGAACTATTTATAATATAATAAACTACGAGGCTGTTCATCCAACAGCCTCCGGAGCCTAAACAAAGTCAAATCAGTAGAAAAATGTTACGAATTTAATTGAATAGAAGTCACACAGGAGTATGTCATCACTTTCAACTTCGTTTATTAATATGTAATTTGCCCCGACAGCCAATAAAGTACCTGTTTTATCCGTAAGAGTATTTGTCCCTATCAGGAATTCGACTCTAACTTTTCGGCCAATCTGCGTACGCATAAAACCGTTCATGTATTGGAGACTCTCAACGGTGACAGGCATAGGCTGGTTCCATGGGAAAATCGGTGTTGTGTCCGGTTGTTGGCTGGGAACCATACCCGGCTGTTGTGGAATTATTTGCTGTTGAAACTGGGGAGCGGTTCCCAGGGCGGAACCTCCGGGAATACCTGTCGGCATTTGATTTAACAGATTCATATATGGTGGTACAACAGGAGCTGACCCTGAGGGCACGTTAGCTGGCATTCCTCCCTGTCCCGAAATTGTTCCGGCGGCGCATCCCGGACAAGGCGGGACATTATAGGGTGTAGTAGCCGATGGTTGATTTGTAAAACTATTCATATCCGAGAACCTCTTTTCTTTAAAAATGTTTTCAGGTTTGAGCGTAATACTGGGTTGGTGTGTAAAAACAGTGCTGTACTACCCGGTTATAATAAACTCCGGATCCGGTTGGAGGAAAGTATGTGGCACATTCGGGGCTGAAAGGATTGTAGTACCAAAGACAATCATTGACAGCCAGCGATTTGTTGCCTGAGAGGGCCCAATCCGCAATATCATAGTGAACCTGTAGAGGCGTCATATTGTATATATTTTGAGGATTGTACTGGCCGGCTACTGTTTCTTTAACACATGTAAACTGATCAGGCTGCATAATGACACGGCGCAGATCTCCCTGGCATACTCTCTGGTATTCGCCGTATGGAACATGAACCCTGTTCATTACCACAGTGGCAACAGCCTTCATCCCATTGTCACCCTCGCCTTCTGCCTCGCATCTGATAAGCCTGGCAAATAACTCTCTTGCTGATAAGGGCATAATGTATCACCTTTTCTATCTAAACTGGAGCTTGTTTCAAATCTCCATTAGCATTATATTATAGAGACGGATTGGGTGTTACTGAATAGGGATTGCATCCAGCGTCTGCGGGACCAAAGGGTCTTTGATATCGTAAACCCTGAAATAATCATTCAGTTCGGTATTTTTTATGACCTGGGAACGGTTTTTATTGAGAAGCTTGACTATTTCATAAACATTGATCCAAATCTCGTTATCGCTTTCTTTCTGACTTTCGTCAAATATAAGCTGCATGCCGAAATGAAGATGTGGAGTCCTTATATTGTTTACGTTCATTTTTGTGCTGTAACCGGTCATTCCGAGATAACCTATAACATCTCCCGCCTTAACCACCTGACCTTCGGCAATAGTATTGTTATAAGGGTGATTTTTGCGCAAATGGGCGTAATAATAATATCTCTTTCCGTCAAAACTCCTTATTCCTATACGCCAGCCGCCATACTGGTTCCAGCCCATTGCTTCCACTATACCCGATTCTACCGCTATTATCGGAGTACCTACGCTACCCATAAGGTCATTTCCCAGGTGCCTGCGGCGAAATCCATAAGACCTGCTGTTTCCGAAATCATCATAATGGGAATAACCATATCCTTTGGCGATCGGCGAAAAAGCTTTTAATCCGTATTTTTTTACAAATACTTTTTGTCCGGGTTTTTCCTTATCGTCAACTTCGATTTCGAATTCTCCCACAAAGCCGCCTAAAACTGCGGAATATGCCTCATAATAATAGGGATAATACTTCATGTCGGCGGTAAGCTCTGCCATTGTACAGCCTTCATTAAGTTTCTTGACCAGTTTATCAAGATCGGAGTTTTTAAAATTCTTGAAATTGCCGCCGTATTTTGCTGCAAGATATGCCAGAAGCTCAATCCAGTTTAACTTTACCTCTTTTCCGTATGATCTTATATCAAGAGCCAGCGCTTTTTCCATCACGGTACAGGGCACTGTAAAATCAACCCATTTAATAAAATTTTTCTCTTCATCAATTTTAATTGTGGAGAAAGATAAGGTATTATTAACGGTAAAACCGATAATGCCGGCTGCCGCTGAAAGCAGAATAAGAATTATACATGCAATTATAAGGGTCTTCTTCCTGATAACTACAAACAAGTTATCACCTCTGATATAAGCACCACTAAAAGAATATGGCAAAAACATATAATTATGCGTAGATTTCTAATGGAAGACATCCTGCATAGTATATAATCAGAAGACCGGTAAGAATGCTGCAGACTGTTGGAGAACTGTTTGTTTTAAGAATGATTATGGATAGATATGGCTTAAGCAATAAAAGTTTTGATACGGTCAGCCTGAAAGAAACTTATGATTTATGTTTATGATGCGGCAAGAGGAATTGAATATGCCCGCTTATATGCTGATTATTTTAATTTAAGCGAGGATAAGAGGCTGTTCTTTTATGACATTAACGGAAACGATTGTACTAATTTTTGCAGCCAATGCGTTTGGGCTGCGTATGGAGGATGGATTCCGGGTATTGATACCGATACGGTAAATGAAAACAGGGAGCGTATTAAAAAACAAATCAGGATGATTCCGTCAATTTGGTACGGTTCATTGTTTTTCAGCGGTTCAAACAAGTGGTGCCGTGTAGTTGAATTCCATTACTATTCGGTTGCTGCAAAGAACTCGGGTCCCTCAGCCTTCATGGTTTACGAAGGAGACTGGCAAAGCTTTGATCCGATCAGCGTAAGGGAGGGAGATATCATACAGCTTGTAGTAAATACATATACTCCATATCGGTATGGACATTGCCTGTATGTTACTGAGAAAGGCAAGTCCCATCAGGATATAAAAGTATGTTGTCACAGCTATGACCGATCGGATGCTCCGTTAAGCGAATTCTCCCATTTCCCGGATACTTATGCAAGACTTCGGGTTTTAAGGTTTAAAAGTGCCGAATTTCCTAAATAGCCTGAGCTTCCGGCAGACAATCAAAATTCCCGTTTTTGCATGCCGCTGCTGTGGAATGAGCCAATATATATTCGTTAAATTTTGTCCCGGCATAAAGGGCGTAACGGATGTCATTAATATCAGATGCTTTTCTTTCTGAGTATGCTTTATTGTTTTCCACTATAAATGAGATAAGATCTCTATGATTTAAATCGGAATCCTGTTCCCTTAACAATTTGCGATAAGCCTTTAACCCTTTCCTGTAGCGGGCAATCATCATAAGTTCATAATAACCGTGATGAGCCTTGGAACCTTTATAGCCCTCGGTGTGGGGAAGGCAGAAGAAATCCGACAAATAGTGATTCACGGCGCCGAGTTTCTTGGCAAAATGATATGAATAGAAGGGTTCGGATGATTTAAACAGGAGGTTGTCTTTGGATTCTGCCACATGCCAAAGCGCATCCTTCATGTAATGAGGATGTTGACCGTATTTTCTGCTTATATCCGGCAAAATGTTTCCAAACAGAAAGCCGCGAAGATTTAATGATATTCCCATCTTTTTTTTAATCTGACTTCTTAAGGTAACTGCAAACATAAGATGTACGATTATGTTCATAAATCCTCCTGTTATCTTAACCCCGATGCTCCTTTAAACGGTTTCCTGTATTTTAAAAGCTTATGGTCTGAAAGTCGCACTTTTAAATTATACTGCGTCATAATGACTAAAACAATGTTTTTTTACACGGAAAGTAATGGGAATATATTAAGCACAAAAAATTTTGAAAAGAAATATGATATTATAAGAATGTACTGATTTTCTGAGTATTTTTCGAAGGATGAGAACTATTTGAACGGTGGTGAGTCTGTTGCCTGTCCATCCCTTTGAACCTGTATATCATAAGCATTCAAGGATATTAATACTGGGGACGTTTCCTTCGGAAAAATCCAGGGAAGAGAACTTTTATTACGGGCACCCGAAAAATCGTTTCTGGAGGGTTATATCATGCCTGACAGGACATCCTTTGCCGGAGATCATAGAAGAAAAAAAGGAATTATTGGCCTTGGAGGGAATTGCTCTCTGGGATGTGTTAAAGAGCTGTGATATCGAAAAATCCAGTGATAGCACAATTACTAACCCTGTACCCAACGATCTTTCCATAATATTCGATAATTGCCATATTGAGGCTGTTTTTACAAACGGGAAAAAGGCCGGGGAGTTATACAGAAAATATTGTTATCCTTCAACGAAGATGAAGAGCTATACCCTGCCTTCCACAAGCCCTGCAAACGGTCGTTACAACTTTGAAAAGCTGATGTGGGAGTGGAGCGTTATATTAAAGTATTTAAGATGAATAGACCTATACATTCCCAAGATGCACATTTTTCAGATGTTTTTTCGCCGTTGACGATAGTTCTAACAGAACCGATATAGGTGTAGGTTCCCTGTCGGTCATTTTATATCTTGGGAAAAACCGGGTGAGATGAAGCGGAATGTCCGGAGAAATTTCCGAAAGCCATACTGACATAGCTTCAATTTCTTCCTGGGAATCATTAAGGCGGGGTATGACAAGACAGGTTACTTCAACATGACAGTTTTCAGCGGCCAAACGGATAGTATCCTTAACATGTTCTATATTCCCGTTGCAGATCTTCCGGTAGAAGTCATTTGAAAAGCTCTTAAGATCGATATTCATTGCGTCAATGTAAGGCAGGAGTTCCAATAAAGGCGCTCTCTGAACGTAACCGTTAGTTACAAGCACATTTTTCATATTCTTCTCTTTAATCAGCCTGCAGCAGTCAAAAACATATTCGTAGCTTATAAAAGGCTCATTGTAAGTATACGCCAGGCCGATGTTGCCGTGATCTTTAAGATCAAAGGCTTTGTTTGCAAGGTTTTCGGGGGATATATATACTTTTTCGGGATTGCCGAAAGATATACTGTGATTCTGGCAGAATGAACAGGAGAAATTACATCCGTAACTGCCGACCGAAAGGATATATGAGCCGGGATAAAAGTTGTAAAGCGGTTTTTTTTCTATAGGATCCAAGGCCAGTGAGGATACTTGGCCGTAGCTTTCGGCAAAGAGATCCCCGTCCAGGTTTATACGTACCCCGCAAATTCCTCTCTTGTTATTTTTTATATGACAATTGTGAGGACAAAGCACACAATGGACAAGTCCGTCCTCTTCCTTAATATAATGCTTAGCCTTTATTCCTTTCATTTTTCACCTACCTGTGCCGGACTACCTCAAAGCGCTCCAATGAGTATTTTTCTCCTTTGGAGATTCCGGCCTTTGACAATGCTATCTCCACTTGCTGGGCAGGGGTTTCTATCGATTCAAGGTCCGGGAGCAATAGACCTCTTTTATAGCCTGAGGTTACAATAACTCCGTAACGCTTTACGTCAAGCTCATCTATACTGTTGATGGGTTCCGGTTCTTCAAGAACGTCCACACTGTAAACAAGATCCTTAAGTTCGAATTCTTTTACGGGGTTGAACCTGGGATCACGCGTGCCTGCGCTGACGGCATTTTGTATAATCTCTTCGGCAATGCTGTTGGTTACGGGTGATATTGTCCCGATACAACCCCTGAGCTGGCCATACTTTTTTATACTTACGAAAACACCTTTTTTCTGGTTAATCATTTCAGCAGGGAGATAATCGGGGACTTCGAGAATTTTTCCTTTTTTTACATAGTATTCGAGAGATTGTCGGGCAAGCGCAACATAAGGATCCTCGGCTTTGCGTATGACTTCGATTTCTGTTTTATGCTTATTCTCCATGAAAGAATACAAATCACGGGAGAGATCCCGGCTTCCGGGAGTAAGCTCCGCTACCATATATCCCACACCGAAAGGACCTTCATAAGATAAAACATTTGACTTGACACAGAGACCGTTCAGCGCGCCCGCAATAATCGCAAATGACCTTAGCCCGCATTCTCCCGCCTTGTAGCAAAGCTCATTGTCAATACCGATCAGTTTCTTAAAATCAGCTTCTTTTACAGTTTCAACCAGGTACTTGTCAAAAACCGGCCCCTCCGGGGCGAATCCGTAAGGCCCGTCGCTGGTGAGTCTGTGTGATAAATCGCCGCTGCCTATCAGGATGACCTTCTTATCATATGCCAACACAGCCTTTTGGATACAATAACCGAAAATATACAATTGTTCCAGGGACAGACCGGCAATTGAAATACGAATTAAAGTGAAATCAGTATAATACTGAGATACGAAATATAAAGGCACTAAGGCGCCGTGATCCAAACCTTCCCTGCTGGAACCTTCTCCGCCCGCTTCTATACCATAGGAACGGGCGATCTCAACAATTTTATCTATCAAGCCGGTTTCAGAATTAAATTCGAATTTTACCCTCGGAGCTCCGAAATTTTTAAATGAACCACTTAACCTGGAACCGGGCGAGATGTGGATATAATCGCTATATGCAGGTCCATGAGGAGTAGTAAGAATAATAACGTCAGGAGATAAATCCCTCACCTGTCTGCCTACTTCATGATAAGCCTCAATTGTAGATGAGATCCTGGATTCTTCGCCATTTCCGATATCGGGAATAATAAGCGGCGGATGAGGCACAAAAAAGGCTTTTAAAATTTCTCCCATGGAAAATACCTCCAATAATATATTTGCTAAGTTAAGTATATTTTGAAAAAGCCTGAAGAGCAACTCCATAATAGCAAAAAATCAGGATGTAAGCTATTTTAAGTATACTTCATTTATAATTGTTTATTCCCTGTTTGAAAATATCTCGCGTTTTCTTAGTTTTATTGGTTGGAATAAAAAATAAAGTGGTAATTATTTTAAAATAAACAGGGTTGTATTATTATCTAAGTGGTGATTATTCATAAAAAATTTTAGGCTCTGTTAACTAAGTATGAAGAAATGAGACCTAAAAGACCTTTGGTAGGCTTCCAAAAAGGAAAAGCCTGCAAATGGAAAGAACCAAGAACAAAGTAACATGAAAAAAAGTAATGTGCAAGCC